>JBAVGB010000042.1:0-1555 GCA_049684555.1 Gallionella sp. | reverse complement strand
GAGCCGGCGAGCTGTTTCCACGTCCCGGCCGACGGCGGCAACATACAACGGCAACGGCTACACAGCAATAGACTCACAGCTTACACTAAGAGGAGAGGCCACCGGTTCTGAGCGCAGATCGCGAATTGAATCAGGAACCCCTTAGGGAACCTCTGCGCAGGTGCGTGATTTTGTAGCGGCGAATCGACGGCAGATCATTTCTGGCTTTTGAAGCAGTGTTGTGTTAGAAAGTGCGTGCTTCTGCCTGTCTTTTTGGTTTCGGTGAGGCCGTTTTTCGGCCTCCAGAGACACTACGCCCTTTGCGGGGCCAGCCGGTTGCGGTGTTGGTACAGATTGACCAGCGCGAAGGCCGCGCACAGCCACTGGTGATTTTTCCAGATGCCACGGTAACGAACCTTGGTAAACCCGAAGACACGCTTCAGGATGCGAAAGGGATGCTCCACCTTGGCTCGCACGCGGGCCTTGGTGGTGTTCTTGCGCTTGGCCTCTTCATCTACATAATCCTTGTATTTGGTCCGGCGGCAAGTCATATCTTGCGCCTTCGGCGCAGCAGCGCGGATGGCCTCGCCCTGGCCCTGATAGCCGCCATCGCCCCACACTTTGCGCTCTTCGCCATGCAGTAAATCGGGCAGCATATGTTTGTCCGCCACGCTGGCCGCCGAGGTGCACACAGAATGCACCACCGTCTCCTTGCTGTCCACGCCGATGTGCGCCTTGGCGCCGAAGTACCACTGCTTGCCCTTCTTGGTCTGATGCATCTCGGGATCGCGTTTGCCGCTGGAGTTCTTCGTCGAACTGGGCGCGTGGATAATCGTCGCGTCCACGATGGTGCCCGTGCTGATGCGGATGCCCTTCGTCTCCAGGTAGCGATTCACCGTCATCAGCATCTCGCCGCACAGATCGTGCTGCTCAAGCAGATGGCGGAAGCGCAGGATCGTGGTTTCGTCCGGCGCGGCGGCCACCCCCAGATCCACTCCGGCAAAACGCTGCAGCACAGCCGACTCATAGAACGCTTCTTCCATGCCCGGGTCGGAAAGGCTGAACCACTGCTGCAGAAAGTAAGTTCGCAGCATGATCGCCAGGCCCACCGGTTGCCGGCCGTTGCCCGCCTTGGGATAAACCGGCTCAACCAGCGCCAGCAACTCTGACCACGGAACCACCCGGTTCATCTGGTCAAGAAACAGCTCCCGCTTGCTCTTGCGACCATACTTCGCAAAACTCGACTGCGATGCCAATGTCTGCTGAAAACGCGCCCTTCGTTTCATAGTTATAGTTTATTCAACAATCACGCGGCTTGCAGACTTGTGCAGAGGTTCCCTAACCTCGACACGTACTTCCCAACATTCCAACATCATCTTTTTCGAATTCCACATGACAGTCCTGAATCCACGTTCCCGCATGATTAGCATTCGGCTCTCCGAAGAGGAGTATTCAGCCGTCAGGCGCCTTTGTTCAGCCACCGGCGCGCGCAGCGTATCGGATCTCGCGCGAGATGCGATGCGCGTTCTCATCAATGGCGCTGGCCGAGACGATGTTCACGGAATTCACGTGGACG
>JBAVGB010000041.1:0-80649 GCA_049684555.1 Gallionella sp. | reverse complement strand
GCGACTGGCCGCTTTGCGGAAGGAAATTGGGCTACATGAAATTCGGCAGTGTGTCAAAAGCTGACTTTGACGGGAAGCCGTCATTAAATCGGTCGAGTCTCATATTGCCATGATTGGCTATACTGATGCGTTGACTTCCTATTTTGATTGCCGGAGCATCGATGAAAAAACTGTTCATGCTGATGTTCCTCTTCTTGCTCACAGCATATGCATATGCCGCAGATGGTGTCTTCATTGAATATGGACTAGGTGACGCATCAGTAATATCCTCTTTGTCAATGATAAACATGTATCGCGTCGGGGCGCTGTGGCAATGGCATAAGAGTTGGCTGAATGATGGTGATTGGCATGTAACTGGCTTCTGGGAGGCGTCACTGGGCAACTGGCGCGGCTTTAAACCAGAGGCCAACAACCAGACCATTACCGATTTTGGCATTACGCCTGTGTTTCACCTAGAACAGAAGGAGGGGGCAGGTGTGATGCCATACCTAGAGGCAGGGATTGGCGTACATCTGATCTCCCCGACTTCTATTTACTCAGGACGCAATTTCAGCACTGCTCTCCAGTTCGGGGATGCTCTGGGTTTCGGGGTAAGCCTTGGTGAGCGTCGCCAGTTTGATCTAGGTTATCGTTTCCAACATCTGTCAAACGGCGACATCAAGAGGCCGAATAATGGTGTTGATTTTAACCAGATTCATCTAGGATATCGATTCTGATGTGGAACTATCCTAGTCACGTTATCGAGCACACAACAAGTCCAGTCCATGAGCTTAAGGTGCGATCGGGTTGCACGTTACGAATGACTGCTGGCAAGCTGCGAGCGGACAGATGAAGGAAAATGCCTTCTCAATAGTTAAACCATTCCGCTAGAACTCAAATACACAAAGCTAAATGCCCACCCTGAAAAAATTCTCCATCGCCGGCGCAGCCGGAAATCTCGAAGGTGTTACACACCTGCCCGACGATGCACCGCGCGCGATCGCGGTGGTCGCGCATCCGCTGCCGACGATGGGCGGCACGATGGACAACAAGGTCGTCACAACCCTGGCAAAGACCTTTGTGGAGCTCGGTTTCGCCGCATTGCGCTTCAACTTTCGCGGCGTGGGCAACAGTGAGGGCGAATTCGACAGCGGCGGCGGCGAGACGGGGGACGTGCTGGCAATCGTGCGCCACGCGCGACAGGAATATGGCGACCTGCCGCTGATCCTGTCCGGTTTCTCTTTCGGCGGCTATGTGCAGGCGCGCGCCGCACGGCTTCTGCACCCGCATCCGCACCGCCTGGTGCTGATCGCGCCTGCAGTGGGACGCTTCGAAATGCCGCCGGTGCGGCATGACACGCTGCTGGTGCATGGCGAATTGGACGAGGTGGTGCCGCTGGCCGATGTGCTCGACTGGGCGCGCCCGCTGCACCTGCCCCTCGTGGTGCTGCCGGAGGCCGGACATTTTTTCCACGGTCGGCTGAACCAGCTCAAGCAGATCGTGCTGCATGCATTCAACGGGCAGCCGCCATGAGCGAAATGTTATGTGGTTGCGCCTTGCATCCCCTCTCACACTTGTGGGAGAGGGTCAGGGAGAGGGGCGCTCGTCGAAGCAATCATTCTGTCAATATGCGACCCGCTCCCTTGCCCCCGCTGATGAAACGACTAGCCATTCGACTAGGATGTCCAACAACCCCATCCAAGTCGCTGGTTATCCCGCTTGCGGGCGGGGGGAGAAAGCCCTTGCCATGAACCCCGTTCTGAGCGCACGCAACTTGCGCAAGACCTACGGCAATCAAGTTGTGGTGGATGGCGTCAACATCAGCCTCCAAAACGGCGAATGCTTCGGCCTGCTCGGCCCGAACGGCGCCGGCAAGACCACCACGCTGCGCCTGATGCTCGGCCTAGTCGCGCCGGACGCGGGTGAATTGCAGTTGCTGGACCACGCCGTACCGCGGCATGCGCGCGAGGCGCGGGTGCGTGTCGGCGTGGTGCCCCAGATCGACAATCTCGATCCCGATTTCACCGTGGCCGAAAACCTGCTGGTGTATGGCCGCTACTTCGGGATGAGCGATGCGGCAATCAATGCGCGCATGCCCGACTTGCTGGAGTTTGCCAACCTGAGCCACAAGCGCGACGTGAAGGTGCCGACCCTGTCGGGCGGCATGAAGCGGCGCCTGACCCTGGCGCGCGCGCTGGTGAACGACCCCGATGTGATCTTCCTCGACGAGCCGACCACCGGACTCGATCCGCAGGCGCGCCACCTGATCTGGCAGCGCCTGCGCGAACTGACCGCGCGCGGCAAGACCCTGCTGCTCACCACGCACTTCATGGATGAGGCGGAGCGGCTGTGCCACCGCCTTGCGGTGATGGACAACGGGCGCATCATCAGTGAAGGAGCTCCGCGCGACCTGATCGCGCAGAACATCGAGCCGCAGGTGGTCGAGGTGTTCGGCGAGCCTGCTGCAGCCTGGGCGCAAGAGCATGCTGCGCGCCATGCCCAGCGCTTCGAGGTCAGCGGAGAGTCGGTGTTCTGCTATGTGACCGACGCGCAGCCATTGCTGCGGGAATTGCAGCAGCATCCGGAACTGCGCTACCTGCACCGGCCGGCCACCCTTGAGGATGTCTTTCTTAAGCTGACCGGCCGGGAGATGCGCGAATGAACCTGATCTTCCGCATGCTCTACGTGTTCATCCTGTCGCTGTTCCGCGAACGGCTCGGCATCGGCAACTCGGCAAGCAGGCTTAACCTGCGTGTATTGCCGAACGATCTGGATATCAATTTCCACATGAACAACGGCCGTTACCTGACCATCTGCGACCTGAACCGCGTTGACCTGTTCATCCGCACCGGACTGCTGAAAGCGATGTTCAGGCGCAACTGGATACCCGTCATCGCGGAACATACCATGACCTACAAGAAGCCGCTGGGGCTGTTCGAACGATTCCAGGTTGAACTGGAAGTCACCCGCTGGGACGAGAAATATTTCTACATGAATCATACATTCCGCGACAGCGAACGCATCGTTGCGGAGGGAACCTGGAAGGGATGCGTCTATGCGCGCGGGATCGGCGTGGTCAGTCCGGCCGATGCGATCGCCGCGGTGGAACAGGACAAGTTGAAATGAACAATCGCGATTTCGCACTGCCGCAATTCAGCCGCCGTTTCATCCCGATCTGGCGGCGCAATTTCATGGTCTGGAAAAAGATGGCAGCGTCTTCGGTACTCGGCCATCTCGCCGACCCGGTGATCTACATGCTGGGGCTCGGCTACGGCCTGGGCGGGATGCTGCCGCAGATCGGCGGCACTTCCTACATCGCGTTTCTTGCGGGCGGGACGGTGTGCTACAGCACGATGAACAGCGCCAGTTTCGAGGCGCTGTATTCCGGCTTCGCGCGCATGCACGAACAGCGCACCTGGGAGGCGATACTCAACACGCCCGTCACGCTGGACGATATCGTGTTCTCCGAAATTGTCTGGGCGGCAAGCAAAAGCCTGCTGTCCGGCCTGGCGGTGCTGCTGGTGATCTGGATGCTGGGATTGTCTCACTCGCCGCTGTCGCTGTGGATCATTCCGCTGGCGTTCATGGTCGGACTGTGTTTCGCATCCGTCGGGCTGATCGTCACCGCACTGGCGCCCAGTTACGACTATTTCATGTACTACTTCACGCTGGCCATCACCCCGATGGTGCTATTATGCGGCGTGTTTTTTCCGGTCGACCGTTTGCCGCCATTGCTGCAGAACGTGTCCTCCGTGCTGCCGCTGACCCACGCGATAGACCTGGCCCGGCCGCTGTTGACCAACCATGTGCCGCCCGACTTCATGCTGCATATTTCGGTGTTGCTGGGCTACGCATTGTCGGGTTTTTATGTATCGCTGGTGCTGTTCCGGAGAAGGCTCGCGCAGTAGGCGCGTTTCAAATGGCAAGACAATCGGCCGCTTTTCCCGGAAGTGATTTCACGCGATCTTTCAGTACCGGCCCTGCACAGACCAAATCATTTCAGAACGAGCATAGGAGAACGACAGATGTACAACACTTTCAAACCGGAACAACCCATGAGCCTGATGGACTTTGTCCGCGCCGCGAAGTCCTGCATCACGGAAATCACCCCAAAGGAACTGGTCGATAAACTTAACAAAAAAGACGAACTGCTGTTGATCGACGTGCGCGAGCATGGCGAATACGAGAACGGCCACATCAAGGGCGCCCGCCTGGTGCCGCGCGGCATCATCGAGGCCGCTGCCGACCCCGCCTACCCCAAACACGTGCCGGAACTGACTGCGGCACGCGACCGCCAGGTCATCGTTTACTGCGCAACCGGCGGCCGTTCCGCAATGGCCTGCGCCGTGCTGCAGATGATGGGGTTCCGGAACGTGCTGAACCTCAATGGCGGCTATGCCCGGTGGGTGGACGACGGCATGCCGCAAATACATGAAGCAACCTACTGAGCGGCGATAATCAGCAAAAACACGCTAAAGGAACATCACCATGTTATGGGTCAAGGCATTTCACATCATCTTCGTCGTGAGCTGGTTCGCCGGGCTGTTCTATCTGCCGCGGATTTTCGTCAATCATGCGATGGCGACCGAACCCGCCGAGATCGCGCGGCTCAAGCTGATGGAGGGCAAGCTGTACCGCTTCATCACGCCGATCGCGTGGCTGGCCCTGGGTTTCGGCATCTGGCTGTGGCTGGGCTATGGCTTTGGCGGCGGCTGGTTGCATGCAAAACTCGTGCTGGTGCTGGCTCTGATCGGCTATCACTACTATTGCGGCATACTGGTCCGGCAATTCGCCGCCGACCGCAACACCCGCAGCCATGTGTTCTATCGCTGGTTCAACGAAATCCCGGTGCTGCTTCTGGCCGCGATCGTCATCCTGGTCACCGTCAAACCATTCTGATTTATGCCTGAATTCTTTGCCCCCTGCCCGCGCGGCCTGGAAGCCATCCTGTTGGCGGACCTGGAGCAACTTGGCGGACAAAACGTTCACAGCACCGAAGGGGGCGTGCATTTCACCGGCGACTGGACATTGTGCTACCGCGCCAATCTGGAGAGCCGCATCGCCAGCCGTATCCTGTGGCGCGTCAAGGAAACCCGCTACCGCAACGAACACGATATCTACCAGGCTGCTCTCGAACTGCAGTGGCAGCGCTGGTTCGATGTCACCCGCACCATACGCGTGAACACCACCGCAATACGCAGCCCGCTGAAAAGCCTGGAGTACATCACGCTGCTGATCAAGGATGCGGTATGCGACCGTTTCCGCGCCCACTGCAATGAGCGTCCCAGCGTCGACACGCTGGAACCGGACGTGCGCATCCATGTGTTCATCGAAGACGACAAGCTAATGCTATACCTGGATACTTCCGGAGACGCGCTGTTCAAGCGCGGCGTGCGTTCGCACACCAACATCGCGCCGCTGCGCGAGAACCTGGCCGCGGGAATTCTCCGCCTGGCGGGCTGGCAACCCGGCATCCCGCTGCTCGACCCAATGTGCGGCAGCGGCACATTTTTGATCGAGGCGGCACAGATGTCGCTCAACATCCAGCCCGGTATCGCGCGGGGTTTTGCATTCGAGATACTGAAGAATTTCGATGCGGCGCTGTGGAATCGGATGCGCGAACGGGCAATTGCAGCGCAACTGCCGGCCAAACCGCTGAAACTGTACGGCAGCGATCTGTACGGTGATGCGCTGAAGGCAGCATCGCGGAATCTGGAAGAGGCAGGCCTGTCGGAATGTGTCGAACTGAAGCAGGCAAACGTGCTGGAAATCTCGGCACCCGCCGAGCACGGCATACTGGTGGCAAACCTGCCCTACGGCGAACGCATGGGCGAGCTGGATGAACTGGCCGAACTTTATCCCAAACTCGGCGACTTGCTGAAAAAGAAGTTCGGCGGATGGACGGCCTATCTGTTCACCGCTGACAAGGCCATTTTAAAACTGATGCGGCTGTCTCCCTCGAAACGCACGCCGCTGTTCAACGGCGCTATCGAATGCCGCTTGCTGGAATACAAAATCGTATCCGGAAGCAACCGTCCGGGGAAGTCCGGCAAGTAAAATTCAGGCAAGGCCGCGCCCGGTTGATCACCCGGGTGTTCCGGTGTTTGCATACCCCTGTTGGCAACGACTCAATCAAGCTGCATGTTTTCGGTGCCGCTCATCAGGTTCCGGTCCGTCACCAGCTTGCTTTCCAGCTTGATGCGCAGGCGCAGGTCATTCACCGAGTCTGCATTCCTCAGGGCTTCCTCGTAAGATATCTTGCCCGCTTCATACAGGCTGAACAGGGAGCCGTCGAAGGTCTCCATGCCCAGCTCGCGCGATTGCGCCATGATGCCCTTGATCTGGTTTACTTCGCCCTTGAAGATCATGTCGGCGATCAGCGGCGAGTTGAGCATGATCTCCATCGCGGCAACGCGCCCCTCGCCGTCCTTTTTCGGGATCAGGCGTTGCGATATGAATGCCTTCACGTTGAGCGACAAGTCCATCAGCAGCTGCGCGCGCCGCTCTTCGGGAAAGAAGTTGATGATGCGATCCAGCGCTTGGTTGGAACTGTTGGCGTGCAGCGTGGCCAGGCAAAGGTGCCCGGTTTCGGCAAATGCGACGGCATATTCCATGGTTTCGTGGTCGCGGATTTCCCCGATCAATATCACATCGGGTGCCTGGCGCAGGGTATTCTTCAGCGCGTTATGCCAGGACTCGGTGTCAACCCCCACCTCGCGGTGCGTGATGATGCAGTTGATATGGTCGTGGACATACTCCACCGGGTCCTCGATGGTGATGATATGGCCGTAGCTGTTCTTGTTGCGGTGTCCGATCATGCCGGCCAGCGTGGTCGACTTCCCCGAACCGGTACCGCCGACCACGATCACCAGGCCGCGCTTGGTCATCACGATGTCCTTGAGCACCGGCGGCATGCCCAGCTGGTCGAGATCGGGTATCTGGGTCGTGATGGTACGCAGCACCATGCCGACGCGCTGCTGTTGCATGAATACATTGACACGAAAACGGCCGATATTGTGCGGGCTGATCGCAAAATTGCATTCATGCGTCGACTCGAATTCCGATGCCTGGCGGTCGTTCATAATGCTGCGGGCCAGCTCCTGCGTATGCTGCATCGAGAGGGCCTGGCTGGAAACCGGGGTCATTTTCCCGTCGATCTTGAAAGCAGGCGGGAAGCCCGTCGTGATGAACAGGTCGGATGCCTTTTTGCTGATCATGCCGCGCAGCAGGTTGTGTATCAGTTCGGTGGCCTGGTCTCTTTCCATTGAATGCTCCTGATTGCCAGATGTTGATTAGCCGGGGAACGAGTCCTTGTTTGCCGCCTTGGAGCGGGCTTCGGCAGGGGTGATCCTGTTTTCCCTGATCAGCGTGGCAAGACATTGATCCAACGTCTGCATGCCAACCGCCTGGCCGGTTTGTATCGCAGAATACATTTGCGGGACTTTTGCTTCGCGGATCAGATTGCGGATCGCGGGGGTGCAAATCATGATCTCATGGGCCGCCACCCGGCCGGCTCCATCCTTGGTCTTGAGCAGCGCCTGCGAAATCACCGCGCGCAGGGATTCCGACAACATCGCGCGCACCATTTCCTTCTCGTCGGCGGGGAACACATCGATGATACGGTCGATGGTCTTGGCCGCCGAGCTGGTGTGCAGCGTGCCGAACACCAAGTGGCCGGTTTCCGCGGCAGACATGGCCAGGCGTATGGTCTCCAGATCGCGCATTTCGCCGACCAGGATCACGTCAGGGTCTTCACGCAGCGCGCTGCGCAGCGCGTTCTGGAAAGACAGGGTATGCGGGCCGACTTCGCGCTGGTTGATCAGGCTCTTCTTGCTTTCATGCACGAATTCGATCGGGTCTTCCACGGTCAGGATATGGCCCAATTCATTCTCGTTGCGGTGATTGACCATCGCTGCCAGCGTGGTGGATTTGCCCGAACCGGTCGGCCCGGTGACCAGCACCAGGCCGCGTGGGTAATCGGAGATGGACTCGAAAATCTTCGGGGCTTTCAAATCTTCCAGGGACAATATCTTGGAAGGAATAGTCCGCATCACCGCGCCCGCACCGCGGTTGTGCACGAAAGCGTTGACACGAAACCGAGCAAGCCCCGGAACCTCGAAGGAGAAGTCGATTTCCTTGTTCTCCTCATAAGCCTTGCGTTGCCCGTCGTTCATGATGTCATAAACCAGGGCGTGCACTTCCTTGTGTTCCATCGCCGGCAGGTTGATCCTGCGGATGTCGCCATGCACGCGGATCATCGGCGGCAGGCCGGCGGAAAGATGCAGGTCGGACGCCTTGTTTTTGACGCTAAAGGCAAGCAGTTCGGTGATATCCATTATAATCGTCCCGGTTTGGTGAGGCGGCCCCGCGCTGAAAGGCGCGGAGCCGCACGAATTGGAATGTTTTGCGGATTTATTTGCGTACGGGATTATGACAACAATCGCTTCCAACTTGCAAGCTGTGCGCAACGCGATTTCAGCGGCAGCTGTCGAGGCGGGCCGTCGCCCGGACGAAGTGATGCTGCTGGCGGTCAGCAAGACTTTCCCGCCGGGCATGTTGCGCGAGGCATACGCTGCCGGACAGACCTGTTTTGCGGAAAGCTATGTGCGGGAGGCTTTGGAAAAGATTCTCTCGCTGCATGAGATTCCAATAGAGTGGCATTACATCGGACCGGTTCAGAGCAACAAAACCCGTGCCATTGCGGAAAATTTCGCCTGGGTGCACAGCGTGGACAGGCTGAAGATCGCGGAACGCCTGTCAGAACAACGGCCGGCACATTTGCCCCCGTTGCAGGTCTGCCTGCAGGTGAACATCAGCCGCGAGGACACAAAAAGCGGCGTGCTTCCGAGTGAAGCAAGCGCGCTGGCACACGCCATCGCAAAACTGCCCGGGTTGAAACTGCGCGGCTTGATGGCCGTGCCCGCGCCCCGCGATGATTTCGCGGCGCAGCGCGCACCCTTCGCACAGTTGCGCAAATTGCGCGACGACCTGAACCGGCAGGGTTTGCAGCTGGACACTTTATCGATGGGCATGTCGCATGATTTTGCCGCGGCGATCGCGGAAGGCGCGACTATAGTGCGCATAGGCACCGCGATTTTCGGTGGAAGGCAAAAACTATAGCCACAGAGATCACAGAGCACACGGAGAAAATCGGTTTTACTCTATGCGCTCTGTAGCAAATTTAAGGATTTGAATATGAAAATTACATTTATTGGCGGCGGCAACATGGCAAGCGCCATGATAGGCGGCTTGCTGCGCAACGGCACATGCAAGCATGATGAAATTAGCGTAATCGAAATCGATGCAGACAGGCACAAACAGCTGGAATCTTTGGGAGTCATCGTTTTTGGCAAACAGGACGAGAAGGCCATCACCGGAAGTGACATTGTCGTGCTGGCTGTGAAGCCGCAGCAAATGCAGGAAGCGGTTGCAGTCCAGCTCGGTTCATGGCTTGCGCCAGGGCAAATCGTGTTATCCATCGCAGCCGGTATTCGCCTCAAGGATCTGGCGATGTGGCTGCAAAACCAGGGTACCGGTTTTGTATTGGTGCGCGCCATGCCAAATACGCCCGCTCTGATCGGGGCCGGCATTACCGGGCTGTACAGCTTCCTGCCTTTGAAGGAAGATCAACGCAACCGTGTTGAAGAAGTCATGCGTGCGGCAGGAACATTCGTCTGGATCAATAGCGAAGAAGAGATGGATGCCGTCACTGCGGTATCCGGCAGCGGGCCGGCCTACTTCTTCTATTTCATCGAGGCGCTCGAACAGGCTGGGAAAGAACTCGGCCTTCCGGAACAAACCGCGCGCAAACTGGCTTTGGAAACCGCCTTTGGCGCGGCCAAGCTGGCGCGTGAAAGTACTGAAGATCCCGCCACGTTGCGCGCGCGCGTCACCTCGAAAAATGGCACCACCGAACGAGCCCTGTTGAGCATGGAAGCCAATCACGTGAAACAGCACATCATCGAGGCAGCCAAGGCTGCCGCCGCACGCTCGCGCGAAATGGGTGATGAACTGGGCAAGGCATGATGCTGATCCAGACGATACAATTTTTGCTGGATATCCTTTTGCAGGGATTTGCCGGCGTGCTGCTGTTCCGGTTTCTGATGCAATGGCTGCGCGCCCCGATGCGCAATCCCCTCGGCGAATTCATCATGGCGATCAGCAATTTTGCGGTTTTGCGCGCGCGCCGTTTCATCCCGCCGGTATGGGGACTGGACAGCTCGAGCCTGCTGCTCGCATTGCTCGTGGAGTACGCCTATCTGGGCCTGACCCTGTCGCTGGACGGATACCCGTTCGTGCATTTCCCGCTGTTCGGATTGCTGGTGTTAAGCGCGGTTAAGCTGCTCAAAATCAGCATCTACCTGCTGATGAGTGCGCTGATTGCGCAAGCGATCCTGTCCTGGGTCAATCCCTATACGCCGCTGGCCCCCTTGCTTGCGGCCATCACCTACCGTTTCCTGCGCCCGCTGCAAAGGATCCTGCCGCTGGTCGGCAACATCGATTTATCGCCGCTGCTGCTGTTGGTGATTTGCCAGATCATCCTGTTGGTGCCGATCGCGATGCTGGAAAGCCTGGCGGCGCGATTGCTGTAAATGTCCTCCGGGCCGAGCTGGTACCGCCGCAACGGCGAAACCATCATGCTCACCCTGCATGTTCAACCGGGTGCAAAGCGCAGCGAAATCGTCGGCCTGCACGGAGAGGCCCTCAAGATCAGGCTGGCCGCCCAGCCCGTCGAGGGGCGCGCCAACGATGCGCTGCTGAAATACATCGCGGAAATGTTCGGTGTCCCGCTGCGCAACGCCGAATTGAAACAGGGCGGGCAATCGCGTCACAAGGTGGTGGCGGTTACCGGCAGCGCGATCGAACCGGAAAACCTGTTGCCAAAGGAATAACGAGTTACGGCATCGCGGAGGTAGCGTATGAAGGAAACATTGCAACCGGGTATCAGGTACGAGCACAAATTCGTCATTCCCCGATCGAAAACGGTCCCAGCGCTCTATCCGGAATCGGATGAGTTTACCGCAATGCCGGAGGTATTTGCGACCGGCTTCCTGGTGGGATTCCTCGAATGGGCCTGCATCATGGCAATCAACCCCCATATAGACTGGCCGCGGGAACAGACGCTCGGAACGCACATCGACGTCAGCCATGAGGCACCGACACCGCCCGGCCTGGAGGTGACCGCAACCGTCGAGCTGGTCGAGGTCGACGGAAGAAGGCTGGTATTCGCCGTCCAGGCCCATGACGGGGTGGATCTGATCTCCAGGGGACGGCATGAGCGTTTCGTGATCGACAGGGAGAAATTCAATGCCAAGGTAGGTGCAAAGACCAGGACTGGCGCAAAGAAGGGAAAACACGCCTAGTCCATCGACGATTGGTTGTCCCGGCGCAGATGCTACCGCCATGCGTTCCGAAATATAGCCGATGAAAGCAACGTACAAATTTTCCGTCGGCCGCCTTTCGGTACGCAACTGAACCCGGAAATTTCCGCTGCATCAGCGTATCATGGGCGTGAGAATGTTGATGGCGAACTTAAGCAAACAAGAGCATGTCCAAATCCGAAATACGCGAAAACATACTCGATGCATTGGCCGGATCTTCCAGCCAGATGCCGGTCAAACTGACGAACCTGCAGTCATTGCTGGTGCCGGGCTTTGAACTGGCTGAACTCCAGACAACGCTGGATTCGATGTGCCAGAGCCGGGAGTTGCTGACCTGTTGCGGGTTCAAGGATGGAACGGATTATGTCTGCTACTGGATACCCGGCAACATTCCGCACAAATCACCCCCGCTGTACTAGCCGGCATATACAAGGGTATCCGCCAACGCGATCCTTACGGAACAGGAATGAATGAGAAATCTCCCGCATAACGCTGCAAACCTGGCCAATCCGTTGCGCAGCCTGGCCGCTGTTGCCGCTACCGCGGTGGCGTTCGGTCTGGCGTTGATGTTCTCGGTGGTGCTGGTCGCGGTGATACTGGTTGCCGGCATGCTGGGCTGGGGTTATCTCTGGTGGAAAACCCGCGAGTTGCGCAAACAGATGCGCGCCTATCCGACCCCCGGCGTCGCAACGGAACGTGAGATGGCCGGAGAGGATGCGACCAGGGGCGAGATCATCGAGGGCGAGGCGATCCGCGTCGTGGAAATCCGTGACGAAAAATGAGCATTTGGAGCGATAAGCAATATCAAGACCGCGCGCCTGTACAAATCAGGCAGAAGTGCTGTCGTAAAATCTTAACAATGCATCAGTAAGTTGACCCGGCATTTGCAGACAATTACATACAGCTCAGGAAAGTGTCAGGTGGTCTATGCCCTGTAACCCGGAGGTCATTCAGGATGTCCCGCTATTTTCATTGCTCGACAAGGATGAGCTGGCAGTCCTCGCCAGCCAGGTCGAGCTCTGCAAATTCGCCCCGCGCCAGCGGATATACAAGATAGGCGATCCGAGCAACCGTGCATATATCCTGGTGTCCGGGGCGGTTCAGGTGTCGACCATAGACGACGACAACCAAATTGTGTTATTGGACGAACCGATCATCGGGGACGTTTTCGGCTTCGCATCAATGCTTGCCCAGACGCCCCACCAAACCGAGGCAACTGCCGTAGAGGAATCCCTGTGCATCGAGCTGGATCTGAATGACATCACCGTGCTGCTGCGCAAGAAACCCGACGCGGGACTGGATATCATGAAAGTCATGGGCAAGCAGTTCCATGCCACCGAGAAACTGGTCCGCCTCCGGTCTGCGCGCAACCCGAATGAAGTTTTCGAAGAATCCCAGACTTTGGGCGAACGAATTGCCGATGTGGTTGCCTCATTTGGCGGTTCGTGGAATTTCATCATCATCTTCGGATCGGTGCTTCTTGTTTATACACTCATCAACATCGAATTGAAGGGCAATGCATGGGATCCTTACCCGTTCATTCTGCTCAACCTGTTCCTGTCGATGCTGGCGGCGATACAGGCACCCGTGATCATGATGAGCCAGAACCGCCAGGACAAGAAGGACCGCCTGCGCAATGAATTGGACTTTGACGTGAACCGGAGGGCACATACCGAAATCCAGGGGCTGGCACGCAGAATCAACCTGCTCTATGACAAGATCGAGGATGTAGAAGAGTTATTGCGCGAAAAAAAGTGAGCACTCCCGGCAGCAGCCAAGGCCGGAAATACCAGACAACGAAAATCAACGGATGTACTTTGCCGTGTAATCAACCAATCCAGGAGTAGCGAGATGAGCAAAGACGAAACCAGAAAGATGCTAACGGACGATATCGACAACTTTCGGCAGAAAGCCAAGTCCTACGAGTCGCTCCATTTGTTCGAAGCGGCGAAATATGCACGCAACCTTGCCTCGAACCTTGAGCTGGCGCTTACGACCATGCCCTCCGACGAGGATCAGCCAATTTCCTGACACACCGCCGATGTATGGCACGGAGGCCATGGATGGCTATAGCCGTGGCGCACCGGTGCATACTGCTAATGCAGCGGGCAGCCAGCCAGCGGTTTGTCGTCCCGATACGGGGAATATACCTGCAGCATCCATCGCGCTGACAAAGCGGCAGTTCGTTGCGCCATCCTGCTGACGACTTCTGCGCAAATATCCCTTGCAGCCTGATCGTCGTCATTGTCGGTCATCACATGTACCGTGCCATCGCGGCTGTTGACTGTGCATTGTTTGACGAGCCCGGTGCTCTCGATAGCCGGACACAATCCAGCGGTGTCGTCGGCTGCCGCCTGCTTTTGCGCAAGCGCATCCTGCTGCGAACCGGATTGGCCGCACCCGCCGGCCAGCAGGGTCAAGGTGATCATCGCCAGCGCCATGGCTTTCCTTGTCATTCTGTACATCCTTGGATATTCACGGCCATCGAGGCTCGTTACATCAAAATCACGTCGTATTGTTCCTGGCTGTATAACGTCTCAACCTGCATCGAGATAGGCTTTGCAATGAAGTCGGAAAGCATCGCGAGCGCCTGTGACTCCTCGTCCAGAAACAGATCGATCACCTGCTGCGATCCGAGGATGCGGTATTCGCGCGCATTGAACTGGCGTGCTTCGCGCAGGATCTCGCGCAGGATCTCGTAGCACACAGTCTGCGCGGTCTTTACCTCACCCCGTCCCTGGCAGGTCGGGCAGGGTTCGCACATTACATGCGCCAGGCTCTCGCGGGTGCGCTTGCGGGTCATTTCCACCAGCCCCAGCGACGAGAAGCCGCTTACCGTAATTCGCGTGTGATCGCGGGAAAGGGCTTTCTTGAATTCCTCCAGCACGGCATCGCGGTGTTCCTGCGTATCCATGTCGATGAAATCGCAGATGATGATGCCGCCCAGATTGCGCAAGCGCAATTGCCGCGCGATGACCTGTGTGGCTTCCAGATTGGTCTTGAAGATGGTGTCGTCGAAACTGCGCAACCCGACATATCCGCCGGTATTCACATCGATGGTGGTCAGCGCCTCGGTCTGGTCGATGATCAGATAACCGCCGGATTTCAGGTCGACACGCTTGGACAGGGCGCGCTCGATCTCTTCTTCCACGCCATGCAGGTCGAACAGCGGACGCGAGCCCGAATAGTGCTCCAACTTGTCGCTCGCGACCGTGTTGTAGGCCTGCGCGAATTCCAGCATCCGCTGATAGGTGCTGCGCGAATCGACCAGGATGCGCACGGTGTCGCTGCTGACAAAATCGCGCAGCACGCGCAGGCTGATGTCGAGTTCCTGATACACCAGCTGCGGCGCACTGGCGGATTTCGCGATGGCCTGCAAATTGCCCCACAGCTTGTCCAGATAGGCGATGTCGGCGGCGAAATCCAGTTCTGCCGATGCTTCCGCCACGGTGCGTATGATATAACCACCCTGATGTTCGGCCGGCAGCGCGGCCTGCAGCCTGGCGCGCAAGGCATCGCGCTGTTCCATGCTTTCGATGCGCTGCGAAACACCGACGTGCGTCTCCTGCGGAAGATACACCAGCAAACGCCCGGCGATGCTGATCTGGGTGGACAGCCGCGCACCCTTGGTGCCGATCGGTTCCTTGATGACCTGCACCAGCAGGGACTGCCCTTCCGACAGCAGCTTCTCGATCGGTTTGGCGGCTTCGACGTTGCGGTTGTTTTCCCAGATATCGACCACGTGCAGAAATGCCGAGCGTTCCAGCCCGATATCGATGAAGGCCGATTGCATGCCGGGCAGCACGCGTTTGACCTTGCCGAGATACACGTTGCTGACGATGCCGCGGCTGCTGCCCCGCTCGATGTGCAGGTCCTGCACCACGCCGAGCTGCATCACCGCGACGCGGGTCTCCTGCGGGGTAACGTTGATCAGTATCTCTTCACTCATGCTGTTCGATATTCTCCGGGTTCCGGGACGATTACGGCGTGGGGTAACCGAAGCGCTGCAACAGCTGCACCGTCTCGAACAGCGGCAAACCCATCACGCCCGAGTAACTGCCGGAAAGATGTTCGATGAATGCGCCGGCCTGCCCCTGTATCGCGTAACCGCCGGCCTTGTCGGTGTACTCGCGCGTATGCAGGTAGCGGCGGATGCGATCTTCGCTGAGTGTTGCAAAGCGCACCGTCGAGCTGGAAACTGCTACCTCGATATGCTGGTCCAGCACGACCGCGACCGCGCTGAGCACCTGGTGTTCACGTCCCGAAAGCTGTTGCAGCATCGCGGCCGCATGTTCGGCGGAATCGGGCTTGCCGAAGATCTGTCCATCCAGCGATATGGTGGTGTCAGCCGCCAGCACCGGAAACGGCGGGAGATTGCGGAACCGGAGCGCGCTGTAACCCGATTCGGCCTTGGCCTGGGCGACCCGCCGAACATAGCTTTCCGCTTGCTCGCCGGGATGGGGTGTCTCGTCCACCGAAATATTGCGGCGCGGATCCGAGCGCAACAGCAGCATCTCGAAATTGACGCCGATCTGTTTCAGCAATTCGCGCCGCCGCGGACTCTGCGAGGCAAGGTAGATGTGTGGCTGGATGATGCGCATATGAGTATCAGTCCCGGTTGATTCCGCGGGTGCTATTCGCGGTGGTAGGGGTGATTGTGCAACAAGCTGTGCGCCCGGTACAACTGTTCTGCCAGTAACACCCTGACAAAAGCGTGCGGCAATGTCAGCGCCGACAGCGCAAGCAATTGCTGCGCCGCCAGCTTGACCGATTCATGCAAGCCGTCAGTGCCGCCGATGATGAAGGCGACGTCGCCACTTTCGCGCATCCAGTCCTGCATCTGTGCGGCCAGCTGCCTGGTGTTCGGCTGGATACCATGCTCATCCAGCGCGATGCGCCGGCAATTTTGCGGCAAGGCGGCGAGGATGCGCCGGGCTTCGGCCTCCATGATCTGCACCGTGGTCTTGCCGGTGGTGCGCGGTTCGGGTTTGATTTCCAGCAGCGAAATCGGCGTTTCGCGCGGCATGCGCCTGGCATATTCGTTGAAGCCTGTCGTGATCCAGTCCGGCATTTTGTGGCCGACGGATACGATGATGAGTTTCATCCCTGAAATCCCGAAGCCAGGCCGCAGGGAATACAGAGTTCACAGAAGAAGTACATGTGGAACCCGCTTGTTTCTTTGACCTCTGTGTTCTCTGCGGCTTTATGCATCTCTGCTTTCGTTTTTATTTCGGCGCTTTTGCCAGCTTCGGCCGCGCCGCCTGCGCCTTGTTCCACAGCTCCTCGAGATTGTAGTAATCGCGCACGGCGGGCTGCATGATGTGCACCAGCACTTCGCCGAGATCGACCAGTATCCACTCCCCGCTTTCCTCACCCTCGCGGCCGTAGATCTTTTCGCCGAGCTCCTTGAGCTTGACCGACACGTTGTCGGCAAGCGCCTTGGTCTGCCGGGTGGAGTTGGCGCTGGCGATGACCATGCGCTCGAACATCGGGCTGAGTTTGCTGGTGTCGATCACGGTGATGTTTTGTGCCTTGACGTCTTCAAGCGCGGCGACGACGGCTCTGGTTTTTTCTTCAGTATTTAGCATGCTCGTATAGATGATGTTGATGAATGTAATCGGCCACCGTGTTGGGCAGCAGGTAGCGTATGCTGCGTTTTTCCGCCACGCGGCTGCGGATCAGCGTGGCGGAGATCTCCAGTTCTGGAATGGCCAAGACAGCTATCCCGCCGGCCGGCCGTTTCGCCAAAGCATCCGGAGCGCAAAGGCGCTGCTGATAGTGCCGGCGCAATCCCACGGCGACAGTGTGAATGCGATCCTCCAGCGTAAAGCCGGGGCGGTAGCCCACCACGATGTGCGCCAGCCCGAACAACTGTTCCCATTCATGCCATGTGTCCAGCTGCAAAAATGCGTCACCGCCCATCAGCAGACACAGCGGTTGTTCCGCGCCAAGCTCGGCTCGCAATTCGCGCAGCGTATCCACCGTATAACACGGCGTGGTGCGCGCGACTTCGCGCTCGTCGAGCACGAACGCCGGCTGGTCGGCGATCGCCAGCCGCACCATCGCGCTGCGATGCAGCGCAGGCACTTGCGGGGCATCCCGGTGCGGCGGCGTGCCGGCCGGTATAAAACGTATCTGGCGCAGATTCGCCAGTTCAAGCATCTCTTCGGCAAGACGCAGATGCCCGTAATGGATCGGGTCGAACGTGCCACCCAGAATACCGATTGCTTTTTTGTTCACCGCTTGCAATGTCGGGGATTACAGTGCCAGCGATTACAACGCAAGCCGGCGGGTATCCGCCAGCACTTGCGAGAGAAACACGATAAAGCGCGCCGCAGCGGCACCGTCTATCACGCGATGGTCATACGACAGCGACAGCGGCAGCATCAGCCGCGCCACGAAGGTGTCATCCTGGTGCATCGGTTTGACGACCGCCTTGGACACGCCAAGGATCGCCAGCTCGGGCGCATTGATGATCGGGGTGAACGCCGTGCCGCCGATCCCGCCCAGGCTGGAAATCGAGAAACAGCCGCCCTGCATTTCGGCCGCAGTGATCTTCTTGTCCCGGGCGCGGGCGCTGATTTCGCCGAGCTCCTTGGCGATCTGCACAAGGCCTTTCTTGTCCGCATCGCGCAGCACCGGCACCATCAGCCCGTCCGGCGTATCGACCGCCACCCCGATATGGAAGTATTGCTTCAGCACCAGGTTCTCGCCGCTGGCATCCAGCGACGCATTGAATTCGGGAAACTTTTGCAGCGCGACGACAACCGCCTTGACCAGAAAGGCCAGCGGTGTGATCTTGATGTTCTGTTTGGCGTATTCCTCGCCCAACTCCCTGCGGAACACATCCATTTCGGTGATGTCGGCCTCGTCGAATTGCGTGATGTGCGGGATGGTTACCCAGTTGCGGTGCAGGTTGGCGCCCGAGATCTTCTTGATGCGCGACAATGGCCTGGTCTCGATCGCGCCGAACTTGGCAAAATCCACCGCCGCCATCGCCAGCACCTGCAGGCCATTCCCACCGGCAGCACCGCGCGGTTGCGCCAGAGCGGACTTGACGAATTGCTGCACATCATCCCTCGTGACACGGCCCTTCTCGCCGCTGCCCTTGACCTGCGCGATCTGCACGCCCAGTTCGCGCGCGAAGCGGCGTATCGCTGGGCTGGCATGGGCTTTGCCCGCGGGTGCATCCGTCACTGCAGGTTGCGGTGCCTGGGCGATCACCGGCGGCGCCGCAGGCTTTGCTGCAACCGGCGCATCGGCAACCGTCGGAGCAGACGGTGCAGGCGCGGTCTGCTTGCCGGCCTGCGCCGTAGTTGCTGCTTCGCTGCTTTCCAGCAATAAAATCAGCGAGCCCTGCGATACCCTGTCGCCGGTCTTGACCTTCATTTCCTTGACCACACCGGCATAGGGCGACGGCACGTCCATCGCCGCCTTGTCGGTTTCCAACGTCACCAGGTTGTCCTCGGCCTTGACCATATCACCGGCTTTCACCATCACCTCGATGATGCTCACATCCTTGTAGTCGCCGATATCCGGAACCAATACTTGCTTGATTTCTGCCACTTGTTTCTCCTGCCCGCCCTAAACTGATGTCGGGTTGGGTTTATCCGGATTGATGTTGTACAGCTTGATTGCCTTGCTGACCGCGCCGGCCTTGATCGTGCCTTCATCGGCCAATGCCTTGAGTGCGGCAACGGCAACGTAGTGGCGGTCGACCTCGAAGAACTTGCGCAGTTTCTTGCGCGTGTCGGAACGACCGAATCCGTCCGTGCCCAGCACCGTGAAATGCCCCTTGTGATCTTGGGGCAGGAAGCCGCGGATCTGGTCGGCGAACGAGCGCATGTAATCGGTCGCGGCAATCACCGGACCGCTGCGTCCGGACATGCACTGCTCGACGTAGCTGATGCGTGGTTTTTGTTCCGGATGCAGCATGTTCCAGCGCTCGCAATCGATCCCGTCGCGGCGCAATTCGGTGAAGCTGGTCACGCTCCAGATGTCGGATGCGACGCCAAAATCCTGCTCCAGCAATTCCGCGCCCGCGATCACCTCGCGCAGGATGGTGCCGCTGCCCATCAGTTGAACGGTCGGCGTTTCTCCTTGTCCCTTGCCCTTTGCGCCATGCGCTTTTGGCTTTTCTTCGCTGAACAAATACATGCCCTTGATGATCCCCGCTTCGGCACCCTTGGGCATCACCGGGTGGGCGTAGTTTTCGTTCATCACGGTGAGGTAATAGAACACATCCTGCTGTTCGACATACATGCGGCGCATGCCGTCGTGGATGATCACGGCAAGCTCATAAGCGAAAGTCGGATCGTAGGAGACGCAATTCGGGATAGTTGCCGACATCAGGTGGCTGTGGCCATCCTCGTGCTGCAGGCCTTCGCCGTTCAGCGTGGTGCGGCCCGCGGTACCGCCCAACAGGAAGCCGCGCGCGCGCAGGTCGCCGGCAGCCCAAGCCAGGTCGCCGACACGCTGAAAACCGAACATCGAATAATAGATATAGAACGGCAGCATCGCCACGCCGTGGTTGGCGTACGAGGTGGCGGCAGCGATCCACGACGACATTGCGCCGGCCTCGTTGATGCCTTCCTGCAATATCTGCCCGTTCTGGTCTTCCTTGTAGAACATCAGCTGGTCGGCATCCTGCGGCGTGTAGAGCTGCCCGACTTGCGAGTAGATGCCGAGCTGGCGGAACATGCCTTCCATGCCGAAGGTGCGCGATTCATCGGGCACGATAGGCACAATACGCTTGCCGATGTTCTTGTCTTTTACCAGGATGCCGAGCAGGCGCACGAAGGCCATCGTGGTCGATATCTCGCGTTCCTCGGTGCCCTTCAGCAACGCATCGAAAGCCTCCAGGCCGGGAATCTGCAGCGGCTCGCTGACCGGGATGCGCTGCGGGACCACGCCCATCGCCTTGCTGCGCTCCCTGAGATATTTCATCTCCAGGCTGTCCTCGGGCGGACGGTAGAAATTCAGGCTGGCGACCTGTTCGTCGTTCAGCGGAATATTGAACCGGTCGCGGAATTTGAGCAGCACCTCGCCGGCCATTTTCTTTTGCTGGTGGGTAATGTTCTGGCCTTCGCCCGCCTGGCCCATGCCGTAGCCCTTCACGGTCTTGGCGAGGATCACGGTCGGCTGGCCGGCATGCTTGCTGGCCGCCGCATAGGCGGCAAACACCTTGCGCGGATCATGGCCGCCGCGGTTCAGACGCCAGATCTCGTCATCGGACATGTCCGCGACCATCTCCAGCAACTCCGGGTATTTGCCGAAGAAGTGCTCGCGCACATAGGCGCCGTCCTTCGACTTGTAGGTCTGGTAATCGCCATCCACCGCTTCCTGCATGCGCTTCTGCAGCAGGCCGTGCTTGTCCTTGGCGAGCAGCCTGTCCCACTGGTTGCCCCACACCACCTTGATCACGTTCCAGCCCGCACCGCGAAACACGCCTTCCAGTTCCTGGATGATCTTGCCGTTGCCGCGCACCGGGCCGTCGAGCCGCTGCAGGTTGCAGTTGACCACGAAGATCAGGTTGTCGAGCTTTTCTCGCCCGGCCATCGAAACGGCGCCCAGCGACTCCGGTTCATCGGTCTCGCCGTCGCCGAGGTATGCCCACACCTTGCGCCCTGCGGTTTCCGCCATGCCGCGATGTTCAAGATATTTCATGAAGCGCGCCTGGTAGATCGCCATCAGCGGCCCGAGGCCCATCGACACCGTGGGAAATTGCCAGAAGTCCGGCATCAGCCATGGATGCGGATAGGAGGACAGGCCGCCGCCCTCGGATTCCTGGCGGAATTTGTACATCTGTTCCTCGCTGATACGCCCTTCCAGGAAGGCGCGCGCATACACGCCGGGCGACGAATGCCCCTGGAAATACACCAGGTCGCCGCCATGGGTGTCGGTCTTGCCGTGAAAAAAATGATTGAAGGCCACATCGTACAAGGTGGCCGCGGACGCAAAGCTGGCGATATGGCCGCCCAGCTCGGAAGAATCGCGGTTGGCATTCAACACCAGCACCATCGCGTTCCAGCGCATCCAGGCACGGATGCGGTGTTCCAGGTCTTGGTTGCCAGTGGAGCGCTGTTCTTCGCTGACCGAAATGGTGTTGCGATACGGTGTGACCGGACTGAACGGCATGCTTGCGCCGGCGCTGCGCGCCTTGTCCATCAGTTGCTCGAGCAGGAAATGGGCGCGTTCCGCGCCTTCGTTTTCCAGCACTGACTCAAGCGCGTCCAGCCATTCCTGGGTTTCCTGCGGATCGTAATCGGGTAATGATGCCATCGTTCCGTTCTTTCTGTTAATTCAAGGTAATTTCAGTGAATCCCATTCGCCGAACAAGCGATCGTTTCCCGTTCGGTGATGATCCACTCGACTTTTACATCGGTCGGTTCCTGGGGTATTCGTTCGGCAATTTGCAATTCAAAAGCTGCCGCCACCAAAACGGGGCGGACGCCCATACGGGCCAGGAGCTTGTCGTAAAAGCCCCCGCCATAGCCCAGCCGCGCGCCATCACGGGTAAATGCCACCCCCGGCAGCAGGGCGAATTCTACCTCATTTAGCGCAATCAGCCGCTCACAGCGTTCGACGATCGGCTCGCGTATTCCCCACAATCCGGTCGCCAGCTGGTTTTCCGGATCGTCCACCCGATACAGGTCGAGCTGGTTGGTATGGTGGTTGACCCGCGGCAGAACCAATTTTTTCGCATCCGCCAGCGCCTGCCGGATCCACAAATCGCTGGCATACTCCGTGCCGAAATTCATGTAGCCGAGAACCGTGCCGGCCAGGCGGTATGCGGGCAGTTGCAACAACCGTTCGCTGATCGCCGCACTATGGGCGGCGCGTGTTGCGGCGGGGAGCTGTTCGCGCTGCGCGAGCAGTAGTTTGCGCATGCCGGATTTGGTAATGGGCGGCGCAACCGTCATGTTTCGGTTAACCCAGGAACAGGCGATAGGCCGGATTCGCGCTCTCGTCCCAGTAACGGTAGCCGAGCGTGTCGAGAAAGGTCTTGAGCGCCTTCTTGTCGTGATGCGGCACCTGCATGCCGATCAGCACCCGGCCGTAATCCGCGCCGTGGTTGCGGTAATGGAACAGGCTGATGTTCCAGTTGTGGCTCATGCTGTTCAGGAAGTTCATCAGCGCGCCGGGGCGCTCCGGGAATTCGAAGCGGAACAAGATCTCGTCCTTCGCTGCAGGGGCATGACCGCCGACCAGATGGCGCAAATGCAGCTTGGCCATTTCATTGTCGCTGAGATTCAGCGTATCGAGCTTGTTGCGCTGCAGCTTCTCGACCAACTCGCTGGTTTCGAGCTGGTCGCGCACCTGGATGCCGACGAACACATGCGCCGCTTTCGGGTCGGCATAGCGGTAATTGAACTCGGTGATGTTGCGCTGGCCGAGCAGCGTGCAGAACTTGCGAAAACTGCCCGGTGTTTCGGGTATCGTGACGGCCAGGATCGCTTCGCGTTTTTCACCGATCTCGGCGCGCTCCGCGACGAAACGCAGCCGGTCGAAATTCATGTTGGCGCCGCTGGCGATGGCGACCAGCGTCTCACCTTTCAGCTGTTCCCGCGCGGCATACAGCTTGGCGCCCGCGATCGACAGCGCACCCGCCGGCTCGAGGATGGAGCGGGTGTCCTCGAACACATCCTTGAGTGCGGCGCAGGCCGTATCGGTGTCGACCAGGATGATCTCATCGACCAGTTTGCGGCACAACCTGAAGGTTTCCGTGCCGACCTGCTTCACCGCCACGCCGTCGGCGAACAGGCCGACATGTTCCAGCGTGATCCGCTTCCCGGCTTTCACCGAGCGGTACATCGCATCCGAATCTACCGGTTGCACGCCGATGATCCTGATATCTGGCCGCAGCAGCTTGACGTAGGCCGCCACTCCGGAAATCAGCCCGCCGCCGCCGATCGCGACGAAGATCGCGTGGATGGGCTGGGTATGCTGGCGCAGGATCTCCATTGCGATGGTGCCCTGCCCGGCGATCACGTCCGGATCGTCGTACGGATGCACGAAGGTCATCCTGTTTTGCTGCTCCAGCTCGAGCGCATACTGATAGGCATCGGAATACGAATCGCCGTTCAGCACCACTTTTGCACCGCGCGCCTTGACTGCATCGATCTTGATCTGCGGCGTGGTGGTGGGCATCACGATGACGGCCTTGCAGCCGAGCTTCTGGGCGCTGAGCGCCACGCCCTGGGCATGGTTCCCCGCCGAGGCGGCGATGACTCCTCGTTTCAATTGTTCCGGCGTGAGCTGTGCCATCTTGTTGTATGCGCCGCGCAGCTTGAACGAGAATACCGGCTGCATATCCTCGCGCTTGAGCAATACCGTGTTGCCGATGCGCGCCGAGAGATTGGGCGCGATTTCCAGCGGGGTTTCAATCGCCACATCATAGACGCGGGCGTTGAGTATGCGTTTCAAATATCCGTTCATAAATTTTTTCGGTCAAAAAATACCCGCGAAGATTAGCATAAAAACACCGCGAAGCCCTTGCGACACAAGCGAAAATCGGTTCAAATGCAGCGCATGGAAGAAATCAATCAACATGGCGTGGTGATACAGACACAGGTGAATTACCTGCCGGATCAATCCGATGAAGCGGACAACCGTTTCGTGTTTTCCTACACTATCACCATCACCAATCTCGGCCAAACTTCGGCCAAACTCATCAGCCGCCACTGGATCATCACCGATGCCAACAACCATGTGCAGGAGGTTCGCGGACAGGGTGTGGTCGGCGAACAGCCCTTGCTCAAGCCGAGTCAGAGCTTCGAATATACCAGCGGCACGGTGCTGACCACTCAGGTGGGAACGATGCGCGGCAGTTACCTGATGCAGACCGATGATGGCGCCCAGTTCGAGGTGCAGATCCCGCAGTTCGTCTTGAGTGTTCCGCGCGTCCTGCATTGATCATGGCCATGAATCAGACATCCGGTCATCCGACTGACGAGGCTGCGGGCCGATCCGGCAGGCGGTCAAACCGCAACAGCCGAACGGCCCGCCGCCGCTATTCTTTCCGCGCGCTGATTCAAGCCGCGCTGTTTCCGCTGATCTTGCTTGCCGCCTGCACGACACCCAGACCGCCCGCCGTACAGCCCGCCATGCAGCTTCCCGCCCAGCCTTACCCGCCGTTTTCGGCAAGCAAGTGGGAGATGCTGCCGGATTGGCAAACGGTAGACCTGCAACCCGCCTGGGCCGCCTTCTGGCAAAGCTGCAACGTGCTGAAGAACAAGCCTGGCTGGCAAACCGTATGTTCCCAAGCCGATCAAATGACGCAGCCCGACAACAGCGCGCTGCATGCATTCTTCGAGCAGGATTTCACGCCCTACCAGGTGTACAACCCGGACGGGACATCACAGGGATTGTTCACCGGCTACTACGAACCGAAACTGTATGGCAGCCGTGTCAGGACTTCACGTTTCCGTTATCCGCTGTACGGAGTGCCGGATGATCTGCTGACCATCGATCTGGGTGATGCGTATCCGCAACTGAAGGACATGCGCCTGCGCGGTCGGTTGCAGGGCAACCGTGTCGTGCCTTATTACAACCGCAGCGAGATCGACAGCGGAAAAGCCCCGTTGCACGGGCACGAATTATGCTGGGTGGACAACGCGGTCGATCTGTTCTTCCTGCAGATACAGGGCTCGGGACGCATCGAGTTGCCGGACGGCAGCATCGTGAAGGTTGGCTATGCCGACCAGAACGGATACCCCTACACTTCCATCGGCAAGAAACTGGTCGAAATGGGCGGGATCAAACTCGAAAATGCTTCCATGCAGGGGATCAAACAATGGGCCGAACAGCACCCCGATCAGATGGACAGCCTGCTGGAACAGAATGCCAGCTATGTGTTCTTCCGCGAACTGCCCAATGACCTGCCCGCACCGCTGGGCGCTCTGGGCGTGCCGCTGACCGACCAGTACAGCCTGGCTGTGGATGCGCGCACCATTCCGCTGGGCGCGCCGGTGTTCATTTCCACCACGTATCCGAATACCGAACAGCCATTGAACCGCCTGATGCTGGCGCAGGATACCGGCGGCGCCATCAAGGGTGCGGTGCGCGGCGATTTCTATTGGGGGTTTGGCGACCAGGCCGCGGTCCAGGCCGGGAGCATGAAGCAGACCGGCCAGATGTGGGTATTGTTTCCCAAGGGCGCGGAGCCGACGCTGACGCCATAGCTGCTGCCTTTAATTGCCAACGCAACACACCGGCACTCTTGCCGTAGCAACACGGGAATACTTGAGCGCGGCGACGGCCGGCTATAACCTGAAGCGATTTGCCATGTTTTGCAGGTTGGAGGACATCTGCTCAAGTTGGGTTGCCGAACCTGCCAGCTGCACGATCACCGACGTATTCACATCGGTCATCTGCGCGACGTTCTCGACGTTTCGGGCAATCTCGCTGCTGGCGACGCTTTGTTCCTTGGTCGCGGCACTGATTTCCCTGACCATCCCGAGCGTGTGATTGGTTTCCTTGCTGATTTTTCCGAGCGAGTCCCGCGCTTGTTCCGCCAATTCGACACCTAGCCGGACCTGCGTCTGGCTTTCGTTCATGTTGGCCCCCGCGGCGCTGATTTGCTCCTTGATGTTGTCTATCATGCCCGCAATCTGCTCCGTTGCGTTCATCGTGTTCTCGGCAAGTTTACGCACCTCATCGGCAACCACGGCAAAACCCCGTCCCTGTTCTCCTGCACGCGCAGCCTCGATGGCCGCATTCAAAGCAAGCAGGTTGGTCTGGTCGGCGATTTTCTTGATGACCTGAACAATGCCGCCAATTTCAGCGGAATGCTCGCCCAACGAGGCGATCACTTTGGACAGGACATCGACTGCAGCGGCAACCCGTGCAATTTTCCCCGCAGCTTCCTGGACAACTTTCTCGCCGCCTTCCGATAACCCGAAAGTTTCCCGGGAAATCTTCTCGGTCGCACTGGCATGATCGGCAACTTGAGCGATGCTGACCGTCACCTGTTCGACGGCGGCAGCCATTGTGCCGGCCGCTTCGCTTTGTTGCCTGGAACTGTCCGCCACCTTTTCGGTGTTGACTGCCAATGCGGTTGCCGCACTGGCCACCGAATCTGCCGACTTGGTCAATCCGGCTACAAATCCCCTGAATTCCATTGCAACGGAATTGACTCCGCTCGCCAAGGCGTGGATTTCATCGCCGGTAATACGGCCCTGGACCAGCTCCAACCCGACGAACAGTGCGCCAATGATCTCTCCTTCCATGCTCTGCAGCGGGTCATAGCGGGTCATGTAAGTCTTGCCGAACAGCTGCGCCGTTCCAACGAAGCTCTCCCCCTGCTTCAGTTTCTGGTAGGCGGCTCCGTTAATGTCAAGCATGGTTCCGATCACACGGGAACCGTCGGGCTTCTTCAGGGAGGTCGTGATCCGCACCAGGTCATTTCCGCGCAATGCAAATATCGTGGCCACGCCGCCGCTGCTTTCGCTAAACCGGTCGACGATGGCGGTTTCCAAGTTGAGCGCGACCTCACCGCAACGCAATGTCGGGACGCGAATATGGCCGATCGTCACCAGCGATTCCGGGTGCAATGAAAACCTTTCCCTGAAATTGCCGGCAAAATCCCTCGCCAGCCGGTCGGTTTTGGCGGTCAGCTCGGGACTGTCCAGGGCCTGCGCGGGCGCTGCCCATGGAATTTTCACGGTCAGATCGCCGCGTCCCAGCGCCGCAACCGCGGCTGCCACTTCCCTCAACTGGCGGATGTGGTACAGCAACAGCCTGTTGAACACAAACGTGACAATCAGCGCTACGAACAATCCCGTCGCCACCCATGCCGGGGTCGACATTCCTTCAAACAAGCTGCCGAATCCGGCCAGAGCGAGTTCCACGAGCATCAACGCGCAAAAAAATGAGAGTGTGAGCGTCCAGCTTATGGAATGTTTTGTGCTGCGGTTTGACATCAAGTATCCTCAAATCAATATATGAATTTATATAGATGTATGTGCTAGATTGCGAGTCGCTTTTTTGATCCCGACCCGAACTATAACGGCGCAAAATCGATTTTGTTTAGCGGAACAGATTGAAAATACCTCGCTTATTTATTTCCCTTGCAAACACAGCCTGATTTCCACTTTTGAATCAAAGCTCTCGCGCTCGCCGGTCGGCAAGCACGCCGGCATGCATTGATATTCAGGCGGAAGACATGCCGGAAAACAAGCGTGCAATTAAGCAGCGGCCTGCCATGGCGATTTTGACGGATTGATGGAAAGGCTGGCCGGATCAGCCGGCGATATGCGCCCGGTCGCGACCGCTGTGTTTGGCGGCCAACAATTCCCGGTTGGCCAGTTCGATGAGCATTTCCTCGGTGGTATCCCGGCTCGGCACCTGGTAGATGCCGCCGATACTGATGGTGACCACGCCATGCGGGGAATCGCCGTGCGGGATATTGAGTTCGCGCACCCGTTCGCAAAGTCTTTGTGCGTGATGGCGCAATGGCTCTACGCCCGGAAAAAATGATGCGACGGCAAATTCTTCGCCGCCGAAGCGCGCGACGCAATCCGACGCGCGGATGAACGATTTGGCAATGCAAGTGCCCACCATGTGCAGGCACTCGTCTCCCGCAGACTGTCCGTAGCGCTGATTGAACAGCTTGAAATGATCCAGATCGATCATCAGCACCGATATCCCGCTGCGGATGCGTTGCGAAACACTCAGCAGGTCGGCGAAGCGCTGGTCGAAGTGGCTGCGGTTGGCGATGCCGACCAGGGGATCGGTATCGGCCGGCGTTTTAGCCGGGACTTGCTTCAGCACTTCCGCCTGGATTTCTATGCGCCCCCTGTCTGTAACATCCCTCAGCATGCCAATGAAATGGGTGAGCTTGCCCTGTTCATCATGCAACGGAACGGCGCTGAATTCTCCCCGGAACATTGACCCGTCCTTGCGGTAATTGCGCAACCTCACCACGCAAGCCGCACCCTTGGCAAGCGCGGCGTCCATTACGGCCAATTCCACCTGACTGGTATCGGTTCCCTGCAGGAAGCGGTAATTCCTGCCGATGACTTCGCCGCCGGTATAACCGGTCAATCTTGCAAAACCATCGTTGACATAGCGCACCGGGAAATCTGCGTGCTGTGCATCGACCAGGATGACGCCCTCGCGTGCTCCGCCCAGCGACTTGACGAGCAAATCTTGATTTGTTTGCATTCCTGCATTCATGACATGTCTTGCTTGACCTTGGGTGCGTTCAGGTTCTTTTCCAGTTCCTGCTGCGGCAAAAATCCCGGCGCCTCTATGCCGTTGCCGAATATCAGGTTGGGCGTGCCGTTGACATGGAGCTTCTGGCCCAGCGCCATGACCTTGTCCGTCTGGGTCTTGCAAACCGCTTTCGCGGGGCTGATCTCCTTCCGCATCCAGTCGTTCCATGCCTTGACCGGGTCCTTCGAGCACAGCACGTTGCGCACGATTTCGGACGAACCCGGGAAGATCGGGTACATGAACAGGTACAGCGTGACATCGCTGACCCCGTTCAATTCCTTTTCCAGCCGCTTGCAATACGGACAATTCGGATCGGTAAAAATGGCGAGCTTGCGCTTGCCGTTACCCTTGACTTCCTTCACCGCGAGATCGAGCGGCAACTTGTCGAAGTCGATCGCGAACAGCACGCGGCGGCGCTCCTCGCTCAGATCGCGGCGGTTTTTCGGGTCGATCACGCTGCCGTCGAAAATATACTGGCCCTGATCGTCGGTGTATAAAAGCTGGTCGCCGATGACGACTTCATACAGTCCCGCGTAGGGCGTCTTGACGATGTGCTCGATCTTGCCGATGCCGGGAAAATCGGCTTGCAAGGACTGGCGAATCTCGTCCACTCCGGCGTGGGCGGTGGATGCCATCATCAGCAGAAGCGCAAATATCCACTTCGGCATGCTCGGGAAATTTATATTTTTCATTGGTACTTTCTTTAATATTGATTGCGGAAGTTTAATTCAAGGCATGCTGCATCAGCATTTTTTTCAGCGGGCCGATGCGATTCACGGAATCCAGCCCGAAGTTGCGCGCGGACCGCAGCAACGGAACATCATTATTGAACAAATGTTTCAACCCGTAAGTCGCGGCCTGCATGGTATAGATATCTTCCTTGCGCTTTCGTTCATAGCGGCGCAGCAACAGTGCGTCGCCGCAGTCGTTTTGCGCGCCGCGCTCCAGAAGGATCTGCGCCAGCTGGCGCGCATCGCGAAAGCCGGTATTCACACCCTGTCCGGCCAGCGGGTGCATGTTGTGCGCGGCATCGCCGATCAACGCCACGCGCGGCGCGCTGATCTGCGGCAATACCAGCATGCGCAGCGGGAAGGCAGCGGGCGGCGTGATGATGTTCAGTTCGCCCAGGCTGTGGCGCGATGCCGCAGCGACTTTTCCGCACAGTTCTTCATATGGCAAGGCAAGCAGGGTTGCCGCATGTTCCGGGCTGACCGACCACACCATGGAAACCCGGTTGCCGGGGAGCGGCAGCAAGGCAAGGATACCGTCCGTCTGAAACCACTGGTACGCGATGCCGCGGTGTGGCATTTCGCATGAAAAATTGGCCACCACGCCATGCTGACGGTAATCCAGAGGCGCGGCGCTGATGCCCGCCTGCTTGCGCACCCAGGAATCGCGACCGTCGGCGCCGACCACGAGCTTCGCGTCCAGAGTACGGCCGTCTTCAAGCGTCAGTGTGGCGGCATCCGCACCAAACTTGAGTGCGGCACAGCGCGCCGGGTAGATCAGGGCCAGATTATCCTGCTGTGACGCCACCCGCCACAGCGCGTGATGCAGGGCGCGGTTTTCCAGTATGCAGGCCAGTTCTGCCACACCCATTTGATATGCGCTGAATTCCAGTTCCGCGCCGGTGTCGCCGAACACGCGCATTGCTTCCACCGGTGCTATGCGGTCGGCATCCAGCAATGACCAGGCGCCCGATTTTTCGAGGAAGCTGCGGCTGCCCGGACTGATCGCGTATATCCGGCTATCCCAATCCTCGGCACCAGCCGGCGGGTTCCCCGGCATGAGCAAGGGCTGACTCTCCACCATCGCAAGAGACAGCCCGCTGTGTTTGAGCGCGACGGCCAGACTGGCGCCAACCAATCCCCCGCCTATGATCAGAACGTCGAATTTCATGCACAGAATAATAGCATGCCGCCAAGTTTCATTTATAATCCCACCCCCTCGCAAAATTTCATTTGCATATATCAAGATGCGCATCGGTCCGTACCAGCTGAAAAACAACCTCGTCGTCGCCCCGATGGCGGGCGTGACCGACCGCCCCTTCCGGATGTTGTGCAAGCGCATGGGCGCGGGCATGGCGGTGAGCGAGATGGTGTCTTCGAACTCGCTGCTGTACGGCTCGGAAAAGACCAAACGGCGCGCCAATCATGAAGGCGAGGTCGATCCGATCTCGGTGCAGATTGTCGGTGCCGATCCCGAAATGCTCGCGCAAGCCGCGCAATACAATGTGGACAACGGCGCGCAAATCATCGACATCAACATGGGCTGCCCGGCCAAGAAGATCTGCAACGTGATGGCCGGTTCCGCGCTGCTGCAGAATGAACCCCTGGTGGCTCAGCTGCTGGAAGCCGTGGTTGGCGCGGTCAAGGTGCCGGTCACGCTGAAGATACGTACCGGATGGGACAAACAGAATCGCAACGCGATACGCATCGCCAGGATCGCCGAATCCAGCGGCATCCAGGCGCTGGCCATTCATGGGCGCACCCGAGCCTGCGCCTACACCGGGGAAGCCGAATACGACACCATCGCCGCAGTCAAAGCCAGCGTGCGCATACCGATCATCGCCAACGGCGACATCACCACCCCGGAAAAGGTCAAATATGTGCTGGAACATACCGGCGCAGATGCGGTGATGATAGGGCGCGCCGCGCAGGGCCGCCCGTGGTTGTTCCGCGAGATCAAGCATTTTCTCGACACCGGTAAACATCTGCCCGCGCCCCAGGTCGGCGAGATCCATCGCGTGCTGCGACATCATGTGCATGAACTGTACGCCTTCTACGGCGAGCACACCGGTTTGCGCGTGGCGCGCAAACATATCTCCTGGTATACCAAGGGACTAAGCGGTTCAGCGCACTTCAGGCATCATATGAATCAGCTCGAAACGCCGGACCAACAACTGGCGGCAGTGGACGATTTTTTTGCGGAGCAATCGCAGCGTGGATCACGGCTGCATTACATCGAGGAACTGGCGGCATGAATGATTTCGTGGTGGACGAAAACGATATGGCGCGCTATGTGCGCAAGGTACTCAAGGAATATTTCAAGGACCTGGACGGCGAAGCACCCTGCTGCGGGATGTACAACATGGTGATTGACTGTGTTGAAAAGCCGCTGCTTGAAATGGTTCTGGAACACGTCGGTGGCAACCAGACGCGCGCCGCAGAAATGCTCGGCATCAATCGCAACACCCTGCGCAAGAAGATACAACAACACTGCATCGAGTAACAGGGTGCAGAAAGCTACCGATGAAACTACTAGCCATCTGACTAGGCTGCCAAAAGACGACAGCCAAGTCATTGGTTTTACGCTTGCCAATACTGCGTTAAAAATGGCCCCAAGATGCGGGGGCGCACTGCGCCAAACCCTGTGTAAATTCCGCTTTCTCGCCCATTTTCGCCTTGTCTTGTCTGCGCTCGCTACGTTTTCAACACCCTGTTAGGCATGACACTCAATACCCCATAACATCAACACACACTATTTCATTGGAATCATCATGCCAGCCATCAAGCAAGCACTCATCAGCGTGTCGGACAAGTCCGGCGTCCTCGAATTTGCCCAAGGCCTGGACCAGCTCGGCATCGCCATCCTGTCAACCGGCGGCACTGCCAAGCTGCTTGCCGACAACGGTATTCCGGTCACCGAGGTTGCGGACTACACGGGTTTCCCCGAGATGCTGGACGGGCGCGTGAAGACGCTGCAGCCCAAAGTCCATGCCGGCATCCTGGCGCGGCGCGATCTGCCCGAGCACGTCGCCACGCTGCAGAAGCACGGCATTCCGACCATCGACCTTGTAGTGGTCAATCTTTACCCGTTTGCGGCGACCATCGCCAGGCCCGGCTGCACGCTGGAAGACGCGATCGAGAACATCGACATCGGCGGACCGACCATGGTGCGCGCGGCGGCGAAAAATCACGGCCACGTCGCGATCGTCACCGACCCGGCCGATTACGCATCGGTGCTGGCCGAGATACAGACCAACAAGGGCTCGGTCAGCGATGCCACGCGTTTCGACCTGGCAAAAAAGGCGTTTTCACACACCGCCGCATACGATGCCGCGATCAGCAACTATCTCACCGCGATCGATGCGGAAGGCAACCGGGCCACTTTCCCGGAACAGATCAATTTCAACTTCGCCAAGGTGCAGGACATGCGCTACGGAGAAAATCCCCACCAGCGCGCCGCGTTCTACCGCGACCTCGTTCCGGTGGCGGGCGGCATCGCCGGCTACACCCAGCTGCAGGGCAAGGAACTTTCCTACAACAACATCGGCGATGCCGATGCGGCATGGGAACTGGTCAAGACTTTCGACCAGCCTGCCTGTGTGATCGTCAAGCACGCCAATCCCTGCGGCGTCGCGATCGCCGAAACCCCGCTGCAGGCCTACAAGCTGGCCTACGCCACCGACTCCACTTCCGCGTTCGGCGGCATCATCGCGTTCAACCGCGAGCTGGATGCCGACAGCGCGGCGCAGATCACCGCCAACCAGTTCGTCGAACTGATCATCGCCCCTTCCGCAAGCGATGCAGCACTCAGGGTCACCGCGGCCAAGCAGAACGTGCGCGTGCTCTCGGTGCCGCTGTCCAACGCGCACAACCCGTTCGACTTCAAACGCGTCAACGGCGGCCTGCTGGTGCAGACACCGGATACACTGAACGTGCAGGCATCGCAACTCAAAGTCGTGAGCAAGACGCAGCCGACCGGCGAACAGCTGCAGGACCTGCTGTTCGCATGGCGCGTGGCCAAATACGTGAAGTCGAACGCGATCGTGTTCTGCAGGAACGGCCAGACGCTGGGCGTGGGCGCCGGGCAGATGAGCCGTGTCGACAGCACGCGCATCGCCAGCATCAAGGCGCAGAACGCCGGGCTCAGCCTGGCCGGCTCCGTGGTTTCATCGGATGCATTCTTCCCGTTCCGCGACGGCATCGACGTGCTCGCCGCGGCGGGCGCAAAAGCCGTGATCCAGCCCGGCGGTTCGATGCGCGACGAGGAGGTGATCGCCGCCGCGGACGAACATGGGATAGCGATGGTATTCACCCGCTTCCGCCATTTCCGCCATTAAAACTACTGCGCTCGACATAACGGCGTCGCCGCAAGAATTCAGAATGCTCATTTACACAACAGTAAATTCCGCTCCTTCATTCTTGCGCTCCTTGTTCTGTCATCGCTCGTGACGTTTTAACCAGTATCCAAGAGATATACAAGGTTTGATATGAAAATATTAGTTATTGGTTCCGGCGGTCGCGAACACGCGATGGCTTGGCGGCTCGCGCAGGGCGTGAAGGTGCAAAAGGTTTATGTCGCGCCGGGCAACGCCGGCACTGCCCTTGAAGAAGGGGTCGCGAATGTCGCGATCACCGCCATTCCCGAGTTAATCGCCTTCGCGCAGCGCGAGGACATTCACATGACCATCGTCGGTCCGGAGGGCCCGCTGGCGGCCGGTATCGTGGATGCCTTCCGCGCCGCCGGGCTTAGAATTTTTGGTCCGACCAAAGCGGCCGCGCAGCTCGAATCCTCCAAGGATTTCGCCAAGCGCTTCATGGTGCGCCACAACATTCCGACCGCCTTCTTCGAAACGTTCAGCGAGATCAGGCCGGCGAAAGCCTATGTCGAAAAGCATGGCGCGCCGATCGTGATCAAGGCCGACGGACTTGCCGCCGGAAAGGGCGTCGTCGTCGCGATGAGCAAGGATGAAGCGTACGCCGCAATCGACATGATGCTCGCCGACAACAAGCTGGGCGATGCCGGCGCACGCGTGGTGGTCGAGGAATTCCTGACCGGCGAAGAGGCCAGCTTCATCGTGATGGTGGACGGCAAGCATATCTTGCCGATGGCAACCAGCCAGGATCACAAGCGCTTGCTGGATGGCGACAAGGGCCCCAACACCGGCGGCATGGGCGCCTACTCGCCCGCGCCGATGGTCACGCCCGAGCTGCATGCGCGCGCGATGCGCGAGGTGATCCAGCCGGTGGTGCGCGGCATGGAAAAGGAAGGGATCAATTACACCGGATTCCTTTATGCCGGCCTGATGATCTCGCCGGACGGCGGCATCAAGGTGCTGGAATTCAACTGCCGCATGGGCGACCCCGAAACCCAGCCCATCATGCTGCGCCTGAAAAGCAATTTTGCCGCCATCGTCGAACACGCGATCAACGGCACGCTGGACCGCGTGGAGGCGGAATGGGACAGGCGCACCGCGCTCGGCGTGGTGATGGCCGCCGCCAATTACCCGGACACGCCGCGCAAAGGCGATGTCATCACCGGCTTGCCGAAAAAACTGGAAGATGCGCATGTCTTCCATGCCGGAACGGCGATGCAGGATGGCAAGGTCGTCACCAGCGGCGGACGCGTGCTGTGCGTCACCGCGCTGGGCACGATGGTGAAAATGGCGCAGAAACGCGCCTATGAGATCGCCGACGGCATCCGCTTCGACGGCTGCCAGATGCGCCGCGATATCGGGTATCGCGCGATCAATGCCCACAGGAAATAATTGTTCAAAAATCCACATTTCGTCGGCATGCGTCGTTGCGCTCAAAAAATCTTGCTTACATATAACCCAATATGCTGCGCTTCGATTTTTATCGCGCGTCTAGTCTGGCCTAGAACTGCGAATTTTTTGGACCACTGAATGCTACGCGCACCCTCCTCGTATCGCCGCATTGCCGCGCATCTCAGGCGCGGCGGCCTGATCGCCTATCCCACCGAATCCTGCTACGGACTCGGCTGCGACCCGGACAACCGCAACGCGGTGCTGCGCCTGCTCAGGCTCAAGCAGCGCCCGCAACACAAGGGCCTGATCCTGATCGCGGCAAGTTATCACCAGGTTGCGCGCTACCTGCATCCTCTTGCGCCATCACAACAGCAACAGCTCAAAATTGCCGGGGCACAGGCCGTCACCTACCTGATGCCTGTCCTGCCTTCCGCGCCGCGCTGGTTGCGCGGCAACCATGACACACTGGCGATACGCTTGACCGCGCACCGGCAGGCCGCGCAACTCTGCCGCGGCGTGGGCAGTGCACTGGTCTCCACCAGCGCCAACCGCAGCGGACAGCGTCCCGCGAGAACCTATGCGCAATGCCGTCTGTTGTTCGCGCGCAAAGTGTGGGTATTGCCGGGGCGTGTGGGCAACAACAAAAAACCCTCGACCATCGCGAGGTGGGCTGATGGTAAAATCATACGCAGCTAATCGACATTGGAATAATCATGAGTGGATTCGATTCCGCAGCGGTAAAGGAATATCTGTTTGAACTGCAGGAACTCATCGTGGACAGGCTGGAGCAGGTGGACGAAAAAAAATTCATCCGCGACAACTGGGACCGGGCTGAAGGCGGCGGTGGCAGAAGCTGCATACTCGAGGAAGGCAACGTGCTGGAACGCGGCGGCGTGGCGTTCTCCCATGTCATGGGCGACAAGATGCCGCCGTCTGCCACCGCACATCGCCCGGAACTGGCCGGCCGCCGCTGGGAAGCGATGGGTGTGTCGCTGGTGTTTCATCCGCGCAACCCCTATGCCCCCACGGTGCACATGAACGTGCGCATGTTCGTCGCGATGAAAGACGGCGCTGCCCCGGTATTCTGGTTCGGCGGCGGCATGGACCTGACGCCGTATTACGGCCATGAGGAAGACGCTGTGCATTTCCACCAGGCCTGCAAGAATTCGCTCGCGCCGTTCGGTGCGGAGCTGCATCCCAGGTACAAAAAATGGTGCGACGAGTATTTCTTCATCAAGCATCGCAATGAACCGCGCGGCGTCGGCGGGATCTTTTTCGACGACCTCAGCCTGCCGGATTTTGACACCGCATTTGCGGTCCAGCAGAGCGTGGGCGACCACTTCCTGTCCGCCTACGTGCCCATCCTGGAGCGCCGCAAGGACACCCCGTACGGCGACCGCGAGCGCGATTTCCAGCTCTACCGGCGCGGCCGCTATGTCGAATTCAACCTGGTGATCGACCGCGGCACCATCTTCGGCCTGCAATCCAACGGCCGCACCGAGTCCATCCTGCTGTCCATGCCGCCGCTGGTGAAATGGCGCTATGACTGGCATCCGCAGCAAGGCACTGCGGAAGCGGAATTGTACGAAAAGTTCCTGGTTCCCAGGGACTGGGTCTGATGACACGGAAGCCAGCATCATCTGTTCCCGTACCGGGAGGCGACATGCAATCCGGAAAGCACCGGGAAAATGCAGACACAACCAGGGCAAGCGATGCGCTGGGCTGGTTCCAGCAGTCTGTTTAGCGCTGTTGCCGCACGATTGGCTGCTGAGACCGGACCAGCCCGGCAATATGACCCGGGCGAGAAATGCGGTATAACATCATCTATCGCCCGCGCGGCAACAGGAACTGGCGGCGGCCAAAACACTCGTAACGGGTGGTGTTGTGACGGGCGTGCTTCCCCGCAAATTTCCCTTGATGGTTTCAGATGAGATTCATACTTTGTTTTTTGTTGCTGATCGCTCCGCCCGCAATGGCGAGGCCGGCCGCTACTAGTCCGCCGCAGAACGGTGAAATCTTCGTCGGTTCCCGCCTTCCGGGTGATTCGGATTTTCTTGCCGCGCACGATGCCTTTCTCGCCGGCGACAAGGTAAAACTGGACCGCTATGCACAGCGTTTGAAAAATTCACCGCTGGAAGTGTACGCCAGCTATTACCAGCTGAGTCTGGCGCTGGACAACATCGATCAACACCCTGTTCCGACTGCGCTCGAGAGCGCGGTCAAGCGTTTCCTGTCCCGCCCCGAAGACACGCCGGTGATCGACCAGCTGCGCGGCGAATGGCTCAAGGTGCTCGGAAAGAGACAGCAATGGGACGAGTTCCATGCGGAATACCCGCACTTGCGCGACCAGGACACCGAACTGGCTTGCTATGCGCTGCAATCGCGCCGACGCAACCAGGAATCCGAAGCACTGCGGCGGGCGCGGCAATTGTGGTTCACCGGCAAGCAGCAGCCGGATAGTTGCGGCACCCTGTTCGATGCGGCGCTTGCTGCGGGCATCATCAGCAAACAGGATGTCAGTCGACGGCTGCGCCTGGCGCTGGAGGGGAACAACGTGTCGTTTGCGATCCAGTTGTCCGCACTGCTGGATGACCAGTACGCGGGTCTGCCCGGCATGCTGAGAAGCGCGGCTGCGGACCCGGTCCGTTACCTGAACAAGCTGCCCCCGGTCGGCAATCACCCGGGCCGCAACCATCCGTCCAGCGGCAAACCGGCCGCGCAAGCCCGCACCAGCGCACCGGGCCCGGCACCTATTGCCGACATCAAGCCGCCGGCCTCCTCCGTGGCATCCGTTTCTTCCGTGGCATCCGCTTCCCCGGTGGATGTCGCAGCCCGGGCCGACGCGAAGGCAGCCGCCCAGGCCGCGGGGAAATTTGACTGGGGCAATCTGTGGTCCTGGGTTGGCCTCGACAAGGCCGGCAATCCCCCGCCCACTGCCGGATCGACGCCGTCGTCCGCAAGTCCGGTCTCGGATTGCGATGCGTCCTGTCCGGATGTCTACGACGACGACACCGTTCCGCCCATGGGATGGGATCCCAGGCTGGCAAGCAGGGGTCAGCGGGTTGCCGCGCTGTTTGCGCTGGATCGCCTGGCAAAGCAATCCCCAGATCTGGCTGCCGCGCACTGGGCAAAGATCGCCGGCTATTTCCCGTCGCCCGAGCAGCAATATTGCTACGGCAGGCTGGCTTATCAGGCCGCGCGCAATCTGGATGGGCGCGCACTGCAATGGTACCGGGACGCGTCCGGCACGCCGCTCAACGAACAGCAATCCGCATGGCGGGTCCGCGCCGCATTGCGCGCACGGGACTGGCCCGAGGTGTTGGCAAGCATTAACGCAATGAATGCGCAGCAACAGCACGAATCCGCATGGCTGTACTGGAAAGCGCGCGCGCTGGAGGCATTGGGCAATATCGCCGATGCGCGGGCGATCTTCGCGCCGCTCAGCGCGGAATACAGCTTTTACGGACAGCTTGCCGGCGACGAATTGTCCGGCACCGCAGTATTAAGCCAGGCCATGCCAGCCTACAAGCCCGACAGCCAGGCCATTGCCGCGGTATCGGCGATGCCGGGCGTGCAACGCACGCTGACCCTGTACCGGATCGGCATGCGCACCGAGGCGCTGGATGAATGGCGCTGGCTGGTGGGCAATCTCAATGACCGGCAATTGCTGACCGCGGCAGAGATCGCGCGGCGCAACAGGATGTACGACCGTGCCATCGGTGCCGCGGAGAAGACCGTCAGTGAACACGATTTCAGCATGCGCTACCTTGCGCCGTACCGGACCGACCTGCAGGTACATCTGCGCGAGCAGGGACTCGATGAAGCATGGGTTTACGGACTGATGCGCCAGGAAAGCCGCTTTGCCACCAGTGCAAAATCCGAAACCGGCGCGGCGGGATTGATGCAGATCATGCCCGCGACGGCACGCTGGGTGGCCAAAAAACTGGGGCTGAGAAGCTATCATAAAACGCTGATCCACCAGCTCGACACCAATTTGCGCATCGGCACCTACTACATGAAAACGGTGCTTTCCCAGTCCCAGAACAATCCGGTGCTTGCCTCGGCAGCATACAATGCCGGACCGATACGGGCACTCCAGTGGCGCGGCGACAAGCCCCTCGAGGGCGCGATCTATGCCGAAACCATACCCTATGAAGAAACGCGCGACTATGTGGAAAAGGTGATGAGCAATACCGTCTATTACGCCAACCAGTTCGGCGACCCGCCGCGCTCGCTCAAGCAACTCCTGGGCACGATCCCGGGCAGGTCTTCGGATAGCCCTGCAGCCAATGACCCGCAGTCGAACTCCGATGGCAAGTGACGCAAAAATCTATTGCGTGGGCGGCGCGGTGCGCGACCGTTTGCTCGGACTGCCCGTCCAGGATCATGATTGGGTGGTGGTGGGCGGCACGCCGGAAGAAATGGTGGCACAGGGCTTCCAGCCGGTCGGCAAGGATTTCCCGGTGTTCCTGCACCCGAAGACGCATGAGGAATATGCGCTAGCACGCACCGAGCGCAAGACCGCGCGCGGCTACCAGGGGTTTGCCGTTTATGCAGCGCCGGACGTCACGCTCGAACAGGACCTGCTGCGCCGCGATTTCACCATCAACGCAATTGCCGAGGATGCCGAAGGCAAGCTGATCGATCCGTACAACGGCGTCGCCGATCTGCGCGCGGGCATCCTGCGCCATGTCAGCGCGGCGTTCGGCGAAGACCCGGTGCGCATCCTGCGCGCGGCGCGTTTTGCGGCACGCTTCGGATTCACCGTCGCCCCCGAGACGTTGCAGCTGATGCGCGGCATGGTGGAAAACGGCGAAGTGGATGCGCTGGTGGCAGAGCGCGTCTGGCAGGAACTGGCGCGCGGCCTGATGGAGAAGACTCCGTCGCGCTTTTTCGAGACGCTGCGCAGCTGCGGGGCGCTGGCCAGGATCATCCCCGAGGTGGACGGACTGTTCGGCGTGCCGCAACCGGAAAAGCATCATCCCGAAATCGATTGCGGCATACACACCATGCTGGTGGTGGACGATGCGGCACGGCACGGCTATGCGCTGGAAACGCGCTATGCCGCGCTGACCCATGATCTGGGCAAGGCCACCACGCCCAGGGAGATATTGCCGCGCCATACCGGACACGAGCTGCGCAGCGTGGAACTGGTCAAACAACTCTCGGAGCGACTGCGCGCACCGGGCGAATGCCGCGACCTGGCACTGCTGGCCGCGCGTTATCACGGCGACATCCATCGCGCCAGGGAATTGCGCGCCGATACCATTATCAGATTGTTCCAGTCGGCCGACGCATGGCGCAGGCTGGAACGCTTCAACCATCTGTTGCAGGCGTGCGCCTCGGATGCCCGAGGCCGCACCGGGCATGGCGAGGATGCCTATCCGCCGGCGGATTACCTGCTGAATCTGCTCTCCGTCGCGCGCGCAGTCGACGCGGGCGAGATCGCAAGACAATGTCCGGACAGCAGTACCATCGCGGATGCAGTGCAGCAGGCGCGCATTGACGCGATCGAACCACTGGTTAAAAAAATTGCATAACGCATTGTCTCCACCCGGCCGGCGCATCTGGCCGCAAGCTTTTCCCGCTTGCATGCTCAGGATGCAGTTCGGCAATCCTGACAACAAAATATATTTGTCGCTTTCCACCAATACAGGATTAGAAGCAGCATGATCATGAAAAACAAAGCGCTTCCTGCCTCATTTTTCGGGATCGTGCTCGGTTTGTCCGGCATGGGGCAGGCATGGCGTGCGGCCGCGCCGCTATGGGGAATGCCTCACTGGATCGGAGAGGGCGTGCTGATATTGGCCACCGTGGTCTGGTTGGCGCTGCTGGTTTCGTATGCGATGCAGGCATTGCTGAGTCCCATGCTGGTTCGCAGCGAATTCCAGCATCCCGTGCAAGGCAGCATGCCGGCACTGCTTGCGGTCACCACGCTGTTGATAGCGCTGGCTGCAATCCCCTATTCCCGTTCTTTGGCTTATCTCCTGACGATAGCTGGCATCTGCTGGCACCTGGCATTTTCGCTATGGCATACCGGCACCATGTGGAAGGGCGGACGCAATGCGCTGGATACGGCACCCACACTTTATCTGCCCACGGTGGCCGGAAATTTCACCAGCGCTGCCGCCCTGGGCGCGCTGGGGCATCCCGATTGGGGATGGCTGTTCATGGGCGCGGGGATTTTCTCCTGGCTGGCACTGGAATCACTTGTGATCCAGCGTATTGTGCATCCGCACGCTATACCCACCGAGCAAAGAGCCTTGCTCGGTATCCAGTTTGCACCACCCGTTGTCTGTTCCATGGCCTGGCTGGCCGTGAGCCCCGGCGGCGGCGACCAATGGCTGCTGATGCTGTGGGGCTACGGCCTGTTTCAGATGTTGCTGGGTATCAGGCTGACAAGGTGGTTTGGCGCACAGCCCTTTTCCCTTGCGTATTGGGCTTTCACGTTCGGCATCGCATCGGCTACCGTTACCGGGCTGAAGCTTGCATTGGCCGGGGTGGAAGCAGCGAGAATACTGTCTATCCCGATCTTTATCGGAGCCAATCTGTTCATCGGTTATTTGTCGGTGCGAACTGCGTATCTGCTGTTCACCCGTCGGCTATTGCCACCGCGCGCTGCATGAGGGCAAAATCCGACACGTCATTCAAAGAGCGTCTGCCATACATCCGCTGGACCGACATGCAGACTTAAGCCGTCTCTCAATGGCCTCCCGCAAGGGATAGCGTCAAGCGCTTCAGCCAGCACAAACGTGTCGGGAGAGAAATAGGCCATCACCTCACAATGCAGACGCCCCTCCGATTCGTGCCGAATGAATACCGCCGTGTCCCGGCGGCCATTTGCGTTCCCATACAACGATGCATACAGGATTTCGATTCGATCGAGCGTATCCCAGGCCAGCATCGCATCGCCCAGGTTTTTGGCAAACCATCCGGTCATCGCCAGTCTTAACCCGTACTCCAGCCCCTGGGGCGTTTCATGCCGGCAATCTTGCAGGCCTGCTTCACATAACCATATGGAAACAGCTCGAAGATGATGTTGCGCGAATCAGGGCCCAATCGCTCTGCCAGGTGCTTCGTTACATGCCGGACATCCGGTGCGACCTGATTTTCGTCGTACCATTTGCGCATGAAATGGATCGCGTCCCAATGATCCGCCGTCAGCTGGATATTCTCCTGTCTGGCGAACTCGCGGGCGATCTCTTCCGTCCAGGTTGCCGGGTCAACCAGATATCCCTCTTCATCAATCTCAGGCAGTTGCATATCATTCTCCTCACAAGATCAGTTCAATCGCCAATGCCAATCCTTGAAATTGAGCCAATATCAAAAGCGAGCGAGATAACCCCGCCGCATTGCGGAATGAATATATCATATGGTGATATTATTACAACGTGATGTTACTATGCCGCTGGAACCAATCTACATTCGAAGATCATGGCAAGAAATATCCCAACTAGGGAAGAATTCAGGGTACTTTCCGACTTCCGTTATCGGCTGCGCTGTTTTGTCCGGTTCAGCGAGAACATCACTCATCAATTCGGGGTCACCAATCTGCAATACCTGCTGCTGCTGCACGTCAAAGGATATAAAAATCGGGAATGGGCGACGATCGGCGAACTTGCAGAACGATTACAAACCCACCATAACGGCGTCGTATCGCTTGCTTCGCGTTGCGAGAAGCTCGGCTTGATATACCGGCAGCGCGGTACTGCGGACAAGCGCGAGGTGCAGATATATCTCACGCCGGAAGGCGACAGACTGGTGAAGAAAATTGCCGGCCTGCATCGCAACGAATTATTGAACCTGCAAGGGAAGTTCAGGATTCCCGGAAAGCAGGCCTTGGGCTCGAAGTCTTGAGCAGCAGAAATGGTGTTAATGAAGCATGACAAGCAGGAAGGTGGCCTGATCCCAATATATAATCTCACCGTTGTCGATCATTAGAGGAAATTATTTGTGCAAACGGCCGCAGATGTCATAACTGTTGCTCGCGCGATTCAACAGTCAGTCGCCCCGGTTTTTCTGCTGACCGGCGTCGGCGCGATTCTCGGCGTACTCTCGACCCGCTTGGGCCGGATCATTGATCGTTTTCGGATACTTGAAGCGACAGATGAAGAAAAACGCAAAATTTACAAACTTGAGTTGGCAACCCTGCTGCGCAGGGCTCGCTGGATACATTGGGCAATCAGTCTTTGCACTTCCTGCGCGCTGTTAATTTGCATTGTCATTGCGGCATTATTCATCGGCTCTGAAGTGAACAGAGACCCGTCAGGGACGATATCCCTTTTCTTCATCGGGGCAATGCTGGCATTGATTGCGGGACTTTTGTGTTTTCTCCGTGAGATTTTCCTGTCGACCGACATTATCAAGATCAGATAATTCTACAAAGCGGCCAAAAGGTTTCGTCATCAATTATGGGACAGGTATCCCATTGCATTATTGGCGCATGACAAGATCGCGCATTCACTGTGGGCGAGATGACGTTTACCCCATACTGGCATTCAACGACTGCTTGCAAGCAAACAACAGCCACTGGATTACCCACCATACAGCAAGCGGAATCCGGCCACAATCGTGGCTTCATCTTGATATTCAATTCCGTTCACGGCAGGCAGCGCCGCTGAAGATACATTTTCAAAAGCTTCATTAGGCGAGTTCTATGGATACTGCTCAGCCCAGGAGCATTTCGACCCAAGAGCGAGTCTGGCACGTTGTGCTGGCCACGTGTCTTTTGACTTATGGAGGCATTGGGCTATATCTCGGTGATCTCTTTATTCCTGGCAAGCATTCGCGAGGCATTCACTTACACGGAACCGCAGCCTGGATTATGTTCGCCGCGTTTATTTGCGCGTCATTGAATCTCCTTTCAATTTTCGCCGATCATTTCGACTCAAGTGATGGCGAAAGGCTGTATCACATCTTGGCTCGCGCAACTCAGATCGCAGGATGGGCATTATTCATCGGAGCGCTCGCCTTCAGTCTTGTACACAGCGGCACACATCAATGGTGAATGAACCCAGAGGTCGGCCTATATCATCTGTCAACAACTTTGCTGGTTGTCTGGATTGGGTCGCGTGCTGAGCGTTACGAGTGACCGCTTTAGGGAAGTTTGGATGATAGCTGTTGATCAGCGTTTGACGAATGACAGAATGAAAATCGAACGGCAGCTAACTGGTGTGTTGCAGACCTTCGCAGGCAAGATGACCGAAAGACTCAAACCCGGCCAATAGTTGCCGTTCGCGACTGGCTGCCTTATGGAAGGCAGTTTGACGACAAGAAGTTCGGCTCTGTCAATAGCCGCCCTTCAGTATTCAACCTGAGTTAATACGCCGGATAGGATAAGTCTCGTTTTGACTTCCATTGCCTAAATATCATTTACTTACAAAAAAGCCGGGACAATGCCCGGCTTGCTAATTTTGAAATAATTAATATCAGAATTTGTAAACTAACCCAGCAGAAAGCAGAGTAACGTTGGAAGTGCCCGTCGTATTGCTGTCGCCAACATCCCCCAAGTCTTCATACTGGGCTCTCACCGAAATGTTCTTGGTAAAGTCATATTGCGCACCGATACCAAAAGCAGCTTTGGTGGTGGTAGCACTTTGGTCGACGGAAACCCCTCCCCCTGAAGCCGTCACCGTCAGGTCTGTCGATGCGATGCCCAGTTTTGCGATGATGGAAAAAGCATCAGTCACCGGGAATGTGCCGGTTCCAGAAAGCTGGACACTGCTGGCCTTATAATTTCCTGATACCGCGATGCTAGAAATGATGCCCGAGCCCAAGCTTGCGCTGCCCAAATCGGCATAACTGATTTCTGCTCCCCACATCGGCGTAAACTGGTAACCGCCTGCAATCCGGACCATGGTTCCAGTGTCGCTGCATCCCGTCCATCCTCCGGGGACGCCGGTACACGCGTCTTTTGCCTTCGATTGGCCGGCATCAAGCGCGGCATAATAGCCTTCCGCCATCGCTGGTGAAGCGGCCATACCAAACAGTAATAAAGTTAAAGTAACAACCTTGAAGTTTTTCATTATTATTTGCCTCTCTAAAAAGTAATGGAGCAACCTTGAAACAGAGATGATGCTAAATCCCTACGACCTTATAAACAATAGGACAATTGCTATATTTACCATAGGACAAACACCTATTCGTTTAGCCAAAGAAGCACATTTAAGGATTGCAAGTTTTTTGTTGTGCTAACTTGTGGCGATATTTTGGTTAAATACCAAGTCATTAGTTTCATGCCAAAATCAATCGTTAATTCTAATTCTTGGCTTTTTTAATGATGGTTTTGTGTCGTTTGCCGTCCTTGGTGAATGACCGGTTTCGGGTAGCGTAATTACATGGCTGACTGGTCGCTAAGGGTTGGTAAGAGTCAGTCAAGCTGGCCGAGCAATACTCATCCCATGACCGCTTCTGATTGCAAAGCAGTTATTGTCTGGTGCCAGAATTCCTATTGCAGCAATACATTGCTGGCTGAGCGCCACAAGCCTCTTGTTAAAATATCAGTGACGCTTAGATTCGCAATTAAAAAGCCGACATACTTCAACGGCCGACGTGTGGCTGTTACTGGAAAAAGCATAAACAATTCGAATGGAAATTGCGGTCACTCAGAAGCCGATTTTCAGGTATCACCTATTTCACAAAGAGCGCGTCAGGTCACCGCTGGTGAATCCGGATAAAGAGTTCGGCATTTTTTTCCCCAGTGCGATCACTTTGAACAGTTCGCCCATCTCCGCCGGGCTGGTGAGCTTCTGCAACTGCGCCGAAAGAGGCAGGTAGTCGCGAATGTCTTCCGGCGAAGTATCCCTGATCAATTCGGTGATGCCGCAGTTGATCAAGAAAAATGCCTGCGACGTGTAGCCGAGCAGTTCCAGGCCCGCATCGATGCCGCATTCCGCGATATCGGTAAAATTCACATGCGCGGTGATGTCCTGCAAACCGGGCAGAAAGAATGGGTCGTCGTGCGCATGATGGCGGTAGTGGCACATCAGCGTGCCGCTGCGTCGCTGTGGATGATAGAACTCGCGCGCACCGAAACCATAGTCGATGAACAGCATCGCGCCCTGTTCCAGCCGCTGCGCAAGGCTGTTGACCAGGCCGCGTGCGGCAAGACCGATCTCGCTGACATAATCATCCGGAACGGCGATCTGCTGCGCGGCATGCAGCAACACAGGGTCACTGATCGCGCGTTCCTGCCAGATGAAACCGTGCCCGTCGGTGGCAACACCCCGCTCGGTGATCGCGCTGTCCCGCCAGTGCAGCAGATGCACCGGCAACGCGTCGAGCACCTCGTTCGCGAGGATTGCACCGCTGAATCTTTCCGGCAGTTCATCCAGCCAGCGCACCCGACCCAGCAGATGCGGCAGGTTTTCTGCAATCAGTGCTTGCTGGCGCGCGCGCAAGTCGGCGCTTACCTCGAGGATGGCATAGCTGTCCGGCAGGCTGCCCAGTTGTTCCAGCTCGGCCAGCATGTCCACCGCCAGCCTGCCGCTGCCCGCACCAAGTTCGAGAATATGCGGCGCGCTATTGGCGGTGATTCCGGCCATCTGCCGCGCCAGCGTGCGCCCGAACAGCGGTGAGAGTTCAGGTGCGGTGATGAAATCACCCGTCGCGCCGAACTTGTGCGCGCCGGCCGCGTAATAGCCCAGCCCCGGTGCATACAGCGCCAGCTCCAAGAAGCGCGCAAACGAGATCCATCCGCCTTGTGCGGCGATGTCGCGCCGGATTGATTCGGTCAGGGCTGCGCTGTGTCGGGCGGCATCTGTGCCGGGTGCGGGTAAAGTGGCGGGCATGGTCGGGTATAATTCGCGTTGCGGTCGGATGGCGTCGCCGGGTTTGATGGGGCATGAGTCTAATGGAACAAGAGATGCAGGGCAAAGTGGTATTGGTGACCGGGGGAGCAAAGCGCGTCGGCGCGGCGATCTGCCGCCGCCTGCATGCGGCGGGAGCACGGATCGCGATTCACTATCGCAGCTCGAAACAGGAGGCGCTGGCCCTGCAAGATGAGCTGAACGCGCTGCGTCCCGGCAGTTCAGCCTTGTTCCAGGCGGACCTGCTCGATCTGGATGCCTTGCCGCAGTTGGTGCACAAGGTCATCACAAAATTCTGGCAGCTTGATGCACTGGTCAACAACGCCTCGAGTTTTTATGCCACTCCGCTGGCGGATATCGCCGAGCAGCAATGGCATGATCTGCTGGGCACCAACCTGAAAGCCCCGCTGTTCCTGGCCCAGGCCGCAGAGGCTGAACTGCGCCGCCACCATGGTTGTATCGTGAATATCGCCGACATCCACGCGGAGCGGCCGATGCACGGCCATCTGCTGTATAGCGTTGCGAAGGCCGGCCTGGTCGCGCTGACCAAAGGGCTGGCGCAGGAGATGGCGCCGCATGTGCGCGTCAACGCCGTTGCCCCCGGCGTGATCGTATGGCCGGAAAATGAGGCGTGGATGGACGAGGAACAGCGCCGCAAGATCGTCGCCCATACCCTGCTCAAGCGCGAGGGCGAGCCGGACGATATCGCCAGGACGGTGCAATTCCTGTTGAACGATGCGCCTTACATCACCGGGCAAATTATTTCCGTAGACGGTGGGCGCAGCGTCAACCTATGAATCAAAAAATAAAATTTCAAGCCACAGAGATCACAGAGGACACAGAGAGGATGCAAGTTCCGCATATTGTTTTTCTCTGTGATCTCTGTGGACTCTGATATTACTATTAGCCATTCGACTAGGCTGCCAAAAGTCACCAGCCAAGTCGCTGGTTATGTGGCTAACTGTTTTTCAAATTGATCCGGAAATGAACGACATGACTCAATCCATACATTTCGAACGTCATTCGACCAACTTCAACCGCCTCAAGGGACGACTGGAGCACATGGTCGGGCAGGCCATCGCCGATTTCAACATGATCGAGGAAGGTGACAGCGTGATGGTGTGCCTGTCCGGCGGCAAGGACTCATATACGTTGCTGGATATCCTGCTCACGCTGCGCAAGCGCGCACCGATCGATTTTCGCATTGTCGCGATGAATCTCGACCAGAAACAGCCGGGCTTTCCCGCCGAGGTACTGCCCGACTATTTGAAGTCCATCGGTGTGGAATACCACATCGAAACGCAGGACACCTATTCCATCGTCAAGAAAAAGATCCCCGAGGGCAAGACCACCTGTTCGCTGTGTTCGCGGCTGCGGCGCGGCATCATCTACCGCGTGGCCCGCGAACTCGGCGCGAACAAGATCGCGCTGGGACACCACCGCGACGACATGATCGAAACGCTGTTTCTGAACATGTTCTTCGGCGGCAAGCTCAAGGCCATGCCGCCCAAGCTGGTCACCGACAAGGGCGACCATATCGTGATCCGGCCGCTGGCATATTGCCCCGAGAAGGATATCGCACGCTATGCGCGGGGCATGGAATTCCCGATCATCCCGTGCAACCTGTGCGGCGCCCAGGAAAACCTGCAGCGGCAGAATATCAAGGAAATGCTCGCCGCATGGGAGCGGGAATACCCGGGACGCGGCCAGACCATCTTTACCGCGATGCAGAGTGTCGCGCCTTCGCATTTGCTGGATGGCGAACTGTTCGATTTCATGGACATGCGGCCGGGCGAAAAAGTGGCGGAAGGCGATACCGCGTTCGACACGGATCTGTGAAGCGTATCAATAATTTTTCCGGGAACCTGTTGCAACGGATCCGGTCAATCGGATGCCGCATGGCCGCGAAAATCGAGATCGGGCAGCGCATGACCATCCGATTCGTGATGTAAAATGTTTCCAATTTACTTGCAAGCGTTAAATCGGCATTCCAGCCAAGGCGTGTTATTTTTGTTTCGATTCCAATCAATATAGAATACCTCAACCAACCAGGCATCAATTATCTTAAGGAGTGAAGTTATGTCATTGCGCCGCATCGTTCCAGCCGGTCTAATAGTCCTGAGCACCATGGCAGCCGTCAGCACCTCGGCTCTGGCGGACACCGTCGATATCAACCTGCGCGATACCAGCGCCCAATTCCAATACATATCCTCACTGGGTCGCGACCCCCTCGGCAATACCAAGTTTCATATGGGTGTCCTTTACGTCAACCGGAATAACATGCTGGGCGATTTCGGCCTGGTGGTGCAGGACGAATTGGGCGACAACGCACCCGGATTTTCCGTCGGTGTCGGCATAAAAGGGCTGATCGCCAAGGTCAGCAACGGCCCCATTTACAACAATACCACTGCAATTGCACTGGGCGGACTGGTGCGTTATTCCCCGCCAGCTACCCGGCGCCTGGGCATTGTCGGTGAAGTGTATGCTTCACCGAATATCGTCACCTTTGGCGATGCCAACCGCTATCTCGAAGCCAACGCCCGCCTGGAATATGAAGTCATCCCGCAGGCGGTGGCCTATATCGGGTACCGGACGATCCAGTTTGGCCTGAACAATCAGCCCAACACCACCCTTGATGAGGGTGTCAATCTGGGTGTAAGAATCTCGTTCTAGGCGGCAGCGCTATTACCGGCTTCCACCGCGATCTTGAAGACCACCTTGCGTATGAGCCCGCTGCTGACCAGCGGCGCATGTGCATCCTCGGGGAAGAAAATGCAGAAATGATCCGGCGGCGTGGCGATCCACGCTGCCGGATCATCATCGAAGAACCGGATATCCTTACCGGCGTTGTAATCGTCCGCCGGCTTGCGACAATCAGGCAGTGACTTCCAGCCCATCTCATCCACGCCCTCCAGCACATACTGAATATCGACGTAACGGCGGTGGCATTCCAGCTTTGCCTCGACCCGGGTTCTCCCCGGCACATGCTCAACGATGGCAAACAGATCGTTGCCGACGATGTCATGGCGTCCCGGTGCAAGTGCGCGCAGGTCAGTATGGCGGATGTATTCGAATACGCGAAAGAACAGCGGATGTAGCTTGATATAGCGACCCGCGTTGGCGAGGTTGGAAAAGATCATGTCAAAGAAACCTCGCCACCATCCCGTTGGCAAACTCGCCCGGCAAAGGTATGCGTACATGGTGCCCGCTGCCCGGAGCAACGTTCATCGCAGCGCCATCGAGAGCGTGCATCTCGACGAGTTCGACGATACGGTTGCCCGAAGGATGGATGATTTCCAGCCTGTCGCCAACCGAAAACTTATTCTTCACGTCGATCTCGGCCATGCCGTTCGCGCAGGCCACGATGTCACCGACGTATTGCTGGCGCGTGCTCTCGGAGTGGCCGCGCATATAATTCTGCTGTTCGTGGGTATGGTGGCGTTCGTAGAAGCCGTCGGTGTAGCCCCGGTTCGCCAGCGCATCCAGCGCGCCGAGCAATGAATAATTGAAGGAACGGCCCGCGACCGCATCGTCGATCGCCTGACGGTAAACCTGCGCAGTGCGCGCGACATAATAGACAGACTTGGTGCGGCCCTCGACCTTGAGCGAGTCGATGCCTATCCTGGCCAGCCGTTCGACATGCTCGACCGCGCGCAGGTCTTTCGAATTCATGATGTAGGTGCCGTGTTCGTCTTCCAGCACCGGCATCAGCTCATCGGGATGATCACGGCGCGAGATCAGATAGGCGCGGTCGGCCAGCGGATGGCGGGCCTGTCCTCCACAATCGGACAATGCGCTCTGGCTTAATGCCCGGTCAAAGTCGAAATCTATTTGTTGAATATCGCCGGTGCCGTTCTCTTCGGCGTTCTCGACCTTGTAATCCCAGCGGCACGAATTGGTGCAGGTGCCCTGGTTCGCGTCGCGATGATTGAAGTAGCCGGACAGCAGGCAGCGGCCCGAATACGCGATGCACAACGCGCCGTGCACGAACACTTCCAGCTCCATGTCGGGGCATTGCTGGCGGATCTCCTCGATCTCGTCCAGCGACAATTCGCGCGACAGGATCACGCGGGTCAGGCTGAGCGATTGCCAGAATTTGACCGCCGCAAAGTTCACCGTGTTGGCCTGCACCGAAAGATGGATCGCGACTTCCGGCCAGCGCTCGCGCACCATCGCGATCAGACCGGGGTCGGCCATGATCAGCGCATCCGGTTTCATCTCGATCACAGGCGCCATGTCCGCCATATAGGTTTTCACCTTGGCGTTGTGGGGCATCAGGTTGCTGGCGACGAACAACTTCTTGCCGAGCGCATGCGCCTCCGCGATACCGGTGCGCAACTCCTCCATCCGGAATTCGTTGTTGCGCGCGCGCAGGCTGTAGCGCGGCTGCCCGGCATACACCGCGTCCGCGCCGAACGCGTAGGCGGTGCGCATTTTGTCCAGCGTGCCCGCCGGCAACAGTAACTCGGGTACGCGCATCACAGCCCCAGCCGCTTCCAGATTTCCAGTGAAGGGCCGGCATGGTTCAGCGTGTAGAAATGCAGGCCGGGCGCGCCGCCGGCAAGCAGTTTCTCGCACAGCTGCGTGACCACATCGAGACCGAAATCCTGCACCGCCTCGCTGTCGTCACCCATGCTTTCGAGCGTCTTGCGCATCCAGCGCGGGATCTCCGCGCCGCAGGCATCGGAAAAGCGCGCCAGCTGCGCGAACTTCACGATGGGCATGATGCCCGGCACGATAGGAACGGCGACACCCAGCTTGCGGCACTCGTCGACGAAACGGAAATAGCCGTCTGCGTTATAGAAATACTGGGTGATCGCGGAATCCGCGCCGGCAGCGACCTTTCTTTTGAAGTTCAGCATGTCCTGCTGCGCGGATCTGGCCTGGGGGTGGAATTCCGGATAGGCCGCCACCTCGATGTGAAAATGATCCCCGCTATGCGCGCGTATGAACGACACCAGTTCATTGGCATAGTGAAATTCGCCGATGCTGTGCATGCCGGAAGGCAGATCGCCGCGCAGCGCGACGATGCGCCTGATGCCCATATCGCGGTAGGCATCCAGCATCGCGCTGATGTTCTCGCGGGTGGAGCCGACGCAGGACAGGTGCGGCGCAGCGTTATGCCCCTCGGCCTTGATCTGCCTGATGGTTTCCACCGTGCGGTCCTGCGTGGAACCGCCCGCGCCGAAGGTGACGGAAAAGAATTCCGGCTTCAGGGGTGCAAGTTGCCTGCGCGTGGCCGCGAGTTTTTCCATCCCTTCCGGAGTTTGCGGCGGGAAAAATTCAAAGCTGAAAAGTCGATGTGTCATGGCAGTCTCAATGTCTTCTGATCAATTGCGCGGCAGCCGAAGACAGTGCCCAGGAAAAAATGCTGTAAAGAACCGCGCCCACCACGCCGTGCCAGAAACTGTCCACGACAAATCCGCGCAGCACCGAGCCGACCAGCCAGAACAGTGCGCCGTTCACGACAAAGATGAACAACCCCAGCGTAAGCAGCGTTACCGGCAGCGTAAGCAGCAGCAGCAGCGGGCGCAACAGGGTGTTGACCAGCCCGAGGAAAAACGCCGCGATCAATGCCGCGCCGAAACCGTCCACATGGATCCCGGGCACGTAGTTCGCCACGGCGAACAGCGCAAGCGCATTGAGCACCCAGATCAATAACAGCTGTAACTGCATATTCATTTGCTCCCTTTTTTGGCGGACTTGGCCGCTTTTGCGCGCAATGCCGCCCCGTAAGCGGATTCGCACCACTCTCTCATCTCGGCCGGCGAATCCAGGCTGGCGGGCGGCGCTGACCAATAAGACAATTGCACGGTTCTGTTCGTGTTCCGGTAAACGAACGGGCGGCTGCCCGCCCGCTCGAGTCGCGCCAGATTTTCCGCATCCGTCTTGATGAACAACTCGTCATCAACGATCAGCGCGAACATCAGCCCTTCGCGGCAAAGGCCATAACCCCCGAACATCCTGCGCGCCGACACCGGTGCCCAGTCCGCCATCAGTCCCACTACATAATCTACAAATTCATTCCGGGGACTGGGCATTTTGTTGCAAGTTCAGCGGATAACGAACCGTCAGTACCGGTAGTGGTTGGCCTTGTAAGGGCCTTCCTTGGGCACATTGATGTACGCAGCCTGCTGGTCGGTCAGCGTGCTCAGCTGCGCATTCAGCGTTGTCAGTTGCAAGCGCGCAACCTTCTCGTCCAGATGTTTAGGCAGGGTGTACACGCCGACAGGATAGTCCTTGTTGCGGGTAAATAGTTCAATCTGCGCGATGGTCTGGTTGGCGAACGAAGACGACATCACATAGGACGGATGTCCGGTGCCGCAGCCCAGGTTCACCAACCGTCCTTCTGCGAGCAGCAGGATGCGCTTTTCCGGCATGCCGTTTGCGGCGTGGAAGATCACGTGATCGACCTGGGGCTTGATGTTCTCCCACTTGTATTGCTTCAGCGAGGCAACGTCGATCTCGTTGTCGAAGTGGCCGATGTTGCACACGATGGCCTGGTTCTTCATCTTCTTCATGTGCTCGTGGGTGATCACGTGGTAGTTGCCTGTGCAGGTGACGAAGATATCGCCATGCTCGCAGGCGTAGTCCATGGTCACCACGCGATAGCCTTCCATCGCGGCCTGCAGCGCGCAGATCGGATCGATCTCGGTCACCCAAACCTGCGCCGACAGCGCGCGCAACGCCTGGGCGGAGCCCTTGCCGACGTCGCCATAACCCGCGATAACGGCGATCTTGCCGGCCACCATCACATCGGTCGCGCGCTTGATGCCGTCCACCAGCGATTCGCGGCAACCGTACAGGTTGTCGAACTTGGACTTGGTGACGGAGTCGTTCACGTTGATCGCGGGGAATTTCAGGTCGCCGCGTTCGTGCATCTGGTACAGGCGATGCACGCCGGTGGTGGTTTCCTCGGTGACACCCTTGATCGCGGCAAGCCGCGTGGAATACCAGTTCCTATCCGTTGCCAGCCTGGCCTTGATCGACGCGAACAGACAGGTCTCTTCTTCCGAGCCCGGATTGTTCAGCACGGATGCGTCCTGCTCGGCGCGCGCACCCAGGTGCAGCAACAATGTCGCATCGCCGCCGTCGTCCAGGATCATGTTGGAATAGACCGCGCCCTTGCCGTCACCGGGCCATTCGAATATGCGGTGGGTGTAGTCCCAGTATTCGGTCAGGGTTTCGCCCTTGACCGCAAACACCGGCGTGCCGGTTGCGGCGATCGCGGCGGCGGCATGATCCTGGGTCGAGTAGATGTTGCATGATGCCCAGCGCACTGCCGCGCCGAGCGCCTTCAGCGTCTCGATCAGCACGCCGGTCTGGATGGTCATGTGCAGGCTGCCGGTGATGCGCGCGCCCTTCAGCGGCTGGGTCTTCGCGAATTCCCTGCGGATCGCCATCAGCCCGGGCATTTCGATCTCGGCGATCGCGAGTTCCTTGCGTCCCCATTCGGCCAGTGACATGTCGGCGATCTTGTAATCGGTGAATTGTTTATCCGAGGCGTTCATAAGATGCTCCATTCATAAGTGGTTAATGAATGGGTGCGGTTGCTTCGTTGAACTGCTGGCTCCGAGCCTGACGGGGGACTGGTATCCAGCCCCGCTGCAGCACCCCTCGGAGGGCGCGGATTATAACGCAAAAGGTGACAATTGCTAAAGGAAGCCGGTCAAACTTACCAGGATATCGCGTCCAGGCCGCTCCACAGCGCATTGATATCGGGGATGTCCCACTTCACCGGGTCTTCGTGCGAGACGATCTTGTCCCTGCATCCCGGTTTGGACAAATCCAGAATTTCCGGGGCGATCCTGCCATTGGACTTGATCGAAAAGAACACCTTCACCACCGGGGTGAGCAGTGATTTGGCGGTCTGTTCGATGATCACGCCCAGGCGGCCCGACTCCAGCCTGACCAGCGAACCGACCGGGTAGATGCCAATGCTTTTCGCGAATGCCTGGAATACCACCGGATCGTAATTTCCCAGGCTCCATTCCGCCATCTTGCGTATCGATTCGGCGGGTTCCCAGCCGCTCTTGTACGGACGGTTGGACGTGATCGCATCATACACATCGCACACTGCTCCCATCTTGGCATACAGGCTGATCTGCTCGTTGCCGAGACGGTCCGGATAACCCCTGCCATCGACTTTTTCATGATGGTGCAGGCAGACGTCCAGTGCGATATCGCTGATGCCTTTGCTTTCCAGCAGCATCTTGTGGCCTTCGACCGGATGGCTTTTTACCAGGTCGAATTCGGCATCGGTCAGTTTGCCCGGCTTGTTGAGTATCTCCAGCGGTATCATCATCTTGCCGATATCGTGCAGCAAACCGGCCATGCCGGCTTGGCGAACCTGCTCGTCGTCCAGCCCGAGCTGGCGCTCCAGCGCCACCATCAGTGCGCACACCGCAACAGAATGCATATAGGTGTAATCATCCTTGTCCTTCAGCCGCGCCAGGCCGATCAGCGCACCCGGATTGCGCAGCACCGAAGCGGAAATTTCTTCCACGATGGGCAGCGCGTCTTCCGCATCCAGCGCCTTGCCCATGCGGGCTTCATTGAACATCGAGGTGACGGCCTGCCTGGATTTGGCACAGACCATCACGGCCCGCGCCGCCTCTTCGGCGGTGTCGGCGCGCTGCGCCTTTTTGCCGGCCGTATCGGCTTGCGAAAGCGTGGTATCGATTTGGGAATCTATACATTCCTCATCCACACCGCCCTCAACATCAAGCCCTTTGGAGGTGTCTATCCAGGCTTCCTTGACGACGGTGGACAGGATGGTTTGCAGGTCCTTCGGATCATCGAGCAGAAACCCCTTGCGCCAGAACGGGTGATCCATCCATGAACCGCACAGCTCGTGCACATGCATGCCCAGGCGCAAATGTTCAACATGGATACGTTTTAGCATGAACGGATTCTAATGCGTCACGGAGAGGCGGGTCGGCAGGTGAATGCCGCGGCGCCTACAGGCCGGCGCCTGCGCGCAGCTCTGCCGCCTTGTCCGTGGCCTCCCAGGTGAAGTCAGGCTCCTCGCGGCCGAAGTGCCCGTAGGCGGCGGTGTTTTCATAGATCGGGCGCAACAGATCGAGCATCTGCACGATGCCCTTGGGACGCAGGTCGAAGTGGCGCAGCACCAGCTCGGTCAGTTTTTCATTCGATATCTTGCCGGTCCCGTACGTGTCCACCATCACGCTGGTCGGCTTGGCCACGCCGATCGCATAGGATATTTGCACCAGGCATTTGGTCGCCAAACCGGCAGCAACGATATTCTTGGCGACGTAACGCCCGGCATACGCGGCCGAACGGTCCACCTTGGACGGATCCTTGCCGGAGAACGCACCGCCGCCGTGCGGGGCTGCTCCGCCGTAGGTGTCGACGATGATCTTGCGCCCGGTCAGTCCGCAATCTCCCTGCGGCCCGCCGATCACGAAGCGTCCGGTCGGGTTGATCAGATAATTGATGTTGCCCTTGACCAGTTCTTTCGGCAGCACCGGCTTGATGATCTCCTCGATCGCGGCTTCGCGGATCTGCGGCAGCGTCATTTCCGGCGCATGCTGGGTCGAGAGCACCACGGTATCGATGGAATGCGGCTTGCCGTCCAGGTAGCGGATCGTCACCTGCGATTTGGCATCCGGGCGCAGCCAGGGCAGCCGCCCGTCGCGGCGCAAATCCGCCTGGCGTTCCACCACGCGGTGCGCGAGATAGATCGCCAGCGGCATCAGTGTCGGCGTCTCGTCGCAGGCATAGCCGAACATCAATCCCTGGTCGCCCGCGCCCTGGTTGAGGTAGTCATCGGATGCGCGATCCACGCCCTGCGCGATATCCGGGCTTTGTTTGTCGTAGGCAACCAGCACCGCGCAGCCCTTGTAGTCGATGCCGTATTCGGTGTTGTCGTAACCGATGCGCTTGATGGTGTTGCGCGCCACCGTGATGTAGTCCACGTTCGCGGTGGTGGTGATCTCGCCCGCCAGAACCACCAGGCCGGTATTGGTCAGTGTCTCCGCTGCTACCCGCGCATACGGGTCTTGCGCTAGAATGGCGTCCAGAATGGCATCAGAAATCTGGTCCGCGACTTTGTCCGGATGGCCCTCGGATACGGATTCGGACGTAAACAGATAATCACTCATGGTTTCCAACTCAAAATTAGAAAATTCGAAGGCGCGCATTGTATCAAATAGTTCGCCTGACCGCCGATGACCTCGTTACTGTTCAAATCGATCTTCCGGCTGCTATCCATCCTGCCGCTGCGCTGGCTGCACGGTTTGGGCGCGCTGCTCGGCCGCATCACCTACGCCGCGTCGGAACAATATGCCGCGCGCACCCGGGAAAACCTGCGCCAATCAAACCTGGCCGGCAATGAGGCGGAGTTTGCCGACTTGCTCGACCGGACCAACGCCGAGGCCGGCAAGGGTATGGTCGAGCTGCCCTGGGTGTGGCTCAGGCCGTTCCAACAGGTCTGCGCCACGGTGCGAAGCTGCCAGGGCTGGGAACATGTAGCGGCAGCACACGCACGCGGCAAGGGGATCATTTTCCTGACCCCGCATTGGGGCTGCTTCGAGATCACCAGCCTGTATATCGCGCAACACCTGGCGCTGACCAACCTGTATAGCTCCCCCAAGCAGGCCTGGATCGAGGACGTGATGCGCCGCGGTCGCGAGCGCGGCAAGGCGCGCCTGGCAACCGCCGACCTGAGCGGCGTACGCCTGCTGTTCAAGGCGCTGAAACGCGGCGAAGCGATCGGCCTGTTGCCCGACCAGGTACCCGCCAAGGGCGAAGGAGAATGGGTGGATTTCTTTTCGCGCCCCGCCTATACCATGACCTTGAGCGGCCGCCTGGCCCAGTCCAGTGGAGCGGCCGTAATCCTGGTCTATGCCGAACGGCTGCCGAAAGGCGCGGGATACAAGCTGAGTATCGAACCGCTGGAACTGGATTTTTCCAGATCCGTACCGCTGCAGATCAATACCGCGTTGGAGCGCGTGATTGCGGTTTCTCCCGCGCAGTACCTGTGGAGTTATAACCGCTACAAGGTTCCGCCCGGCGTGCAGCCGCCTTCGACCGGGGAACAGGCATGCTAGCCAGGCTGGGCGTCTTCATCATGTGGCTGCTGCATTTCCTGCCGTTTCGCGTGCTGGTATGGATAGGCAGCAGCCTGGGTTCGCTGCTTTATCTGGTCGCCGCAGAACGCCGCAAGGTGGGCGCCATCAATCTGAAACTGTGCTTTCCCGGCATGAGCGACGAGGCGCGGACCAAACTGTTGCGCGAGCATTTCAGGATGTTCGCCCGCGGCCTGATCGAGCGTACCATCCTGTGGTGGTCCAGCGCCGAATACATCAACAGCCTGATCCGTGTCGAAGGGGTTGAACATTTCGAGGCATTGCGAGGCAAACCCGCGATCCTGCTCACGCCGCATTTCGTCGGCATGGATGCCGCTGGCCAGTGGATCGCACAGCGGCGTGATTCGGTAAGCATGTATGCGAACCAGAAGAACGTCTACCTCACTGAGTTGCTGCTGAAAAAACGCACCCGCTTCGGCAAGCAGCGCCTTTATTCGCGCCAGCAGGGACTGCGCCCCATCCTGAAGGCAATGCGCGCAGGCATGCCATTCTTCTATCTGCCGGACCAGGACCAAGGCATAAAGGATGGCGCGTTCATCCCTTTCTTCGGCGTGCCCGCAGCGACGATGACCTCGGTGCCGCGCATCGCGCAAATGACCGGCGCGAAAGTTCTGCCCTGCATCACCCGCCTGCTGCCCGGGGCAGCGGGCTATGTGCTGACCTTTTATCCGGCCTGGGAAAATTATCCGACCGGCGATGACATCTCCGACACGCGGCGCATGAACGAATTCATCGAACAGCGCATACTGGAGATGCCGGAGCAGTATTTCTGGCTGCACAAACGATTTAAAACCAGGCCTCCGGGCGAGGAAAGAGAGAGGTTTTACCGATGAAATACCATGACCTGCGCGATTTCATCGCGCAACTGGAAAAACTCGGCGAACTGAAGCGCGTGACTGCAGCGGTTTCGCCAAATCTGGAAATGACCGAGATCTGCGACCGTGTACTGCGCGCGCAAGGTCCGGCGATCCTGTTCGAGAATGTTACCGGGCATAATGTGCCTGTCCTCGCCAACCTGTTCGGCACCCCGCGCCGCGTCGCGCTGGGCATGGGCGAAGAAAACATCGCAGCGCTGCGCGAGGTGGGCAAATTGCTCGCCTATCTCAAGGAACCCGAACCGCCGAAAGGGCTGAAGGACGCCTGGGAAAAGTGGCCGGTGCTGAAGCAGGTGCTGACCATGTCGCCGAAGATCCTGTCCCGCGCGCCCTGCCAGGATGTCGTCTGGGAAGGGAGCGAAGTTGATCTGGGCAAGCTGCCGATCCAGACCTGCTGGCCCGGCGACGTTGCGCCGCTGATCACCTGGGGACTGGTGGTCACGCGCGGGCCGACCAAAACGCGCCAGAATCTCGGCATCTACCGCCAGCAGGTGATTGCGCCGAACAAGGTGATCGTGCGCTGGCTGGCGCAGCGCGGCGGCGCGCTGGATTTTCAGGACTGGCGCAAGACCCATCCCGGCGAACTGTTTCCTGTCGCGGTGGTGATCGGAGCCGATCCGGCCACGATACTCGGCGCAGTCACGCCGGTGCCGGACAGCCTTTCCGAATACCAGTTCGCCGGACTGCTGCGCGGCAGCAAGACCGAACTGGTGAAGTGCATCGGCAGCGACCTGCAGGTGCCGGCCAGTGCCGAGATCGTGCTGGAGGGCGTGATCCATCCCGATGAAATGGCGCTGGAAGGCCCATACGGCGACCACACCGGTTACTACAACGAGCAGGACACGTTCCCGGTGTTCACGATCCAACGCATCACCATGCGCCGCGAACCGATCTATCACTCCACCTACACCGGCAAGCCGCCGGATGAACCCGCCATGCTCGGCGTGGCACTCAACGAAGTGTTCGTGCCGCTGCTGCAAAAGCAGTTTCCAGAGATCCAGGATTTTTATCTGCCGCCGGAAGGCTGCTCATATCGCATGGCGGTGGTCAGCATCAAAAAGCAGTATGCCGGCCATGCCAAGCGCGTGATGTTCGGCATCTGGAGTTTCCTGCGCCAGTTCATGTACACCAAGTTCATCGTCGTGGTCGACGACGACATCGACATACGCGAATGGAAGGAAGTGATCTGGGCGATCACCACGCGCGTCGACCCGGTGCGCGACACGCTGCTGGCGGACAACACGCCGATCGACTATCTGGATTTTGCCAGCCCGGTATCGGGGCTGGGCGGCAAGATGGGACTGGATGCAACCAACAAATGGCCGGGCGAGACGCGGCGCGAATGGGGTACGCCTATCGTGATGGATGCGGCGGTGAAGGCGAAGGTGGATGCAATGTGGAGCGAGTTGGGCTTGTAATTGTGATGACAGCAGAACCCGTCAGTACTTCTCAAAGTTAACCGGCATCAGAACCCGTATCCCAAACCGATCCTGACCGTGGTGTAATTCGTCTTGCTGTCGGGTTCCCACGCGACGTAACCACCACCGATAGGATACACAGAACTGATGCCGTAATCGAAAATCGTATAATCGACGTCGACGCTCCCGTGCCAGTTTTGCGTAAAACCATAATCCTCGCCGGCACCGATCCTGTACAGCCTTGAATTTCCCAATGCTCCCGAGAATGTGCCATTCACAACGATGTTCGTTCCAAACGTGTTACCAAACATGGCGTAGACTGAAAATACCTGGTTGCTGACAGGAGAGTACTGACCCAGCGCACCGATTCCGTAATAATCATGGGTATATATCTCAGCCAAATTGATTCCCCTTTCCCATTCGTGGCGGCCGAGTTCCACATAGGGTGTCAGTAAGAACGCGTCATTGATCATGATGCCCGTTCCATACCGTGCACTGTAATTCTTGAGTATCGCGCCGCTAGCTCCGACTACCGAACCATATGGCGTCATAGGCGGGCCAATGTAACCGCCTATATAGTTTGTGTTGCCCCTTGAATGATCGTATTCGGCTGCAAAATAGTCGTTGCCCAACCATAAGTTCTTCATTGTGGATACCGACAGGGCGTAACCGGGTATACGGCCATTCTCGGTATCCAGCGTGCCCGTCGGTGAACCCAATATCCCATTGCCGGTTTCGGTGTAATCGATAGTCGTCGACATGACATGTATGCCAAACTGATTGTTGGATGCCTTGATATCGGATACGTCCGCAAAGGCCATTGAAACACTGGAAAGACCGGCGATCGCCACGGCGGTCAACGTGACCTTCATCATGCTTCAATTCCCCTTTAGCTTGCGATGCTTTTTGATTTACATCCGCGCGGCGCATTATGCTACTTATTTTACTAGGTTGCGGGATGCCTGGTCGGCACACCGCAAGCACAGGTTCAATAAAAGTTGTACACCATGCCCAGCGTAAATGAGCTTACTTTCACCGGCGGGTCAAAGTTGTCGAATTTTCCATAGTTGTTGTACATCGCGCGCAGGCCGACTTGCGGGCTGACGTAAAATTCCGCGCCCAAACTGTACATCAAATCGCTTTGCGAATACGTGCCATATGCCCCGGTTGCGTCTGAATATTGCTCGGAGTTGCTGGCCAGCCCGAGCTTGCCGATCAAATCGAACTGTTGTGTGAGCGGCAGGCTGCCGACGAACGCAACATTGAATGAAGAGAGAGACATAGTTGCATAAGTCAAAGGATAAGGCGCAAATGGCGATATGGCCGTCCCATTCGAATCACCGAACGTCGTATACCCCATCTCAACCGCCAAAATCGGGTTGAAGTGGTAGCCGCCCTCGATGCTGAACACGCCTGGATTGGACCAATTCGGCCAGCCGCTGTAATTTGTCAGGTTGCAGCACTTTGCCACGCCGAAATCAGCCCCGATGTAAAACGTGCCGGTGTCGTCGGCCAGTGCAGGAGTAGCAATGAAAGCAGACAATATCGCAACAATCGCAAGTTTCTTCATGATCGGTCTCCTTAATTTCTCTGAACTGGTACTGGCAGCAACGACTTGCACGCATGGCATCACACTACTCCCCTCCTACGGCGTCAGTCAATGTCCGGAATGTATCAATATCCAAGCAGCCCGCATCCGGATATCCCGCAGCCGTCTGCCTAGAATTTGAAGATCGCGCCTATCGTCAATCCGCCATAATTGTTGTAGTTCAAATCCGCAGAGACTTGGGGCGTGATTTCATATCGTGCACCGGCCGTAACATATAGCCCGCCGGAATCTGCAGCCCCTGCAAATGGCGCGCTGGGTCCGCTCAAGCTCGAATTCAATGTGATCAGCCCCAAGCCCGCGTAGGGCTTGATCTTGTTATTCGACTTGACCACAGAGCCAAAGTCATAGATAGCAGCCGCGCCAAAGCCGTTGTAGCTGTATTGGTAAGTTCCTGCCGGCGTACCGTAGGACTGCGAATAATTCTTCCAGAACACCTGCAGCGAAACGGGTGCCTTGTTGGGCATCGAGGAAGAAATGTCGAATTCTCCCTGGACACCGAATACGCCATCCAGACCCAGTCCGTAATTGATCCCGACACTATTATTGCCTTCAGCCGCGAATGCGGGAACTGCGACAACAACGGATAACAACGTGGCGACAGCGATCTTGTTCATGACTCAAATTTCCTTTCAGGTTGATTGTGATACTGCCTTTTTTTGAGTTCAGTCGGCAAAATAAATTCCCGATCAGAGAATTTATATGTCTCAGGTTTTCCCGCTACCGGCAGGGTCAATCTCATCCGGGACATCCTTTTGCAGCCATTCGATCAGCGCGTTTTGCGCCGGTTCCGCCAAGGCGGCATGGCGGTTATTGACGATGAACACCACGATCCATTGTTTTCCGTCGTGCGCTCTCACATAGCCGGCGATGGATTTCACGCCGTCCAGCGTGCCGGTCTTCAGGTGCGCATAGCCGGCGATATCGCTATCCCTGAAGCGCTTTTTCACGGTGCCGTCCATGCCCAGTATCGGCAGGGAAGCTTCCAGTTCGGCGTGGAACGGACTGCTCATCACGCGCTGCAGCAAGTCGGCGATATGGCGCGCGCTGATGCGGGCGTTGCGCGACAAACCGGCGCCGTTTTCCATGACCAGTTCCGGAAATTGCATATGCTGCGTCGCCAGCCATTGCTGGATCGCCGCAATGCTGCGCGCAATATTTGCTGCGGGTGCTTCGGCAAGGCCGACGCCTGCGCCAGGTGCGGCCAAAGGACCGGTGTCGGATGTGCCCGATGACAGCTTGTCTTTCGTCATGCTCATCGCCGACATACTCACCGCGGATGCGGCAGGATTGTTGTCTCCATCATCCTGTTGCAGCGTGGCCGGCGCTGACGAGATCGCGTCGTCCGGATCGGTGATATCCCCGCCTTCCTGTCTTGCCTGGAGCGAGTCTGCCCCGAGAGCGAGCGGCATTGGATATTCACCGCTGCCGTCCTTTTCGCCAGCGGACAACAACCCATCCCGGTTTGCGCTTACCTGGTCTGCCATTCCCAGTGTCAGGAACAGTTGACGTGCCATCGTGTTATTGCTGAACTTGTTGATGTCGCGGATCACTTCCGCCAGCGGCGGGGAAACATACATCGCAAACGGAACCTGCCCGGCGGGCGCATTCCCCACGCGCAGCTGGCCCTGAACGGTACCGCCGAGTTCCTTCCATAACGCGCTGAACACCGCGAAGAAATATTGATCCTGCGGCAGCAGCGAGAAATATTCATCCGCCTCGCCGCAATCGGCCGGCATGCGTCCTTCCAGAATAATGTCGTGCCCTTCCAGGTGCGCCTTGTAGGCCGCGGCACCGCCGCATCGCAACCTTCGCGAAGTGGTGATCCGGTTCACCACCGTATAGCCGTCCAGATCGGGTTCCAGCATTGCCCTGGTTGCATGGCCGTCCGGGATCAGGTGCAAATGCATCGCATTGAAATTGAGCAGCAGCGCGTCGGTACCGACGTTGTAGGCACGTGTGGGATCATGATCGAATGCAGCCGGATCCTGCTTGACTGCCTCGAAAAAACTGTGGTCCAGCACGATGTCGCCGCGTATCTCGCGCAGGCCGCGCTGGCGCAATTCGTGCAGCCACATCCAGAATTCCTCGACTGTCAGTTTCGGGTCGCCATAACCCTTGAACACCAGATCGCCCTGCAGCACGCCGTTTTCCAGCTTGCCGTCGAGGTACGCCTCAGTTTTCCAGCGATACGCCGGTCCCAGTGTCTCCAGTGAGGCGATCGTGGTGAGCAGTTTCATCGTGGATGCCGGATTGACCGCGCGGTCGGCATTTACACTGACCAGCGGATCGGGGGCGCCGGTTTGCTGTACCACGATACTGACAGCGGATAGCGGAATATGCGCGTGCCTGAGCGCCGCCACAACCGGTTCGGGCAAAGTCGAAGCAACCGCCCGGGTCGTAATCAGGCAGAACAGAAACAGGCTAAATAGAAATAATCTCATGTGCTCAATTCATCGACGATGTGCAAGGTGCGATTCACCAGCAAGTCCATCTCCGAATTGCCAATTATATACGGCGGCATGAAATAAATCGTGTTGCCGACCGGGCGCAACAACAATTCATTTTTCAGCGCTAGCGCAAAGCAGCGCTGGGCAAAGCCGGACTGCGGCGCCTCGACTTCAAACGCCCAGATCATGCCGGTATTGCGCCAGTTGCGCACCGCGCGGTGTTCGCGCAAGGGCGCAGATATCCCGTTCAGGTATGCCGCCTTGGCACGGTTCGCGGCAAGCACATCGTCACGGGCAAAGATATCCAGCGTGGCAATTGCCGCCCTGCAGGCGAGCGGGTTGCCGGTATAGGAGTGCGAATGCAGGAATCCGGCTGTCATGTCGTCGTCATAAAATGCCCGGTAGATTTCCTCGCGCGTCATCACCACCGACAGCGGCAGATAACCGCCGGTTATGCCTTTTGACAGGCACAGGAAGTCCGGGGTAAATCCTTTCTGCGCCAGTTCCTGACCCGCAGACGGATCAGCCGGCGCCTGTTCGCAGGCGAACATCGTGCCGGTGCGCCCCATGCCGACGGCGATCTCGTCCGCGATCAAATGTACCTGGTACTCGTCGCAAAGCTGGCGCGCGCGCCGCAAATAGACCGGATGGTACATCGCCATGCCCGCCGCGCCCTGCACCAGCGGCTCGATGATGAAAGCGGCCAGCTGCGCATGATGCCGCTGCAAATGCTGTTCCAGTGCATTCGCGCAGCGCAGCGCGCAAGCTTCCGCACTTTCCCCAACTGCGGCCGTGCGCCAGTCCGGGCTGGGCACCGTGGCCTGCTGCCGGAGCAGCGTGCCATACGCAGTCCGAAACAGCGCGACATCGGTCACCGACAGCGCACCCAGCGTCTCGCCGTGATAGCTGTTTTCCAGGCTGATGAACTGCGACTTGTCCGGTTTGCCGCTGTTGCGCCAGTAATGCGCGCTCATCTTGAGCGTGATCTCCGTGGCCGACGCGCCGTCGGAGGCATAGAAGCAATGCCCGAGACCGGCGGGCGCCAGTTCGCGCAAGCGCTCCGACAGCTGCACCACCGGCTCATGGGTGAATCCGGCCAGCATCACGTGCTCCAATGTTTCCAGCTGGTCGCGCAATGCGGCATTGATGTCCGGGTTGCGGTGGCCGAACAGGTTCACCCACCAGGAACTGACCGCGTCGAGGTAGCGTTTCTTGTCGTAGTCATATAGCCAGACCCCGCTCGCGCCCGCAATCGGCAACAGCGGGAAGCGCTCGTAGTGCTTCATCTGCGAACAGGGATGCCACACGGCCGAGAGACTGCGGGCAATGAGGTCGGTATTGCTTTGCGGAGGATTTGTCATGCCCGGAATCATAGCGGGTTTTGCCGCTTGCGCGCATCGCCAAGTTTGGATAGCCTGCGATCATCCTTGGGTTCTGACGGAAAAATAACAGTGCATATTCTCATCACCGGCGGCACCGGTTTGATTGGCCGCCAACTTTGCAGGGCGCTGCTGGCGGAAGGGCATGCGCTGACAGTGCTGAGCCGCAACCCGGAATCGGTTCCGGCAAAATGTGGCAGAGAAGTGGCTGCGATGACCAGCCTGGACGAATGGCAACCCGACCGGAACTTCGATGCGGTCATCAACCTGGCCGGCGAACCGATTGTCGATGCGCGCTGGACCCTACAGCGCAAACGGGTCCTTTGGGACAGCCGGGTAACACTAACTCAAGACCTGGTGCGGCATCTCGCCGCGGCAGCGCGCAAACCCGGCGTGTTGTTGAGCGGCTCCGCGATTGGCTATTACGGTGATCGCGGCGATACCCCGCTTGATGAAAATGCCGTTGCCGGCACGGATTTCCCCGCACGATTATGCAAGACCTGGGAAGCTGCCGCGCTGGCCGCAGAAGCCTCGGGCGTAAGGGTATGCCTGTTGCGCACCGGTCTGGTGTTGAGCCGCCGGGGCGGACTGCTGCGGCGCATGCGACTCCCCTTCAGGCTGGGCCTGGGTGCGCGACTGGGAAACGGAAAGCAGTGGATGAGCTGGATACACATCGACGATTATGTGGCGATAGTGCTCCGTTTATTGCACGGCGAACAGGCCAGCGGGCCTTACAACCTGACCGCACCACAACCTGTAACCAACCGGAAGTTCACCTCGACCCTCGCGCAAATACTGCATCGCCCCGCTCCATTCGTCTTCCCGGCATGGTTCCTGAAAGCCGTCATGGGTGAACGCGCCTGCCTGTTGCTGGAAGGGCAGAAGGTGTTGCCGCAGAAGATCGGGCAGGCGGACTATCGCTTTTCCTTTGCCAGGCTCGCGGATGCACTGCAGGACTTGCTTGGCAAGTAGTTTTTTTCCGCGCAAATCCATGCTGCAAAGCTTGCCTTGCTTTCAGTATCCGGGCGTTTGTGGCATCCTTCGCAACTTGATGCAGGCACCCAATAATATTACCGTTCCTTTTGATAATTTGACGGAGCGGCCGGAGGATTGCAGTAATGAAACGTGTTGATGATTTCCGTTTGCGCTTTGGCAAGCGCGAGGTGGTACCGATCATAATCGGCGGAATGGGCGTGGATATTTCCAGCCGCGAACTGGCTTGGGAAGCGGCCCGCCTCGGCGGTATCGGGCATATTTCCGACGCGATGCTGCCGACTGTCACGGACCGTCTCGACAACACGAAATTCGTTAGCCACAAGCAAAAGCAATACAAGCTCAACGTCAAGGAAACCAACAAGGCGATCGTGCAATTCGACCTGAAGCAGGTGGCCGAATCCACCCGATTGCACGTCAGCAAGACCATGGAAGCCAAGCGCGGCGATGGCATGATCTTCGTCAACTGCATGGAAAAACTGACCATGAATGCGCCGCGCGAGACCCTGCGCGTGCGGCTGTGCGGCGCGCTGGATGCCGGAATCGACGGCATTACGCTGAGCGCCGGACTGCATCTCGGATCGTTCGCATTGATGGAAGACAATCCCCGTTTCCGCGATGCCAAGCTGGGCATCATCGTTTCATCGCTGCGCGCCTTGCAATTGTTCATGCGCAAGACAGCCAGACTCAATCGCCTGCCCGATTTCATCGTGGTGGAAGGTCCATTGGCCGGCGGGCACCTCGGCTTCGGGATGGATTGGGCAAAGTATGACCTGCACACCATCATCGCTGAAATCGTTGCCCACCTGAAAGCAGAACAACTGGATATCCCGGTAATTGCGGCAGGCGGGGTCTTCACCGGCAGCGATGCCGTCGATTTTCTCGAAAAAGGTTGTGCTGCCGTGCAGGTGGCGACGCGTTTTACCGTTGCCCATGAATGCGGCCTCCCGGAAAAGGTCCAGCAGGAATATTTCAAGGCAAACGAGGACGACATCGAGGTCAACATGATCTCCCCGACCGGTTATCCGATGCGCATGATCAAGAGCAGCCCGGCGATCGGCGCCGGCATACGCCCCAATTGCGAAGCGTTCGGTTATCTGCTCGATGCAAATGGGCATTGTGATTACATCGATGCCTACAACCGGGAAGTGGCGCTGCACCCGAATGCCAAGAAGATTTCCGTCAAGGACAAGACCTGTCTGTGCACCCACATGCGCAACTTCGATTGCTGGACCTGCGGCCATTACACCTACCGCCTCAAGGATACGACGCACCGCAACGCCGACGGCACCTATCAAATATTGACTGCCGAACATATATTCAAGGACTACCAGTTCAGCACCGACAACAAGATCGCCCTCCCCCCGCAAAAATAAACCTCCGGCCTGCCCTTGAAATCGGGCGGGTCAGCCCCGATTGTTGGCACTCGAGGATAGAGAGTGCTAAACTTCGCCTCCGCAATTTTTTAACCCCTTGTTTTAGGAGACATCAGTATGAAAATTCGTCCTTTGAACGATCGCGTAATCGTTAAACGCATGGAAGAAGAACGCAAGACCGCCTCCGGGATCGTGATTCCGGATGCAGCCGCTGAAAAGCCGGATCAGGGCGAGATCATCGCCGTCGGCAAAGGCAAGGTTGGCGACGACGGCAAATTGCAGGCCATGAGCGTGAAGGTCGGTGACCGCGTTCTGTTCGGCAAATACGCCGGTCAGGCCTTCAAGATGGAGGGGCAGGAATACATGACGATGCGCGAAGACGACATCATCGGCATTATCGAAGCCTAACTAACACGAATATTCAGGAGAAAAGAACATGGCAGCTAAAGACGTAAAATTCCACGACGCCGCACGCAGCAAAATGGTCGTCGGTGTCAATATTCTGGCCGATGCGGTCAAGGTGACCCTGGGTCCCAAAGGCCGCAATGTCGTGCTGGATCGTTCATACGGATCCCCCACCATCACCAAGGACGGTGTCTCCGTCGCCAAGGAAATCGAACTGAAGGACAAGTTCGAGAACATGGGCGCGCAAATGGTCAAGGAAGTCGCTTCCAAGACATCCGATGTGGCCGGTGACGGCACCACGACGGCGACCGTGCTGGCGCAATCCATCGTTCAGGAAGGCATGAAATTCGTTGCCGCCGGCATGAACCCGATGGACCTTAAGCGCGGTATCGACCAGGCAGTCGTCGCAGCCGTCGCCGAACTGAAGAAGATTTCCAAGCCCTGCACCACCAGCAAGGAAATCGCGCAGGTGGGCAGCATTTCCGCCAACTCCGACACCGTGATCGGCGAGAAGATCGCTGCAGCCATGGAAAAAGTCGGCAAGGAAGGCGTGATCACGATCGAAGACGGCCAAGGTCTGGAAGACGAACTGGATATCGTGGAAGGCATGCAGTTCGACCGCGGTTACCTGTCTCCCTACTTCATCAACAACCAGGACCGCCAGCTGGCATTGATGGATAACCCTTTCATCCTGCTGCACGACAAAAAGGTTTCCAACATCCGCGACCTGCTCCCGGTGCTGGAACAGGTTGCCAAGGCCGGACGCCCGTTGCTGATCATTGCCGAAGACGTTGACGGCGAAGCGCTGGCCACCCTGGTGGTGAACAACATCCGCGGCATCCTGAAGACGGTTGCCGTGAAGGCACCCGGCTTCGGTGACCGCCGCAAGGCCATGCTGGAAGATATCGCGATCCTGACCGGCGGCACCGTGATCGCCGATGAAGTCGGATTAACCCTGGAAAAAGCCACCCTCGCAGAATTGGGCCAGGCCAAGCGCGTCGAAGTGGGCAAGGAAAACACCATCATCATCGACGGCGCGGGCAAGGAAGACGCAATCAAGGGCCGTATCAGCCAGATCAACAAGCAGGCTGAAGAATCCACCAGCGACTACGACAAGGAAAAACTGCAGGAACGCAAGGCCAAACTGGCCGGCGGTGTCGCAGTGATCAAGGTCGGTGCGGCTACTGAAGTGGAGATGAAAGAAAAGAAGGCACGTGTTGAAGATGCACTACATGCTACCCGTGCTGCCGTTGAAGAAGGCATCGTTCCCGGCGGCGGCGTGGCATTGCTGCGCGCCAAGCTTGCGGTGGGCAAACTCAAGGGTGACAACCACGACCAGGATGCCGGCATCACCATCGTGCTGCGCGCGATGGAATCGCCGTTGCGCTGCATCGTGGCCAACGCGGGTGACGAACCCTCGGTGGTGGTGAACAAGGTGATCGAAGGCAAGGGCAGCTTCGGTTACAACGCGGCTTCCAGCGAGTACGGCGACATGCTGGCCATGGGTGTCGTTGACCCGACCAAGGTGACGCGCGTCGCATTGCAAAATGCAGCGTCCATCGCCGGCCTGATGCTGACCACAGCATGCATGGTGGCCGAACTTCCGGAAGACAAGCCGGCACCGGGCGGGATGGGTGGCGGTGGCATGGGCGGCATGGAAGGCATGATGTAAAAATAGCGTATAAATCTACTGATAAAACGACTAGCCATCTGACTAAGTTGGCACGCTACGCCAACCAAGTCATTGGTTATGCGCGAATCGGCATCGAACCGCTCGCCACGGTTCAGGCAATATCAACAAACCCCGCTACGGCGGGGTTTGTTATTTGGCGCTGTATCGGTATAATGCGCGGCTTCCCGAGTTGGCTGAACCTGTTCATTTTCGGCTTGGGTGAACAATTAAAGCAGCATTGGCCTGGTAGCTCAGTCGGTAGAGCAGAGGATTGAAAATCCTTGTGTCGGTGGTTCGATTCCGCCCCGGGCCACCAGATTTCGCGTGCGGTAGCACGCAAAATCACTCAGGTGGTTTTTGGTTGCAGTTTTCGCGTGCGGTAGCACGCAAAAATTATAAGGGCTTGCATCGCTGCAAGCCCTTTTTCTTTTACGTACTCCCCCCCGCTACAAGACGAATATTACACTTTTCCTTCAATCTGGTGCATCTATATGCTGCATGATGCCGCCATCGAAGCTGTCGACGGTTCAGGAAGGGCTGGAAGCGCTTTGCTGCAAGCCCTCACTCACCGCTTAAAGCTTTGTCATCACTGCTTGTTGCCAAACAAACCTGAAAGGCCGCTTAATACTTCCTGTGTCAGGTCGCCCTGTGCCGGCACATGGCCATTCGGGGTCAGATGATTGATGACTTGCGGCAACAAACTGGCCAGCTGATTGGCCACATCGCCGCTGTGCAAACCGAACTGGGCGGCGATGCCCTGCAATGCCGGTGAATTCAGCGCGCTCTGGATCTGCTCGGCGGTAACGGGCAGGTTACTGCCGTTGCTCACCCAGGAAGCCACTTGCGGTCCCAATCCGCTTTGTTCGAGCTTTTGCACCAAGCCGCCCAATCCGCCCATGTCCGGATGATTGATCAAGCCCATCACGGATTCCATCAAATTGCCCTGTCCGCCCGCGCCGGCTTGTCCCTCGATTGCGCCGACGATACTGTCAAATAGTCCCACGCTGATTCTCCTGTATTCAAATATTCAAGAAACCCGATCCCTGTTTGGTCGGGTCGAATTCGCCGGGGACGCATCATACCGATATTTTATTTTTGCGGCAGGTGCTTTGCGCTGGCCGTACCGCTAGATGATTCAAGCCGAAAATACTGCATCGCTGCCTGGCTTCATTGTTCCATCACCAGCACGGCCGCGCCGCGAATGCGGCCGTCGCGCAGGCGGGCTAGCGCCTCGTTGGCATCCTCCAGGCGGAAGGTTTCCACTTCTGTTCGGATGTTCGCCTTCGGGGCAAGGGTTAAGAATTCATCGCCGTCGCGGCGGGTCAGATTGGCGATGGAGCGGACCACCCGTTCGCCCCACAGGATGGAATAGGGAAACCCGGGAATGTCGCTCATGTGGATGCCCGCGCAAACGACAGTACCGCCTTTCGCGGTATGGCGCAGCGCCTCGGGCACCAGCGCGCCGACCGGCGCGAACAGGATCGCCGCGTCCAGTTTTTCCGGCGGTGCCGTGGAGGAATCGCCGGCCCATGCCGCGCCAAGTTCCGTCGCAAAGCGCTGACCGGCCAGGTCGCCGGGCTTGGTGAACGCGAACACCCTGCGCCCCTGCCAGCGCGCGACCTGGGTGATGATATGGGCGGCCGCACCAAAACCGTAGATGCCGATACGCTGCGCATCGCCGACCGCGACCAGCGCCCGGTAACCGATCAGACCCGCGCAAAGCAGCGGGGCGGCTTCGGCGTCGCCGTAACCGTTAGGCAGCGCAAAGCAGTAGCGCGAGTCGGCCACCGCATATTCGGCATAGCCGCCGTTCAGCGTGTACCCGGTGAATCGCGCATCGTCGCACAGGTTCTCGCGCCCGCTGGTGCAGTAGCGGCAATGCCCGCAGGTGTGGCCCAGCCACGGCACGCCCAGCCGCTGGCCGATCGTGAAATTTTTGACCTGCCCGCCCATCGCGACCACGGTGCCGACGATCTCGTGCCCGGGGATCAGGGGCAGCTTGGGCGCGGACAACTCCCCGTCCAGAATGTGCAGGTCGGTGCGGCATACGCCGCAGGCGCGCACCTTGAGCAGGATCTCGTCGGCGCCGTATGCCGGCTGCGGCAGCTCGACTTGCCGCAGCGCCGAACCGGGTGCTTCCAAAACCATTGCGCGCATGATGTGCCCCCGAATTTGTATCAACAAATTATCCTTGTTGTTCCGGCAACCTTCAACCCGCTACAATGCTGCATTCAAATTGAGCCGCCCGATATTCGCCGATTGGCCCCGCATGGACACCGCTACACCCGACACGCCCGATGGCTTCGCCATCAAGACATCCGCGCTGACCCGGCGCTTCGGTAACCTGACCGCTGCTGACAACGTCGAACTGAACATTCCCTACGGCGAGATCTTCGGCCTGCTCGGCGCAAACGGGGCGGGCAAGAGCACCCTGATCAAGATGCTCACCACGCTGCTGTCGCCGACCTCGGGCTCGGCGAAAGTCGGCGGATACGACATCATCAAATCGCCGGGCGAAGTCCGGCGGCGCATCGGCTACGTGTCGCAGCTGGTGTCGGCCGACGGCGCGCTGAACGGCTACGAAAATCTGCGCCTGTCGGCCAAACTCTATGGACTGCCGTCATCAGAAAGGGAGAAACGCATCGCCAATGCGCTGGAATTCATGGGTCTCACCGAGTCATCGCATCGGCTGGTGCGCACCTATTCGGGCGGCATGATCCGCAGGCTGGAACTTGCCCAGGCCATGCTGCACCGCCCCGCGATCCTGTTTCTCGACGAGCCGACCATCGGGCTTGATCCGGTTGCGCGCCGCATGGTCTGGGACCGCCTGATGAATCTCAGGCGCGACCTCGGCATGACGGTATTGATCACCACGCACGACATGGAAGAAGCCGAGACGCTTTCCGACGAACTGGCGATCATGCATGTCGGCCGGATAAGCGTGGTCGGCAAACCGGCCGGATTGCGCGCGGGACTCAGCGCCGAACTCGGCAAGGACGCAACCATGGATGATGTATTCGTGCATTATGCGGGCGGCCTGATACACGAAGGCGGGACTTTCCATGAGGTCGCACAGACCCGCAGGACCGCCCGCCGCCTCGGCTGAAGGACCACGACATGCAACGATTCATCCGTGAGAGCACCGCGATTGTGCAAGTGGAACTGGTCAAGCTCATCCGCGACCCGACCGAAATGATTTCGCGAGCGGTACAGCCGGTGCTGTGGCTGGTGGTGTTCGGTCAGGTGCTTGCACAGGTGCGCGGCATCCATACCGGACAGCTGAGTTACCTTGCGTTCATCACGCCCGGCATCCTCGCGCAGAGCGTGCTGTTCAGCGCAATCTTCTACGGCATCGCGGTGATCTGGGAGCGCGACCTCGGCGTGGTGCACAAGCTGCTGGTGAGTCCCGCCTGGCGCATCTCGCTGGTATTCGGCAAGGCGGTCGCCGCAGGATTTCGCGGCATCCTGCAAGCCGTGGTCATTTACCTGCTCGCGATCGTGATGCATGTTTCGCTCAGGGGAGACCCGCTCGCGATCCTGGCGGTGCTGGCCGGCGTGATGCTGGGATCGGGAATATTTGCGACGTTCTCGCTGATCATCGCCTGCATCGTAAAAACCCGCGAGCGTTTCATGGGCATCGGCCAGCTGATGACCATGCCGATGTTTTTCGCGAGCAACGCGATCTATCCGCTGGACATCATGCCTGCCTGGCTGCGCGTGATCGCGCAGATCAACCCGCTCACCTACCTGATCGACGCGCTGCGCGGGTTGATGATAGAGGGCGGCGAAAGCGTGCACGGTTACACCGTCGATTTCTCGGTGATGCTGGGCGTGTTCGCTTTCCTGCTGATCATCGCGGTGCGGCTGTATCCGACGCTGGCGGAGTGAGTTGCCCTCCCGACACGTGAATACACCTCTTGCCGCGCTCAAGCCATGGAAACCTAGCCCCATGCCATAACAGCGTTCTATTCGCACCTGCACAGCAGCGCACAGGGACTGTCGCAGGCTGAAGCAAAGGCGTGGCTGCGCAGGCGCTCGCCGTGAAGGTCACTCGGCCGACAGCCGTTTCACCAGCCGGTGCACTCGCGGTGAGATGAAAAAGACAGAGAGGAACGCGATCGTCCATGCGATGGCGAAGCTCCTTGCCCAGTGCGACATGAAATTCTGTCCGCCATAATTGACCGCCGTCAACACGAAGGTCACGATGGAAGCAACAAGCATCGAAGTGATCAGCGAGAATGCCAAATGGGCGTGCCGGGGCGGTATCTTCATTGTGATGGATTCAAGGTGTAGCCAGAATGATATGCAGCGACTGAAAGCGCCGACACTCTAGCAGAAAAAATCCGCGTGCCGGTTGCGACCGGCATGCTGCGCAGCGGCCACACTGCAGGTAGAATCGCCGCCTGACAACCGGCCTGACCGCATCGCTTCATCCTGAAGACCTGCACCAGCCAACCTTGAGGTTCCCTGATAATGCCCGGCGATGCAAGAAATATGACGGTCAACCGCGATGTGGTATTCGGCGTGATCTTTGCGCTGCTCGCGGCGGTCGGCTTCTCGGCTAAGGCCATCCTGGTCAAGCTGGCCTATCTCGACCATGTCGACGCGATCACCCTGCTGGCGCTGCGCATGGCGTTCTCGGTGCCGTTCTTCATCGGCGTCGCGATCTGGGCATGGCTGCGCCACGCCGAGCCGCTCGGCAGACAGGACAAGCTGCTGGTGCTGGCGCTGGGCCTGCTCGGCTACTACCTGTCCAGCTACCTGGATTTTCTGGGACTGCAATACGTCACCGCGGGCCTGGAGCGGCTGATCCTGTTCCTCTACCCGACCATGACGGTGATACTCACCGCACTGCTCTACAAGCGCGCGATCGGCGGCAAGGTGCTGGTCGCGATGGTGCTCAGCTATGCCGGCATCGCGATGGTGTTCCTGCATGATGCGGGCGTGCGCGAGGGCGGCAGCGTCATGCTCGGCACTTTGCTGGTGTTCCTCAGCACCCTGTCCTACTCGACCTACCTGGTCGGGGCCGGGCACGCGATCCGCCGCATCGGCACCGCGCGCTTCACCGCCTATGCGATGGTGGTGGCGAGCGCGGCCAGCCTGCTGCAGTTCGGCGTGATGCGTCCGCTGAGCGCGCTCGACCTGCCGCTGCGGGTGTACGGGCTTTCCATCGCGATGGCGCTGTTCTCCACCGTGATGCCGGTGTTCCTGCTGTCCTACGCGATCCGCCGCATCGGTTCCGGCAGCGCGTCGCTGATCGGCTCGATCGGCCCGGTCAGTACCATCGGCATGGCCTACGTGTTTCTCGGCGAGCAGATAACGCCGCTGAAAATCACCGGTTCGGCACTGGTGCTGGCAGGGGTGCTGATCGTCAGCCTGAACAGCAAGAAGCAGTGATTCCGGCGCGCTCGTCTACCGCACCTTAATCGGTGCGGTGAATTGGGGTAAACTCGCGCATCTTTTAATAACCAATCATTAGCAATCATGGCCCAATACGTAATGTCGATGCTCCGCGTGAGCAAGATCGTTCCCCCCAAGCGTCAGATCATCAAGGACATCTCCCTCAGCTTCTTCCCCGGCGCGAAGATCGGCCTGCTCGGCCTGAACGGCTCGGGCAAATCCACCGTGCTGCGCATCATGGCCGGCGTGGACAAGGAATACGACGGCGAAGTGCAGCACCTGCCGAATATCTCGATCGGATATTTGCCGCAGGAACCGCAGCTGAATCCGGCCAACACCGTGCGCCAGGAAGTGGAAGCCGCGCTCGGCGAAGTGATGCAGGCGCAGAAGAAACTCGACGAGGTGTATGCCGCCTATGCCGAACCGGACGCCGACTTCGACGCGCTCGCCGCCGAGCAGGCGCGCCTGGAAAATATCATCGCCGCGGGCGGTGCGGATTCCGAACACCAGCTCGAGATCGCGGCCGACGCATTGCGCCTGCCGCCGTGGGACGCGGTGATCAAGAACCTTTCCGGCGGCGAGAAGCGCCGCGTCGCGCTGTGCAAGCTGCTGCTCGAGAAGCCCGACATGCTGCTGCTCGACGAGCCGACCAACCTCCTCGACGCCGAATCGGTGGACTGGCTGGAACAATTCCTGGTGCGCTTCCCCGGCACCGTGGTCGCCGTCACCCACGACCGCTACTTCCTCGACAACGCCGCCGAATGGATACTCGAACTCGACCGCGGCCACGGCATCCCGTGGAAGGGCAACTACTCGAGCTGGCTGGAGCAGAAGGAAGCGCGCCTCGAGCAGGAGAACAAGCAGGTCGACGCGCACATGAAGGCGATGAAGCAGGAGCTGGAATGGGTGCGGCAGAATCCGAAGGGACGCCAGGCGAAATCCAAGGCGCGTATCGCCCGCTTCGAGGAACTCAATTCGCAGGAACACCAGAAGCGCAACGAGACGCAGGAGATCTTCATCCCGGTCGGCGAGCGGCTCGGCAACGAGGTCATCGAATTCGTGAATGTCTCCAAAGCCTACGGCGACCGGCTGCTGATCGACAACCTCAGCTTCAAGGTGCCGCCCGGCGCCATCGTCGGCATCATCGGCCCGAACGGCGCGGGTAAATCCACGCTGTTCAAGCTGATCACCGGCAAGGAAAAACCGGATTCCGGCGAAGTGAAGATCGGCTCCACCGTGAAGATCGCGCACGTCGACCAGGCGCGCGACGCGCTGCAGAACGACAAGACCGTGTTCGACGCGATCTCCGGCGGCAACGACATCCTCACCGTGGGCAAATACGAAACCCCGGCGCGCGCCTACATCGGCCGCTTCAACTTCAAGAGCGGCGACCAGGCCAAGATCGTCGGCCAGCTTTCCGGCGGCGAACGCGGCAGGCTGCATCTGGCGCAGACGCTGATCTCCGGCGGCAACGTGCTGCTGCTCGACGAACCGTCCAACGATCTGGACGTGGAAACGCTGCGCGCGCTCGAAGATGCGCTGCTCGAATTCGCCGGCTGCGTGCTGGTGATCTCGCACGACCGCTGGTTCCTCGACCGCATCGCTACCCACATCCTCGCAGCGGAAGGCGATTCGCACTGGACCTTCTTCGACGGCAACTATCAGGAATACGAAGCAGACAAGCGCAAGCGGCTGGGCGAGGAAGGTGCTAAGCCTAAGCGGATTCGGTATAAGCCGATTAGTAGATAAGTCGTTGCCGACATACGATTATAGGGGGCGCATTGTATGCGGATCGAGAAAATAATTAGGAATGATCTCGGTGCAGGAGAAGCCAAGAAAGTGGTTAATGGCGATTTCTCAAATAGTCGGTTGTGTGATGTAAATGGGAAAGAAGTTCTCTATTAGAATTGCGTCTTTTCAGCTTCAATTATTGAGCGGGGATATTTCTTCCACTCAAAATTTGTTAACTGCAAATTCATTGGTACTAGATTTGTTGAATGTAATTTCCGTCAGGCCGCATTTGATCAGTGTACTTTCGATTATGCTGACTTCAATAGATGCGTCCTTCCTGTTCCTCAAATTCTTGCCAACTTGCCTTCTTATGCCAATGTGCGATGGGAATTCCTACACAATCTTAAAGCCAACGAACGTGGGGTCGGTGATGTTAGATTTGAATCCAAGATAGTCAGTAAAGAAATTGAGGCAGAAATCGAACATTGGCGATCAATAAGGCGAAGACCTTCTGGTTACTATGAGAAGTACAATAATCGTAAAGATTGGTTAGTAGCTTGGTATCACTCAGTGCGTTTGGTTGTTGAGCGATACGTATGGGGGCATGGAGAGTCCTTAACACGGCTGCTTATTGCCACAATCATGGCATTACTAATACTTTCTACGTTCCATTTTATTGGAAGTGCAAGTGAGTTTGGTTCGCAGTCCTTGTCAACTCTAGCGGGCATATTCATGCGAAGTTTATCATTCGTTCTGAAACTCTTTATTGACCTACCCTCCATACAAGCTAGCGACGTCGCGTCTAGTCCTTTTATCTCGACAGCCACTTTAATAATTCGGTATGTGGCAATTGGTTTGGCGATACCGGTTCTTTACAAACAAATTGCCAAACGCTAAATCCTTAGGGAAGAAACAATGGGTACTCTGACTGGGTTATATCTTTTTGGGTCTAATGCGCGTGGCGACAGTGACGCTTCAAGTGATCTAGATATTCTTGCTGTCTATGACGAGCAACCAGAGGTCTCTTTTAGAAAGAGAATTATGAATTCAGTTCGCGCAAAATTTGGAGATCGAGTAACGCTTGCTGAATATTCAACTGAACGGTTGGCGGGGATATTTGACAGCGGTCATTTGTTTGCGTGGCATCTTTACCAGGAGGCAAAGCCAGTGCAAATATCAGGGCTAATATCACAACAGGTATCTTTATTTAGACCTCCGGCACCATATGATGCTGGGATAAAGGACGCGATGCGTTTTATAGATTTATTGTCTTCTGTTGCAAATGAAGTGCAGGATAAGTCATGTTCTCTGGTACATGAAGCGGGTTTGGCGTATCTGGCGCTGAGAAATATTGCGATGTCACTTAGCATCAAACTTCAGAAGAGAGCCGACTTTACTCGGTACTCGCCGTTAAACATATCTACATCATTGGCAATTCGTCCGCCTTGCTCAGCTACAGATTTCGAGGTATTGGTTGCTGCTCGCCATGCATCACAGCGCGGACTCTCGTCACCATCCATTGATAGAAGTGATTTTAGATGTGTAATAGATCACTCGCTTGAGTGGGCACATGCAATATTGGAGAAGGCTCATGAATGAAAATTCAACTAATCGCTTTGGGAATTTTTTTGATCGAGTGCAGACAGAGCGCGTTGCACTGAAGATTGTTAATGCACGGTTCTCGGATGCTAAGAAATTGCACGGGCTAACTGAAGCAGCCATTAATGCATGGATTGCCGTGATGAAAAACACGGAAGATGGTGTCATCGGAAACATTGAGGCGATTGGCTCAATATTAAAGAGACTTTCCGCCAGAATTGATGCGCTGGCTGATCAGAGCCGAACGGTATTCTCTAATGAACGTTTCCCTATGCTCCCTTCAGAGGAAATCTTAGACGAATTGGCCTCTGTTTGTCGCGGAATTAAGAGCTAATGAGCACTAATGGGGTCAGCATCGCAATGCTTTTCTGAGGTGGTCAAATGAATGGAACAACCGCAGAACAACCGGGGACAGACCACGTTTTCCTCCTGAAGCGTCAAGGTAAATGGTTAAAGAGGGCGGCATCAGAATATATATTCTCCCTCCGCCTTCACCATTCCGCCCCGCCACAACCTAAGCCAGCAACACCGCCACAGAGAATTAAAGGGGCCAGGCTCGAATAATCGGGGACAGGCTACTGTTTCCTGATGGCGAGTTTTTCAATTTCATTTCCACCCATCTCTGGCACCCCCCTTGACAATACTATCGCATTGCGAGAGTATTGTCACCAATGATCACTGACTTCCGCGACGAAGACACCCTCAAGGTCTGGATGGGCGAATTTTCCCGACGTTTGCCGAACCAGATTCAGGAAATGGCGCGTCGCAAGATGCGTATGTTGCACAACGCACAGCGGGTAGAGGATTTGCGCATCCCGCCGAACAATCGGCTGGAGGCCTTGAAAGGCAAGCGCACAGGACAGTGGAGCATACGCATTAACGATCAATGGCGGGTGTGCTTTGAATGGAAGGAAGGGCAGGCCAGTCGCGTGGAAATCTGTGATTATCACTGAGGAGCAAAGCAATGAGCAAAGCAACCAAACAAAAACTGCGCAACATCCACCCCGGTGAAGTGCTGCGCGAAGAATTCCTGATACCTCTCGGCATCTCGCAATACCGCTTGGCAAAAGAGATCGGCGTAACCGAAGCTCGCATCTCGGCGATCTGTTCCGGCAAACGCGCGGTCACTGCGGATACGGCGTTACGTCTGGCCGCGTTCTTCGGTACGACGAGTGGTTTCTGGATGGGTTTGCAGGCAGACTACGATACCGAAGAAGCTGCAAAGGAGTTGTCGGGCGATCTGGCGCAGATACATCGGTTTGAGCCGGTGGCGGTTTGAGTGCGCGAAAGGCGACTCGATATGAAAAAACGATCTGCAAGCAAGGATGATCAGGACATCCCCGAATATAAGCGGGAGCAGCTTGGTGTCGGTGTGCGCGGGAAGCACTACAAGCAATTTATGCAGGGCAGCAATGTGGTCGTCTTGCAACCCGAGATACAGAAAGTGCGATTAAAGGGGTCGGGCTCACAATAGTTCAAGGAAGATAATGTAGCCAGCTTCGGAATTGCTTTATCCGGAAGGAGCATGCAATGAGTAGCCTCCAATCTGACAAGAACTTCGGCGGTTCAATTGCGAAGTTTTACGATGAATATATTATTCCCCTGATCTTTGAGCCTACGACGAAGATCTCGCAAGGCGCCTGGCTACGCGAAGGCTTGACCGGGTACTCGAGATTGCCGCCGGCACTGGCGTCGTCACCCGTCGCCTTGCATCCCTGCTGCCGGAAGACGTTTCCATCGTTGCCACAGACCTGAAT
>JBAVGB010000040.1:0-8420 GCA_049684555.1 Gallionella sp. | reverse complement strand
ACCTACGAGTTGCAAGGGGTACCGAACATGCAAAAGACTATCGAGATTCTCGGCAAAAAAGTACTGGTGGAATGGAGCCCCTCCGCCGACAAGAAGCTGCAGGAGCTGACCGAACCGCTGGCGGTTGAGATGGAACTGTATTTCAGCTGCCTGATCAGGAAAGCTGTCCGCTTCGGCGGGGACGCGCAGGCGGGAAATTTTGCTTTCGCTGCGCCCCGGTTGAAGATCGGATTCCGCCCGGTGATGACCAAGGCCTGCAATGTGAAGGATTTCGAAGTCGAGCCGCCGGTGGAGGATTTTCAGATCGTCAGGCCGGAGGCCTTTGTGCCGAAGCGGCTGACGATCGATTACAAAGGGGGAAAATGGTCGGGCGATTTTTTCCTGCAAAAGAACCAGCCCGCCTAACCCAGCCTGCGGATTAATCGATCTGTGCTGCTTTCTTGCGCCGCTTGCCGATGTGTTTCTCGCCGCGCTGTCTGGCCAGCTCGACTTGTTTCTGCCGTTCCAGCGCGGCGGCGCGCTTTTCCGGGGTGAGGCTGTCGTAGCAGTTCGGGCAGGACACACCGGCCTGGTATTGGGGCGAGGCTTTCTGTTCCGCGGTGATCGGCCGCGAGCAGCCGTAGCACAGTTGGTAATGCCCCGGCGCCAGTCCCTGCCCGACTGCGACGCGCTGGTCGAACACGAAACATTCCCCTTTCCACAGGGTCTGTTCAGCCGGGACATTCTCGAGATACTTGAGTATCCCGCCCTGCAGGTGGTAGACCTCGGGGAATCCCTGCTGCAGCATATAGGCCGAAGCTTTTTCGCAGCGTATCCCGCCGGTGCAGAACATCGCGACGCGCGGCTGTTTTTCTGGATCGAAGTGCTTTTTCACATATTCCGGAAATTCGCGAAAGGTGGTGATGCGCGGATCGACCGCGCCCCGGAACGTGCCGACCTCGACCTCGTAATCGTTGCGGGTATCCACCAGCAGCACGTCGGGGTCGCTGATCAGCGCGTTCCAGTCTTCCGGCTTGACGTACCGGCCGACCAGTTCGGTTGGGTCGATGCCCGGCACACCCATCGTGACGATCTCCTTTTTCAGCTTGACCTTCATCCGGTAGAACGGCGGCTGGTCTGCGGATGATTCCTTGTGCTGCAGGTCGGCCAGGCGCGGGTCGCTGCGCAGATAGGTCAATATCTCGTCGATTCCGGTACGCGTGCCGGCGATCGTGCCGTTGATGCCTTCCTCGGCGAACAGCAGCGTGCCGTTGATGCCCAGCGCATCGCACTGCGCCTGAAGCGGCGCGCGCATGGACGCGCAATCGGGCAGTTTCACGAACTTGTAGACTGCGGCCACAACCATGGGAGTCATATTAGTATTTTGTTTCAAGGTCATTTGTTTCTGGATGACTTTATACGTCTTGGTTTCTTGTTGATCGATTGCGCATAGGTTTGCTTCATTTTGATATGTCCGCAATGGCAATTTTACCAGCCGGGTTTTTGGAACAGGCATATGAGTGATGTAAACTAGTTTAATTCAAACCAAGGAGAAAACCATGCAACTCGAAGATCGCAGCTTGGACATCATTTTTCGCTCGGCGCGCACCCACAACGCATGGCTGGACAAACCGGTCAGCGATACCCTGATCCGACAGATCTACGATCTGATGAAGTGGGCGCCGACCAGCGCCAACTCCAGTCCGGCACGCTTCGTGTTCGTGCGCAGTCCTGCGGCCAAGGAACGTTTGCTGGCTGCGGTGGCGCCGGGCAACCTGGACAAGACCCGTGCCGCGCCGGTCACGGTGATCATCGCTCACGACAGCGAATTCCATGAAAAACTGCCCAAGCTGTTCCCCCAGGCGGATGCACGCTCCTGGTTTGCCGGCAACCAGCCTTTGATAGATACCACCGCGTTCCGCAATGGTACGCTGCAAGGCGCTTATCTGATCCTCGCTGCGCGCGCGCTGGGCCTGGATGCCGGGCCGATGTCCGGTTTTGACAATGCGAAAGTGGACAAGGAGTTCTTTCCTGACGGCAAGGTCAAATCCAACTTTCTGGTCAACCTGGGTTATGGCGATCAGGCGAAATTGTTCCCGCGCAATCCGCGCCTGTCGTTCGCTGAAGCCGCACAGATCTTGTAGGTCTGTGATCCGGACTAGCTATGCTTGCTGTCCACGGCGTTCAAGCGGGCAGCAATAATTGTTTTTGCCTCCAATAGCAAAAAATTCTTGAACGCCAGCGCCGCGCTGGTGAGTCGCTTGTTGCTGCGATGTGCGACGAACCAGAGGCGCGGCAACGGAAAATGTTCCACGTTGAGCATGGCCAGCCGCCCGGTTTCCAGTTCCAGCTCGATGCTGTGCAACGACAGGATGCCCAGGCCCATGCCGGCCTGAACCGCCTGTTTGATCGCCTCATTGGTTTCCATCTCCATGCTGATATGCGGCTGGATATGGTGCTGTTCGAACACGCGTTCCATCGCGCTTCGTGTTCCGGAACCCTGCTCGCGGGACAGGAAGGTTTCTTCCGCGAGCCTGGCGAATTTGACGCGCTTGAGTTTGGCAAGCGGGTGGCCGGGGGCGGCGATCACGACCAGCGGGTTGTCCAGAAATGACTCTGCAGTGATGTCCAGTCCGTCAGGAGGCTGTCCCAGGATCGCCAGGTCGGTGCTGTTGTCGGCGAGCTGCTTGAGCACGGCATCACGGTTGGCAACCTGCAGGATCACGTTGATGTCGGGGTGCTGCTGGCAGAATCGGGCGAGCAGCTGGGGGGTGAAATAATTCGCGGTATTGACCACGGAAAGGGTGAGCTTGCCATGCCCCAGTCCTTTCATCTCGTCAAAAACCGATTCCATTTCGGCGAGTTGCTGCGTGATGTTGCGGCTGTACTGAAACAGTTCGCGGCCGGCCTCGGTCAGGAACAGCTTCTTGCCCATTTGCTCGAAAAGGGGCAAGCCGATGTTTTCTTCCAGTTGCTTGATCTGCATCGAGACGGCCGGCTGGGAAAGGTAAAGCTGTTTCGCTGTGTGCGAGAAGTTAAGGTGGGTCGCGGCGGATTCAAAAACCTGTAATTGTCTTAATGTTAGATGTAACATGGATGCCCGCTGGAAATTCAATGTATAAGACAAATGTTATCATAACTATTAAAACAATTGAATTGTCCTTATGAATGGCGGGAGCTAAGATGCTTTCCATGCAGCAACCCAGTCCCGGTTGTCGTGTTCTGTCAGTCGGGTCGAATGGCTAGTTGTGTTATCAGCCGATTTAACCGCGTCGCGTTGCGCCGCATTTTTGAGAGGGAGTCAATCATGGCAGTAAAGAAATATAGCGCAGGTGTCAAAGAGTACCGGCAAACGTATTGGATGCCCGAGTACACGCCAAAGGATACCGATATCCTGGCATGTTTCAAAATCACCCCGCAAGCCGGTGTGGATCGTGAAGAAATCGCTGCTGCGGTTGCGGCGGAATCTTCAACGGGAACCTGGACCACGGTATGGACCGACTTGCTGACCGACCTGGATTACTACAAAGGCCGCGCCTATCGCATCGAAGACGTGCCCGGCGACGACACCTGCTTCTATGCGTTCGTTGCTTATCCGATTGACCTGTTCGAGGAAGGCTCGATGGTCAACGTGTTGACCTCTCTGGTCGGTAACGTGTTCGGCTTCAAGGCTTTGCGTGCGCTGCGTCTGGAAGACATCCGTTTCCCGGTTGCCTACATCATGACTTGCGGCGGCCCACCACAAGGTATCCAGGCAGAGCGCGACATCATGAACAAATATGGCCGTCCGTTGCTGGGTTGTACCATCAAGCCCAAGCTGGGCCTGTCCGCGAAGAACTACGGTCGTGCGGTATACGAATGCCTGCGCGGCGGCCTGGACTTCACCAAGGACGACGAGAACGTCAACAGCCAGCCGTTCATGCGCTGGCGCGCACGCTTCGACTTCGTTCAGGAAGCGATCGACAAGGCGGAGCGTGAAACCGGCGAGCGCAAGGGCCACTACCTGAACGTGACAGCACCGACCCCGGAAGAAATGTACAAGCGGGCTGAATATGCGAAAGAGATCGGCTCGCCGATCATCATGCACGACTACCTGACCGGCGGCTTGACGGCCAACACGGGTCTGGCGAACTGGTGCCGCAACAACGGCATGCTGCTGCACATCCACCGCGCGATGCACGCCGTGCTCGACCGCAATCCGCACCACGGTATCCATTTCCGCGTATTGACCAAAGTACTGCGTTTGTCTGGTGGTGACCACCTGCACTCAGGTACCGTGGTGGGCAAGCTGGAAGGCGACCGCGCATCCACGTTGGGCTGGATCGACACCATGCGCGACGAGTTCATCAAGGAAGACCGTTCACGCGGCCTCTTCTTCGACCAGGACTGGGGCTCGATGCCCGGCGTGATGCCGGTCGCATCCGGCGGTATCCACGTATGGCACATGCCGGCGCTGGTGAACATCTTCGGCGACGACTCCGTATTGCAATTCGGCGGCGGCACCCTGGGCCACCCATGGGGCAACGCGGCGGGCGCTGCGGCTAACCGTGTGGCGCTGGAAGCCTGCGTGGAAGCGCGCAACGAGGGCCGTGAACTGGAGAAGGAAGGCAAGGAGATTCTGACCAACGCCGCCAAGAGCAGCCCGGAACTCAAGATCGCCATGGAAACATGGAAAGAGATCAAGTTCGAATTCGACACCGTTGACAAACTGGACGTGGCGCACAAATAAGCCGGCAAATCGTTGCGCGACGAAATGCGTTGCGCAACGCGACCGGCAACCAGCTAACTTAAAGGAAAACAAAATGAGTGAAATGCAAGATTACAAATCCCGCGTGTCCGATCCGGCCAGCCGCAAGTTTGAGACCTTCTCCTATCTGCCGGCCATGAGCGCGGAAAAAATCAAGAAGCAGGTTCAGTACTTGGTCTCCAAGGGCTGGAATCCGGCGATCGAACACACCGAGCCGGAACATCTGATGGACAACTACTGGTACATGTGGAAGCTGCCGATGTTTGGCGAAACCGACGTGAACAAAGTGGTTGCCGAGGCAGAAGCTTGCCACAAGGCCAATCCGAACAATCACGTTCGCCTGGTTGGCTACGACAACTTCAAGCAAAGCCAAGGCGCAGCCATGGTGATCTTCCGCGGCAAGACAGTTTAGTTTCAGCTGGAATCGGGAAGCCCTCGTTGTCGCCAAGACGGCGAGGGCTTTTTGTTTGGAATATCACCCGAATGCACAGGCAGGCGCAGGTTTTTGGACTTGCATCCAATTCAGTCAACGATGGAGTAAAACATGAGCGATGTAATCGAACAGTATCGAGTCAGCAAACAACCCTATTACCGCACCGTGGGCGATGAGGTGGAGTTGTTCGAGGCCGCGTATTCGGTGCGCATGCCGATGATGCTTAAAGGACCGACCGGCTGCGGCAAGACGCGCTTCGTGGAATATATGGCGCACAGGCTGAACAGGCCATTGATCACGGTGGCCTGCAACGAGGATATGACCGCTTCCGACCTGGTCGGGCGTTTCCTGCTCGATGTTAACGGAACGCGCTGGCAGGATGGCCCGCTGGCGATCGCCGCGCGCTATGGGGCGATCTGTTATCTGGACGAGGTGGTGGAGGCACGCCAGGATACGACGGTGGTAATTCACCCGCTCACCGACAATCGTCGCGTGTTGCCGCTGGAAAAAAAAGGCGAGCTGTTGCATGCGCACCCCGATTTTCATCTGGTGATCTCCTACAACCCGGGTTACCAGAGCCTGATGAAGGATCTGAAGCAGTCCACCAAGCAGCGCTTTGGCGGGCTGGATTTCAATTATCCGGAACACCAGACCGAAACCGAGATCGTTGCGCACGAAACCGGCGTATCGGCGGAAATTGCGGGCAAACTGGTAAATATCGCGGAACGTGCACGCAATCTGAAAGGGCACGGGCTGGACGAAGGTATTTCCACGCGTATGCTGGTTTACGCGGGTTCGCTGATCTCCAAAGGCGTGGCGCCGTTGCCGGCATGCCGCGTAGCGTTGGTGCGCCCGATCACCGACGATCCGGATATGCGCGACGCGCTGGATGCGGCCGTGACGACCTTCTTCAGCGACAACTAATCCCCCGGCCATGTCCATCAAACTGGAAGATTATCAGGAGCTGCTGGATGGCCTGCCGCCCGAGGCCGTGCAGGTGCTGCACTCAGCCTGGGTGGAGGCCACCAAGTCTTTCTCCGCGCGCGGCCTGGACAACTATTTGAAGGCGGCTTCCGCGATCAACCAGTTGGGAAAAGGTGCGGCGCTGGTCATCGCCTGGCTGGAGGAGGCGCCGCATGTCAGCAAGGAGATCGGCGAAGAGGTCATCGTCGATCTGGCGCAGACAGCAATGAACCTGACTTCCAAGACTTCCGGTTCGGTCATTGAATTGATCCTGGCCACATCGACCACCGCTGCACGCCGTCTGGGCGATGCGCACCTGTTCCTGAATTATCTGCAATTCATCGATACCCTGATTTCGCGGGCGCCGCGCGGCGTGCGGCCGATGCTGGACAAGCTGGACGTGCTGCTGGCCCAGCTGACATTGGGCGGGTTGCGGCGCTGGGCGATGTGGGGTGCGCACGCGCATCGCACCAACTACGAGGAGCAGATCAACTATTTCGGACTGAAGTCGAAAGAGTCTCAGGCGATACTGCAGAAAGAGCGCAAAGGCACGCTGTTCGTGGATGTGCAGCGGCGCATCAACATGTATCTGCGCGCCCTGTGGGGGCGCGATTTTTTCCTGCGCCCGACATCGGGTGACTTTGAGACACGCGAAGGCTACAAGCCATTTATCGAGGGTTATCTTATCCATCTGCCGGATGCGTACGATGATTTCGAGGGCATCCCCGGCGTCGAGCTGTATCGCGCGGCCGCGGCGCATAGCGCGGCGCATCTGGTCGAAACCAGAACACCGATCTCGGCCGAATCGCTTAATCCGATGCAGATGGCGGTGATCGCGGTGATTGAGGATGCGCGCGTGGAAGCCCTGGCGATCCGCCGGTTCCCGGGACTGCGCCAGTTGTGGGCGAAGTTCCACACCATACCGGTGACGCAAGGGGTTACCGTTGGCGACTATCTTAATCGCCTGGCGCGCGCGCTGCTGGATCCGGATTATGAAGACAATGATCCGTGGATCGTCGAGGGGCGCGCCCTGTTTGCCGCCGCCGGGGAGCGTTTGCAGGATAACCAGGTTTCGTGGGACATCGGCGTGCAACTGGCGCACAGTCTGAAAGACAAGGGCATTCCCTTCAATCCTCGTACGGATGACTTGGTTGCGCCCTATCGGGACGACAACCGCTATTTCTGGGAATTCGAGGAGTTTGATCTGGAGCAGGCTGCCTCGGCCGGCTATGAAACGGTGCAGCAGGTACGCAAGTATGTCAGCGTAATGGACATGGTCAACGAGATCGATTGTGAGCTGGCCGGCGAGGATGCCCAGGAGATCTGGGTATTGGGAACGGAATTGCGTCCCTATGAGGACATGGGAAAATCGTATAACGAGATGGAAGGCAAGGAACCGGTATCCGATCCCTTTCACTATTCCGAATGGGATTACCAGATCCAGCTGGAGCGTCCAAGCTGGGCCACGGTGTTGGAGAAGCGCCCCAAACTGGGCGACCTGCAGGTCATCGATGAAATCGCCGCGCAGCACAAACGCATCATTTCCCAGATGAAGTTTTTGCTCGACGCGATGCAGCCGCAAGGGGTGACGCGCATACGCAAACTCGAAGACGGCGACGAACTGGACATCAACGCGGCAATCGCCGGCAGCATCGACATGCGCATGGGATTGCAGCCGGACCCGCGCATCATGATGCGCAGCGTGCGCAAGATACGCGACATCTCGGTGCTGGTGCTGCTCGACCTGTCCGAGTCGACCAACGACAAGGTTGCCGGGCAAGAACACACGGTGCTTGAGCTGACCCGCCAGGCCACCGTGTTGCTGGCGGATGCGATCAGCAAGGTGGGCGATCCGTTCGCGATTCACGGCTTTTGTTCCGACGGGCGGCACGGGGTGGAATATCAGCGTTTCAAGGACTTCGACCAGGCTTACAATGAAATACCCAAGGCGCGTCTTGCCGGAATGACCGGGCAGTTGTCCACGCGCATGGGCGCGGCGATCAGGCATGCTGCCCATTATTTGAAACACCAGCGTTCATCGAAAAAATTGCTGTTGGTCATCACCGACGGTGAGCCGGCGGACGTCGACGTGCGCGATCCGCAATATCTGCGCTTCGACGCGAAAAAAGCCGTGGAAGAAGCGGATCGAAACGGCATATTGACTTATTGCATGAGCCTGGACGCGCGCGCCGACCAATACGTGTCGCGTATCTTCGGCGCAAAAAACTATATGGTGGTGGATCAGGTGGCGCGGCTGCCGGAAAAGCTGCCGCTGCTTTATGCCGGCTTGACGCGGTA
>JBAVGB010000039.1:0-8379 GCA_049684555.1 Gallionella sp. | reverse complement strand
GGGCCAAGGTCGAACAGCAGGCCGGGCGTCACCGATTGGGCGCCGACTCCGGGCGTTACGGTCACTTGTCCGGTATTGGCGTTGCTCGTGGCAGTCACCGTATTCAGTATGGCGGGGTTGGTGGGGGAGCAAGCGCGGTTCTGCGGCGTGGGGATCACATAGTCGCCGATATTGAAGGATTTGTAGGACTGAACCGTGAAATCGGTCGAATCGATAGGCGGGTTGACTATGCTGTTGCCCTCGGGCAACAGATCGCTGTTGCCGTAAGCGACCAGCAGGACGTCGGTATTCGCATCCCCGGCAGGGATGGAGGCGGGATTGATGTCTACCGGTGCCAGCACATTCAGAATGACGCCCGCTCGCAACTGCACGCTGCAACCGATCACGTTGATCAGGTTGAAACCGTAACCGGCCTGGCGTATATCGTCCGAAATGTTGGAAAGAGCGATGGCGCCGATATTTTGCGCATCGCTGCCGCCGGTGGTGGTGCGTTTTTGCCCCTCGAACAGCGCGAACACCTGCATCACGACGATGATGCCGATCATGCCGATGACCATGCCGACCATGATTTCGATCAGGCTGAAACCGGAACTGCGGCGGGCAACCTTGTGATAGCCGTTGCCGGAACGGGACACTGATTCGGGGCGGTGGGGAGCAAGCGTTTTCAATTGGGCCACCTAGATGATGTCTGCGACGATGGTGTATTTGTGGGCCTGAACCGGTTCGTTAGGCGAGTTCCAGTAGATCGTGACGGTAACCACGCTGCTGGGAGCGATCGTGCTGGTCGGGTCCGCAGTTTGGGTGGGGGTAATCGTCACCACCGGTTGACTGGCTTGGACTCCGCTGACACCGGGCAGGGACACGTTGACGCTGTTGAGCCAATTGGTGTAGTTGGATCCGGTCGGGCTGGCGAAATTTCCAACCAGCGTGGCAGGCGTGCGGTCACTCGCCCACATCTGACCGATCAGCTGGTTGGCGAGCAGGCTGGCATCGGAGCGGTATTGCGCATCGCCGGACATCTTGATCGAGGCCCCCTGCAAGCCGACGATGGCGAGAATGCCGACGGAAAACAGCAGGATGGAAATCAGCCCTTCGAGCAGTACCGAGCCTGCTTGTATTTTGGGTTGCGAACGGAACGCATTCATATCAGCATCCTTGCGGATCGGAGTTGGCCAGGCCGGGGACGCTCGTCCATAACGGGTTGCACTGGCGTATCAGTCCCCCCGAAGTCACGTTCACGCGCAGGCACCGCATCGGTCCGCCTCCCGTTAACGTCGCGCAGCTTCCCCCGATGACCGGGTTGGTGATATCGATCTGGACGGTGTCGCCGGGGGTCAGGGAGGTGGAAACAACCCGCCCCATGCCGTTGAACGTGATCGAGCCGTCGTAAAGCGTGCCGCCCCCCACCTCTTGCGAGGCCATGGCCACGTTAGCCGTTCCTGCGCCGGCCGGCCGGGTCTGGATGATGCGCGGGGCGGGATTGTTGGTGGCATCCCCGATCGGGTGTGCGTCATTCAATTTCGCGCTGCCGCACAGATGCGTCGGGTCGTCCAGGCTGATCACCCAGTTGCCCTGCACCGTCGGGGCCGGGGGAATGCCCGGGGCCAGCGTGCAGTTGTTGTCCACCGAGCTGGTCAGCTGGAAGCGAACCTGGGTGTTGCGGCGTACCGCTTCCGCACGCGCCAGCTCAAGCCCGTTCTGGATGGATTCTGCCGCTGTGCGGATCTCTGTGTTCTGGAGCCAGCTCTTGAAACTGGGTATGCCCATCTCCAGCAGGATACCAGCGATCGTCACCCCGATCAGCAGTTCGATCAGGCTGAAGCCGGCGTCTCGGTGAATTGAATTTAACATTGCCCGCCCTTGTTGACGATCCAGCAGCTGGTGTTGATGTTTATCCAGCCGGGTTTTGCGGGCGATCCGATGCTTGAGGCCTTGTCGTTCGACTGGTCGATGGTATAGGTGAATCCGGCCATCGTGCCGCTGCCGGTTGCCTGGATGGTATAGGCGCTCGCGGATAGCGTCGGGCAGGAAAAAGTGAAGTATTTGCTGCTGGTGCCGTCGTTGTTGCAGGCCGGCGCGCCCAGATAGGTATGGTTGTCCTGGAAGTATTGCTCCATCAGCACGCGCTTGGCGGCGAGGTTGGATGTGGCATCGGGGATCTTGCCGCGCGTCACATAGTCGCCATAGGCGGGTATCGCGATGGCGGCAAGAATGCCGATGATCGCGATAACAATCATTATTTCGATCAGGGTGAAGCCTCTGGCGGATTTCATGTTTTGATTCCTTTCATCGAGTTGATGCGGATGGTAGGGCGGCCATTCCAATTTTGCCATTTCTGTCTGACTATTGGCGCGGGAATCCGGATGAACGGTATTTTTCGCGCCCGGCGCTGCCCACCTGCAGGCGAAATCGAACCCGGATGCCGAACCCGGAAATCAAATCCGCAAATTAAAACTTTGTCGCGCGCGGATTTTGCTGCTAAATTGCGCATCAGGGATTCATCGCGGCGATGCACGGCTGCGGAATGATGCGGATTAACTCAATACTTAACTAGGGGGAAACATGTTCAAGCGTTCGAGCTTCATTAAAAAGCGCGGCGGTCTGTTCGCCGTGAGCCTTATTGCCGGCCTGCTGCTGGCCGGTTGCGGCGGTGGCGGTGGCGGTGGCGGCGGTTCGAGCACCGGCACCGCATTGCCGGGCACCGCGCTGGGCGACTTCATTGCGAACTCGTCGGGGGGATCGATGAATTTTACCGGATCGTGGAACATTTCCGCGGGGACGTATTCGGCCACGATCAATGTCACCACCCTGACCAAGACGGGCACCGCTACCTACACCCGCAGCAATAACGACTATTCGCTCAACGGCACCACTTGGAGCTCCACGCCCGTCACGGTCTACGATCTGGCTTCGAGCGGGGGAGATTGGATTCAAAGGCCGGTTGGCGCGACGCTGGTGGATCTCGGAACCGGTACCACCGCGACCATCACGCCCACCGGCGAAGCCCCATACACCGCGACATTTGCCAAGAACGATCTGACGGGGCCAATTAGCGCCAATTCCAATTGTTTTGCCTGCGGCAGCTTACTTGGCAACTATCCGGCCAATGCCGCGCTGTATACCGAGACCCTGAATGTCGACTGGTTCAGCATGTATGCGACGCCGACACAGGAAGTCACCGGTGAAACCGGAACGAATTTGACATCGGCACCCAATGTTGGCGATACGTTCTGCGATCCGTATCAGGGTGCGGTTTTCCAACCGAATAACGCACCATCGGGCGACAATTATGATGTACTTACTACTCCTGATTGTTCTTCTGTCAATATTACTGCAGCCATCAATTTTCCTGGCACATCATTTCTTGGAACAGTCACGGTCAGCGACAAGGTTACCAACAGGAATACGGTGCAAAATGTGTTGTTAGTAACCAGCACCAGCAATTCGAGTGATTTTAACAGCACGTATAACAATACCATCTATGCATTGAAAGGCAGTAGTGTCTGGTACGGCACGATGATACCCGCGGGCAACACCTATAAGACGCTTGAAAACAGCACCGCGATCAACTCGGAACTGAGTGCCGGCGGTTTTGCGGCCTATCCCTAGTTTGCCGCGGTACCCATCGCCGCCCCGGCTGTGAACGCCGGGCGGCGGCGCGGCCCGCTCGCCCGCCCCGGCATTCGACCTTCCTGCGCTGCCTCCCATCAAAGCGGACTTTGCCGGCTTGCAGTTGCTGCGCGCCGCACAAGCACGGTCAAATAGCCGTGGAGCGCGGGGCGGAAAGACGGTAAAATCTGCCGTCTTGAAATTCATCAAACCTGGGGAGCAATCAATGAGCAAGAGTCTGGTCCAATTCATCATCGAAGAACAGCGCGCGATACCGGGCGCAACCGGCGATTTCACCGGCCTGATCAGCGACGTGATCATGGCCTGCAAGCAGATCGCGCACGACGTGAACAAGGGCGCGCTGATCGGCGTGCTGGGCAGCGCCGGCAGCGAGAACGTGCAGGGCGAGACGCAGAAGAAGCTGGACATCATCACCAACGAGGTGTTCATCAAGTCCACCGAATGGGGCGGGCACCTCGCCGCGATGGCGTCCGAGGAGATGGACGACGTCTATCCTATCCCGAAGCATTACCCCAAGGGCAAATACCTGCTGGTGTTCGATCCGCTGGACGGCTCCTCCAACATCGACGTGAACATCTCGGTCGGCACGATCTTCTCGATCCTGCGCGCGCCGGCCGGCATCGAGCATCCCGCCGCCGCCGATTTCCTGCAGCCGGGCGCCACCCAGGTCTGCGCGGGCTACGCGCTGTACGGGCCGTCGACGATGCTGGTGATCACCAGCGGCCACGGCGTGAACGGCTTCACGCTGGACGGCGACATCGGCGAATTCATGCTGACCCACCCGAACATGAAAATTGCGCCGGACACGCTGGAATTCGCGATCAACGCATCCAACGAGCGCCACTGGGAAAAGCCGGTGCAGCGCTATGTGGAAGAATGCATCGCCGGCAAGACCGGCCCGCGCGGCATCAATTTCAACATGCGCTGGGTCGCGTCGATGGTCGCCGAGGTGCACCGCATCCTGGTGCGCGGCGGCGTGTTCATGTATCCCAAGGACACCAAGGACCCGAGCAAGGCCGGCAAGCTGCGCCTGCTCTACGAGGCCAACCCGATGTCGTTCATCGTCGAACAGGCGGGCGGCGTGTCCTCCACCGGCTACGAGCGCATCATGGACATCAAGCCTTCCGGGCTGCACCAGCGCGTGCCGGTGATCCTGGGTTCGAAGAACGAAGTCGAGCGCATCGTGCGCTATCACAAGGAAGGTTGAATCTTGGCAACGTCGAATACAAAACCATTGGTTTCGATCGTGATGGGCAGCGCCAACGACTGGGAGATCATGCAGCAGGCCGCGCAGCAGCTGAAGGATTTCGGCGTGGCCTACGATGCGCGCGTGATCTCCGCGCACCGCTCGCCCGACCTGCTGTTCGAATACATCAAGGACATGACCGCGCAGGGCGTGCGCTGCTTCATCGCCGGTGCGGGCGCGGCGGCGCACCTGGCCGGGGTGGTTGCGGGCAAGACCACGCTGCCGGTGCTGGGCGTGCCGATGCCGTCGAAATACCTGCAGGGCATGGATTCGCTGCTGTCCACGGTGCAGATGCCCAACGGCATCCCGGTGGCGACCTTCGCGATCGGCGAAGCGGGCGCGGCCAATGCCGGCCTGTTCGCGGTCGCGATGCTGGCGCTGAATGACGCGGAACTGGCACGGCGTTTGCAGGCATTCCGCGTACAGCAGGCGGACAAGATCAAGGCGACCACATTGCCGGCGTTGTAACTGCATTAATCCTGGAAAAAGCAATTAGCCACAGAGATCACAGAGCAGAAGCGAATGGTTGTCGTAAATGATGGCTACACACATCTAGTGATGCTGAAAACAGGTGAGAACCGCTATCTCTCTGTGTCCTCTGTGGCTTGATTACGGTTTTTGGTTAATTAGAGATAAAGAATGATGAGCGAAGTCGAGGCGAAAGCCGGGGTTTCAGCAACCCAGCGCATGAACAAATGGATCGTGGCCGGCCTGCTGCTCGTGCTGGTCGCGATCGTGGTGCTGAACCTGCCGCACCGCTTCAGCGACGATTTGTCGCTGATTGGCACCGGCCAGCCGGCCGTGGTGCTGGTGCGCGACAAGAACGCGGCGGAAAGCATGGATCTGATGAACGCGGTGAACAGCGTACGCAACCAATTCAAGGGGCGGGTGCTGTTCCTGCTGACCGATTACGATACGCCGGAAGGCCGCGCGTTCATCGCGGCCAACAATGCCGCGCCGATGACACTGGTGCTGTTCGACGCCGCCGGCAAGCCGGTCAAGGTCCTGGCGGCGCCGCAGACCGCCGAGAACGTGCAAAGTGCGATCGCGGCGATCCCCAGCGTGAAATACCCGAAAACTTCCGGAAGGGCACCACTGTGAGCAAGCCTATGCAGCAATCTGACATCAAGAGCCTGCCGTTTCTGCACCGCGGCAAGGTGCGCGACATCTACGCGGTGGGCGACGACAAGCTGCTGGTGGTGCAGACCGACCGCCTGTCCGCTTTCGACGTGATCCTGCCCAACCCGATCCCGGGCAAGGGCGAAGTGCTGACCGCGATGTCGAATTTCTGGCTGAACAAGCTGCAGCACGTGATCCCGAACCATCTGACCGGCATCGACCCGGAGTCGGTGGTCAACACCGACGCGGACCGCGCCCAGGTGCGCGGGCGCGCCTTCGTCGCGAAGAAACTCAAGCCGCTGCCGATCGAGGCGATCGTGCGCGGTTACCTGGTCGGTTCCGGCTGGAAGGACTACCAGAAGACCGGCATGGTGTGCGGCATCGCGCTGCCCGCCGGCTTGCGCGAGGCGGAAAAGCTGCCGCAGCCGCTGTTCACGCCGTCGACCAAGGCGGCGGCCGGCGAACACGACGAGAATATCTCGTATGCCGAGGCGGTCGAGCTGCTCGGCGAGGCTCGCGCAAAAGAGGTGCGCGATGCCACGCTGGCGCTTTATGTCGAGGCGGCGGATTATGCCGCGACCCGCGGTATCATCATTGCCGACACCAAGTTCGAGTTCGGCGTGGACGGGGCGGGCAAGCTGTACCTGATCGACGAGGCGCTGACGCCTGATTCGTCGCGCTTCTGGCCGGCCGACGAGTACCGCGTCGGCAGCAACCCGCCCAGCTTCGACAAGCAGTTCGTGCGCGACTGGCTGGAATCGTCGGGCTGGAACAAGAAGGCGCCCGCTCCCGAGATCCCCGCGGATGTGCTGCAGAAAACCGCCGACAAATACCGCGAGGTCCTGGTCAGACTGACCGGCCCATGAGTTCTCCGGATCAACTGATAACGGGATTCAAGCGCTTCCGCGAACACGCGCTGGCGGATGCGGACGCGCGCTTCCACGAACTGGTGCAGTTCGGCCAGATGCCCACCACGCTGGTGGTGGGCTGTTGCGATTCGCGCGTGGACCCGGCCCTGATACTCGATTGCGCGCCGGGCGATTTGTTCGTGATCCGCAATGTCGCGAACCTGGTTCCGCCCGCGGAGAACCAGGGCCATTATCACGGCACCAGCGCGGCGCTCGAATTCGGCGTGCGCAACCTGGCGGTGCAGCACATCATCGTGCTGGGGCATGCGCAATGCGGCGGCATCCACGCATTGCTGGAGGGCGGCGTGGCCGGCGACGACAGCTTCATCTCGGCATGGATGAGGATAGCCGAGGATGCTCGCCGGCAGGTCGAGCAGGAGTTCGCCGGGGCGGGCAGCGAGGCGCGCCACCGCGCCTGTGAAAAGCAGGCGATCCTGGTTTCCCTGAAAAACCTGATGACTTTTTCCTGGATACGCGAGCGGGTCGAGCAGGGCAGGCTCGTCTTGCACGGCTGGTACTTCGATATCGAGCGCGGGGAATTGCTGGGCTATAACCCGGCCGCGGACCGGTTCGAGACGCTGTAAGCAAGTCCTGAAGAGCTGTCCGGCTGCTGTGCCGTTCGGCGATCCGGTCAGCAGCGGTCTGAATGGTTGATCCTGAATTCGCCGCATGCGCGGCTTATTTTTTCCCGGTCAACTCGATGTAGCGCGCCTTGTCCGAATCGAATCGCGCCTGCAATGCCGCCTTTGCCGCCTTGGGCGCCTGCACGTCCTGCTGCAGCTGGGTCAACCGGTCCTGGGCATCCTGCAAATCCTGGTTGAGCGAGGCCGGCCTCTTGCGCTTTGAATTGTCGAAACGGGTGGCTTCCGCTTGCAGGGAAGCCAGGTTGTCGTTGGCGATCTGGATGGAGGAGTTGATGGCATTGATGCGCGCATCGATCTGTTGCAGGTTGCGGGCGCGCGCTTGATCGATTTCATCCGGGCTGCTGTAGGTGTTCAGCAGCATCCGGTCGCGTCGCTGCTGTTCCTGTGCGGCCTCGGCCTGTTCGCGATTTTTTGCGTCCTCCAGTTCCTTGGCACGGCGCCGCTCGGGGGTCATCACCTCCTGGGTTTGTATCACGCGCCCGGCCTTGTTCAACACCTCGTGATCCTTGTCGGCGTATTCGGGGGGAATGGTTTCGCCGTAATGGGTGATGCCGTTGTCGTCCACCCATTTGTACAACGTTGCCATAGCGGGCACGCTGAGCGTGAGTCCCGCGACCAGTGCGACGAGTGGTTTAAGCTTGATCATCCTTTACTCCATAACGGTCCCGATAAGCCCGGACGGCGGCAAAATTATCCGCCATTCCACCTTCGGCATGCAAATAGCCGAGCAAGTCGTCCAGCGTGGCGATGGATATTACCGGAATATCATAGTTGCGGCGCACTTCCTGCACGGCAGACAGTTCGCCCTGCCCGCGTTCCATCCGGTCCAGCG
>JBAVGB010000038.1:0-9921 GCA_049684555.1 Gallionella sp. | reverse complement strand
GCTCTGCACACGCCACCTAGGCACAACTAATGACCTTAACAATACTTACTTTTTCTGCAGTTCTTCGTCGATCACCGCCGCGAAGTTCTCGTAAGGCAACGCACCAACGACCACGCGCCCGTTGACCGAGTCACCCGCCGTCTTGCCGACGATGAATGTCGGTGTTCCGGTGAGCCCGAGCGATTGGGCATACCTGGCTTCCGCGGCGATCTCGTCCAGGTGTTTGCCGTCGGCCATGCATTTCTTGAAAGTGTCCCCGTTCAGCCCGAGGTCCGCGGTTGCATAACCGTTCAACGAATCCGCATCAAGTTTGTTCTGGTTCTTGAACAACAGATCCTTCATCTCCCAGAACTTGCCCTGGTCTGCCGCACAATGTGACGCTTGTGCGGCTTTCAGCGCGTAGGGATGCAGTCCCTCCAGCGGCAGGTCGCGCACGATCAGGCGCAGCTTGCCGGTGTCGATATAGTTCTTCTTGATCTCGGGGAAAGTGTTTGCCTCGAACCGGCCGCAGAACGGGCACTGGTAGTCGGTGAATTCGACCATCGTCACCGGCGCGTCGCCTTTGCCGAGCACATTGATCGCATCGCCCTTGACCGTCAGGTTTTGCGGCATCCCCTGGGCCGGCGCGGCTGGCGCCGCCGGCTGCAGCTGCTTTGCCAGCAGCTGCCTGATCTCGCGCAATTCCTTGAGTATGGCGTCGCCCTGAGCCTTGGTCATTGGGGCAGCCGGGGTCGTCGGCGCGGCCAAGGCTGTCCCGCTCACGGTCATGATCACCGCACTCAATATCCTCGCCAGCAAAGTCTTCATGATTTTCCTTGATAATCAGTTTCGGTTGAATGGAATCCTGCACCTGCAACCGGCGCATTATATTCTCAAATTTATCGCTGGCCGACTGCGTCAGAAACCGAATTGCAAACGTGCTAGCCGCCCGTAAAGCCCACTCTGCTTGCGCAGGTCTTCCGGAGTACCGGTTTCGACGATGCGGCCGCGTTCCATCACCACGATGCGGTTGACCTTCTGCACGGTCGCCAGCCGGTGCGCGATGATCAGCGTGGTGCGGCCCTGCATCGCGGCATTCAGTCCCTGCTGCACCAGGATCTCCGATTCCGCGTCCAGCGCGCTGGTGGCCTCATCCAGCAGCAACAGCGGCGCATTCTTCAGGATCGCGCGCGCGATCGCGATGCGCTGGCGCTGCCCGCCCGACAGGCGGGTACCGCGCTCGCCGAGGAATGTCTGGTAGCCGTCCGGCAATCGCTTGATGAATTCGTCTACCAGCGCCGCCCTGGCGGCAGCCAACACGTCCTCGTCGCCGGCAGCTGGACGGCCGTAGCGGATATTCTCCAGCGCATTGGCGGAAAAGATCACCGGTTCCTGTGGCACGATGGCGATCATGTTGCGCAGATCATGCAGGGATAGCTGGCGTATGTCCTGCCCGTTGAGGCGGATCACACCATCGCTGACATCGTAATAGCGCAGCAGCAGCTGGAACAGGGTCGTCTTGCCGGCACCGGAAGGCCCGACCAGCGCAACGCTTTCGCCCGGCGCGATGTCTAGGCTGATGCCTTCCAGCGCGGCGGTCTCCGGACGTGCCGGGTAATGGAAGCTGACCTGCTCGAAGCGGATCACCGCCCGCTCGGGCCGGGGCAGCGGCTGCGGTACGGCGGCTTCGCTGATCGCGGATTCCGCTCGCAGCAATTCGAGCAGGCGCTCGGTTGCGCCGGCCGCGCGCATCACATCGCCCCATACTTCAGACATGGTGCCCACGCCGCCGGCCACCAGCGCCGCATAAAGGACAAACGAAGCCAGCTGGCCGCCCGTCATGCTGCCCTGATGCACCTGGTTCGCGCCGACCCAGAGCACGAAAATGATGGTGCCCATCACCGCGATGATGATCAGCGCGCTCAGCGCCGCGCGCACGCGGGTGCGCCGGATCGCGGTGACAAAACTCGTTTCCGCGCGATCTGCGAAACGCCCGGACTCGTAGCGCTCTTGTGTATAGGCTTGCACGGTCGGCACCGCATTCAGGATCTCGCCGGCCAGGGCCGAGGCATCCGCGATCCTGTCCTGGGATTCGCGCGACAGTTTCTTGACCCTGCGCCCGATGACCAGGATGGGCAATGTCAGCAGGATCATCAGGCCGAGGTTCAGCGAGAACAGGTAAAAGCTGGTTACCGCCAGCATGATCATCCCGCCGATGAACTGGAACAGGCTGCGCAAACCCATCGAAATGGAGCTGCCGACCACGGTCTGCACCAGCGTGGTGTCCCCGGTCAGCCGCGACAGCACTTCGCCGGTCTGCAATGTCTCGAAGAATTGCGGCGACTGTGCCAGCACCCGTTGGTAGACGGCGCTGCGCAGATTCGCGGTGACCCGCTCGCCCACCCAGCTCACGGTGTAAAAACGCGCCGACACGGCCAGCGCCCACAGGCTGGCCAGACCGAACAGCACCACAAAATGGCCATTCAGGCTCAAACTGCCCAACACACCATGTACCGCGCTTTTGCGCTGTCCGAAACCGAAATCGATCAAGTCGCGAAAGGCCAGCGGCACCATCAGGATGGTCCCGGAACCGAGGCAGAGCAGCAGGAAAGCCAGCGCCATCCGCCCCCGGTAGGGGCGCAAAAACGGCCACAGTTCGCGCAGTGGCGACAAACGCCGTGTGGCGGCAGGTTTGGCAGTATTGCTAATGTTGTAATCCTTTGCCTGGTTAGTTATTACCAATATTTATCGATACCGGTGCCGGTCTTACTCGGAAATGTGTAGATATTACGCATCAGCACCCGGATTTTTCAGCGTTTTCATCCGGAAAAAAACCAATTAGCCGCAGAGAACACAGAGTTCACAGAGAAAACAATTTATATCTGAAAATTTTGGTCCAACTTTATAGGTGAGCCGAAAAACCTGGAGAAACCTGCTTCATCTCTGTGCCCTCTGTGTTCTCTGTGGCTGGTTTTCAGTTTTATCGCTTGATCCATTCGTTATAGCCAGTCTTTACTACATGATACCTTGAGCAGGAAAGTTGCAGGTATCAAACAGAAAATGTTTCGTTTTTTCCCGCGCGGGATTATCATCTGCGCGCGCTGAACCTTATATATCCGGCAAGGTCCCAGCGTATGCTGAACGCAGCATTGCATCACACGTATCGTTGCTTTTTCACAATCGTCACGTCAAGGAGTATGACCATGGCCAAAGGACAACAGCGCAAGACCAAGGAAGCAAAAAAACCCAAGAAGCAGCCAGTGCCTGCCAAGATCAGCGGCGCGATCTAGGCGTTCAGCAGCAGCGATAACGCGCCCATTCAAGGGCGCGCTGCATTGCGCCGCTGCAGGCTTTTCGACATGACCAAACGTACCACGCCCGACCATGCCCGGCTCGACCGCGTGGTCGCCGAAGCGCGCCGGCACAGCAGCGAGCGCGAGTCGACTTACCGGGAACGCGCGCTCAAGCTATTCCCGTGGGTCTGCGGGCGCTGCGGACGGGAATTTTCCGGCGCGCGGCTGCGCGAACTGACGGTTCACCACAAGGACCACAATCACGACAACAATCCACTCGACGGCAGCAACTGGGAACTGCTGTGCCTGTATTGCCACGACAACGAGCACATGCGGCTGCTGGAAGAACAGGCACGCCCGGGAAACCGCCACAACCATTCCACTGCGGCTACGCATAACCCGTTCGCCAACCTGCAATCTCTGCTGAAGAAGAAATGACAATGCGCTGAAACGACAGGCGCAAAAACAGGGGAGCCTCGGCTCCCCTGCAGACACACCTAATCCATATTTTCGATCAAAACAGCGTGGACACGTTTAACGTGGTGGTCCGGCTGCCGATCAGGCCGCTATTGGTCAAACCGTTGGGATTGGGGTTGGGAGTTACATTGGCATAAGGGTTGACCAGGTTCCAGTAACTGCCGCTGCTGGTGGTGTGGGTCAACGATACCATCATGTTCTGCGCCAACTGGTAGGTCAGCGACAGCATGAACGCATTGTCGGTCGCATTGGCACCGCTGCCGTCATCCACGCCGCTGTCGCCCCGGCGTACGGCCGCCCCTATCGTCGCGACACCGGGCAACACGCCCAGTTCGGCGGCAATGTTCAGTGAGCTGCGGGCGAATGAACCGGGGGTCAGGGTGCCGGCCATGTCATAGACATTGGTCGCATCGTAGGGCGCCCGGGCGTAGGTCAGGTAGAAACCGGCCGGCATGCCGCCCAGGCTGCCCTGCATCTGGCCGTCGATCGCGGTGGCCCGGGTATCCAGTTGCGCCGCTGCGGCACTGCTGTAGGAACTGCCGCCCCAGTTCTGCACACCCACGCCGGTATCCCAGCCGCCCAGATCAAATATCGCCGCTGCGCGCGCGTAGAACGAGCCCAGGTTCGAAGCGTTACCGCCACTCGCATTTCCCGGCACGGTCTGGTTGAACCGGGTCAGGTTGACGAAATAACGGGCATTGTCGATCACGAAAGCCATGCCCGTCGCGCCGCCGTCGGTCGCGATGTATTGTTGCGCCGAAATCGCGTTGCTGTGCGCGTTGTTCATGCCGCGCACCGGACTCATCAGCTGCACCGCATTCGCGCCGGTGTTCAGCAGCTCAAAACCATAGGATGGTCCGCGCGTATCGGTGGTGAACGGGACAATGCCGGCACGCGTGCCTTCGGAAACCACGAACAGCAGCGGCAGCTTGGCGGAGCCTGTCGCAGACGAACCCGTATTGGCCGAAAACTGATTAGCCGGAACCGCTGCAGCATTAGCCTGACCTGTGGTGCCCAGCTCGGCCAGGAAGCCGGCGTTGTCGCTGACGCGGCCGCCAATAAACAGCGACAGTTCGCCGCCGTTGGCGGGCACATAGAACCGGCCGTTGCCCGGATTCAGCGTACCGGCCGACGGAACACCGGGTGCCTGGTCGGTTTTCTCGTAGCCGAAGCTCGCCAGCATCGCCATGTTCAGCGTATCGGGTAGCGACAGGCGATCGCCTTCCACCTTGCCCTGCGTGGTGCCCACTGTGGTGTAGCCGCCGGACTTGAACGCACGGCCATACGCGTTCAGCAGCGGAAAGTGCTGGAAGTGGCAGGCCGAACACGCCATCCCGGTTTGCCGCGCGAACGCCGGCAGCGCCAATGCTGCCGGCAGGTAAGCCACAGCGGCGACCGCGCAGGCCAGCAGGAAAACGATTTTGTTCAGTTTGCTGTTATTCATGCCCACCCCTATCTGCGTTGGGTAAATGCCCCCAACAGGCTTTATTCGAACAAGTGTTCAGCCGATTCAACTACAGGGCGCGGTTCCGTGCAAGTTCTGCACTTCCTCAAGCACAATAAAAAACCCGCCTCCCTTTGCAGGGAGGCGGGTTCAATTACTACCGGAATATTGCCCGGCTGGTAATGTGTCAGATCAGTAGTCGATCCACAGGTTCACCACGGTCATCTGATCGCCTGTGCCGCCTGGCTGCATCGCTGCAGCTGTGGCATTGTAGGCATCGCCGCTGTACTTGGAGTAGGTAAGTTCGAACCGGGCGTTCAGCGCAACTGCATAGGTCGCGCCGACCAGAATCGCATTGTCGGACGCATTGCTCGAACCGCCATCGACTGCACCGGATTTTGCATTACGGTAAGCCAGTTGCACGGTGGTCTTGGGCAGTACGCCAAGCTCGGCAGCGACGTTAAACGATTTTCTGTCAGCAGTACCTGGGTTGAATGCATTACCCATATAAACCGCATTAGCCGGATCAAGTGATTCAGCCGGGGCAACCGCATAGGACGCGATCAGCGTCAACGGCATGCTACCCAGATCACCCATCATCTGCGCATCGACTGCATGGGCCTTGGTTGTGTAGGTACCTGCAGCGTAGGCGGTATTTGCCCCACTATTCCATCCAGAAGCCGAGCTTTCACCATCCCAAATCTGGAAGCCGATACCCGCGTCATAGCTACCTATGTTACCGAGCCAGGCTGCCCGCAGGTAACTCGAAGTCGGAGAACCGCCTGCTGGATCACCAGGGGCTTGTCCGGGACCATTACCGTTGATGGAGTCGATTTGCCACTTTGTGAAGTTGATGAAGCCGTAGTCATTAGCCGCGACCAGAGCCAGACCGTTGGCCGGCGTATCCGTGTGGAGATATTCCGAAGCGGAAAGCGCCGTCAGATCCTGCTGGTTGAACAGGTGTACCGGGCTAGCACCGGTACTCAGCAATTCAAAGCCCTGCTGCGCACCCAGTCCGTCGGTGGTGAACGGCACTTCCAGGGTCTTGAACGAACCCCAGTCTTGTGCGAAAGGAATCTTGACCGATGCCAGGGCTGCGCCGCCGCTCAGGCCGACTTCACCCTCGAAGCCAATGTTCTCGCCGACGCGTCCGCCCATGAACAGGCTGTATTGCGTCATCTGGAACTGGCCATTATTTACGGTCTTAGCAGTTGCAGACCCTTGGGCCGGAATGGTTGTGGTGTCATTGGTGCCGTTATTCTTCTGGTAAGCCAGGTTGGTGATGAATGCGAGGTTCAGGTTGGCGGGAATGGAAAGCCCGTCACCCTCGATTTTTTCTTGTGCACCCATCATCGTGAAGCCGCCTTCCTTGAACGCGCGGCCGAAGCTGTTCAGGGTAGGAAAGTGTTGGTAGTGGCAAGCGCTGCAGGGCATGCCGACCTGGCGTGCGAACGCGGGAATCGCTTGCGCCTGGGGTGCCCAGATCGCGGCCGACAGCAGCGCGGAAACCCCTAGAAGTGCTTTCTTGAATGACATAGTTAACTCCCTTAGTGATAGTTGACAAGCTTTCAATAACGATGCAGCCATTAAAACTTCCCTCGACTGCATATTATCTTTACAACTCAAATGAACTTAATGCCATTTCATTTGCCCTTAAACTATAACATCCGCCTAAATGATGCCGGAAGTTTGTTTGCAACAAAATGTATAAATTCGGCAATTTTGCAACAGCAGCTTGATTTTAAAAAAGTGCGAACAAGTTGATCGTGCTGGTTGAACTTCCCAGTGCATTCTGGTGGTTCGCATCCCAGTACTGGCCGCTTGATGTGGTTTGCGTGAACGTTAACATCATGTTTTGCGCCAGCTTGTAACTCGCGACAAACATCACCGCGTTGTCGCTCGCATTGGCCACGGCGGAACTGGTTATTGCGACGCCGCTCTTGCCGGCGCGGAAGCCTGCTCCCAGCGTGACCTTTTCCGGCACCACGCCCACTTCAAACGAAAAATTGAAGGCACTCTTGGTAGCTTTACCGTATGCCTGGGTCACCGCAGAACCCGGCACCGCCGCGGCGGGATCCAAGGTGTACGCGTTGGAATCGCCGGCCGGCGCCCTGGCATAACTCAGGTAGAAACCCACCGGCAGTGAACCAATGCTGCCCTGCATCTGGCCGTCTATCGCGGCAGCCTTGGACGCGACTGTGCCGTAGGTCGCCGGAACGGCGGGAATTGCAGGGGTCGGGAAGATAACGGGGTTTACCCCACTATTCCCAGGTGTGGCAGGAACCGCAGGGACCGCAGGCGTACCGGTAGGACTGACCGAACTCCCGCTCCAGCTCTGTATCCCCACCCCGGTATCCCATCCGGCCAGCTCGAACATCCCGGCGACGCGCAGGTAAGTGGAACCCAGCGTCGACAATGCAGCGCTCGATATGCCGACCTGGTCGTATTTGGTCAGGTTGATGAAACCATTGGCATTGTTCGCCACCAGCGCCACCCCGGTTGCGGAACCGGCGGTGCCGATGTATTGCTGCGCCGAAAGCGCCGCGCTGTGCTGTCCGTTCAGGCCGGGCACCGGACTCATCTGAAGCGCCGCATTCGAGCCGGTGTTCAGCAATTCAAAGCCGTATGACGCGCCATGATCATCCGTGCTGAACGGCACGAAACCGGCGAGTGTGCCATCCAGGAATTTAATACCTGTAAACGGGAACAGCACCGGCAACTTCGCCGAGCTATGCGACCCGCTCACCACGGTGCCCGAAACCGATCCGCCCGTGCCGATCTCCGACAGAAAGCCGGCGTTCTCGCTGAGGCGTCCGCCAAAGAACAGCGACAATTCGCCCCCGCTGCCGGGCAGATAGAACGCGCCGTCACCCGTGGTACTTTTGACGGTCTGGCTGGCGGCCTGATTGGTCTTTTCGTACCCGGCGGTCGCCAGGGCGGACATGTTCAGGCTGCTGGGTATGGATAGCCCTTCGCCTTCCACCTTGCCTTGGGAGACCCCCATCATGGTATAGCCGGCGGACTCGAATGCTCGACCAAACCCGTTCAGCATCGGGAAATGCTGGAAGTGGCAGGCGGAACAGACCATGCCGGTTTGGCGGGCAAACAACGGCAGCGCCGACGCGCCGGATGAAAAGGCCACCGCCGCGATCACGCCAGCCAGAAGAAAAATCAGCTTTGCGCGCGCTTGCGAAAGAATGAATTTGTTCATGTCTTGTCATATCCAAAGTTTTTGAGAACAACTGATGAATTTCGCATATTCCTCCGAGCGGTTGATCCTGTTGGCGGAACGACTGTTTTGACTCACTGTGGCAGACATGTCCGGAACATGTTCCGGTTGGTATTGTGACAAAAATCCGGGTCCAGGTCACGATTTTCCGGCTGCATGGCCAATTTAAACCACCAGCGAACGATAAAGGATATATCGCCAGAACCGTGATTGACGACTTGTTTTTGCCTGATTGCACCAAAGCGCGCCATTACAGTCCGACAGACCTGCATCGAATAGATCTGCATCGAACCTTTTACCGACTTGGCACTCCAATCCTGCGAGTGCTAGAATTAGTCCATTAATTTAGGAGGAATGACGATGAATGCAGCCATGAGTTTACCCATCCCGTCTGCTGTTGGCAGCCTGGAAGGCTATATCCAGACGGTGAACCGCTTCCCGATCTTGTCGCAGGAGCGGGAGTTTGAGTTGGCGACGCGCTTCAAATCCGAAAACGATCTGGATGCGGCTCGCGAATTGGTGCTTTCGCACCTGCGCGTGGTGGTCAGTGTCGCGCGGGGCTATGCCGGCTACGGATTGCCGCAGGCAGACCTGATCCAGGAGGGCAACATCGGACTGATGAAGGCGGTGAAACGCTACGACCCGGAACGCGGCGTTCGTCTGGTATCGTTCGCGCTGCACTGGATACGCGCCGAGATACACGAGTTCGTGATACGCAACTGGAGGCTGGTGAAGATCGCCACCACCAAATCCCAGCGCAAGCTGTTCTTCAATCTGCGCAGCCTGAAAAAAGGGCTGGAACCGCTCAAACCGCACCAAGTCACCGAGATCGCGCAACAACTCAACGTCAGCGAACACGATGTGGTGGATATGGAGGCCCGCTTTGCAGGACACGAGGTCGCACTGGAGCCGGTCAGCGGAGATGACGAAGAGAGTTATGCGCCCATTCAATATCTGGCCGATACCGCGGATCATGAGCCCTCGCATATACTGGAAACGTCAGAACGCGAACGCCTGCAATCCTCCGGGTTGGCGAATGCCCTGGCCTGCCTGGATGAGCGCAGCCGCCGCATCGTCGAAGCCCGCTGGTTATGCGAAGAGGGTTCTGCCGCCACCTTGCATGACTTGGCTGCCGAATTCAATGTGTCCGCGGAACGCATCCGCCAGATCGAGCAGAAGGCGATGAACAAGATGCATGCGACGCTGGCGCTTCCGGCCGCATAGCCCCGGAGAGTTTGCAGGCGGCAAGCGGCCTGCAAAACAAAAAGCCGCAAGATCTTGCGGCTTTTTATTTGATTATCTTCAACTGGGGTCTCGTGGATTTCGGCTTGGCCGTATCAGCGCCCGCATTCGAAGCGGGAGGCGGCGACTGGGTGTCTTCCCCCTGGAACACCAGACCCTGCCCGGTCTCCTTTGCGAAGATGCCTATGACTGCAACCACAGGTACCATCAGGTCGAATGCAACGCCGCTGAAGCGTCCCGTGCAGGTTATCATCTCG
>JBAVGB010000037.1:0-7833 GCA_049684555.1 Gallionella sp. | reverse complement strand
GCGCTCAAGGAGGTGCTGCGGGAATTGTGGAACTACACGTCTGCGGCCTGGGCGCTGAAGTTCTGGAAGCGCTGGTACTACTGGGCGACGCATAGCCGCTTGCAGCCCATGATTGATGCGGCTAAGTTGATTGCGCGGCATTTGCCGAATGTGTTGACCTATTTCAAACATCGCATCACCAATGCTGTGGCAGAAGGATTGAACTCAAAGATTGCAACCGTACAAAAACGTGCCTGTGGTTTCAGGAATCGTGACCATTTCAAGATCGCCATCTATTTCCACTGTGGCGGGCTTGACTTGTATCCGGCTCAGGTTACCCATGGGAAAGTCGGATGAACCGGAAAATAGATTTTGTCACAAGGGCAGGGAGTTGTTTGCGTCGCAGCCGCGGGAAACCGTGACCGCAACGGCCCCGATGCTTTGTTGTTGTCTACGATTGAAGGTTGAGAAATATTTGTGAAATCAGAACTAAACGGGCCAGTATTGCATTTCCAGTTTTTCATCGCCTAATACACTATACTCCTGCAACACTTAGTGAGCCTCGTTCCGACAAATTAAGTCAGCAAACGAAGTCCAAATCAGCATTCCCGTAGAATGCTGGCATGGACCGTTCCGCTTCCCACACCTCGCAACTCATCCATCTGGCCTGGCCGGTGCTGGTCGCCCAACTCGCGATCATGGCGAATGCGGTGATCGACACCGCGATGGCCGGGCGGCTCTCGCCCATCGACCTGGCCTCGGTTGGCATCGCCTCCTCTATCATGGCCACGGTGCTGATGTCGTTGATCAGCGTGTTGCTCGCGCTGCCGCCGATCATCGCGCAGCTTTACGGCGCGGGCCGGCGCGCCGAGGTCGGGCGGGAAATACACCAGAGCGTGTGGATTTCGCTGGTGCTGGCGCTGATCGCAATCCTGGTGCTGCTCTTCCCGGGCCCGATCGTCTCGATCTCGCACTTGCAGCCCCTCGTCGAAACCAAGGTGCGCGCCTATCTCGCCGCCTCCGCGTGGGGCGTGCCGGCCACTTTCGCGATGCGCATCTTCTTCGGCTTGGCCACCGGCATCGCCCGCCCGCGCCCGGTGATGTTGTTCAACCTGGTCTCGCTGGCGCTCAAGGTCCCGCTGAATGCGGTGTTCATGTTCGGTCTGCTCGGTGCGCCCAGACTGGGCGGGCCGGGCTGCGCGGTCGCCACCTCGCTGGATGCCTGGCTGATCGCCGTACTGGCGTGGGGATGGTGCCTGCGCCATCCGGACTACGCGCAGTTCCGGTTGCGCAGGCGGGTTGCCGCGCCGGATTTCAAGGCGATCCGGGACTTCCTGAAGCTGGGCGTGCCCATTGGTTTGACTTTTATCGCGGACGTGACCGCATTCACCCTGATGGCGCTGTTCATCGCGCGCCTGGGCCCGGTGGTATCGGGCGCGCACCAGATCGCGGCGAACCTCGCGGCAGTAGCGTTCATGATCCCGCTGGCGCTCGGCAATGCCACCTCGATACTGGTGGGTCAGGCCGTCGGCGCCGGGCTGCCCAAGCAAGCCCGCCACACCTCTTGGGAAGGCATCCGCCTCGGCATGGGCATCGCGGTGGTGCTGAGCCTGACCTTCTGGTTCGGCGCGCCGCATATCGCTGCGCTGTATACCACCGACCTGCAGGTGCGTAAGGTCGCGACGCCGCTGATCATGCTGGTTGCCCTGTATCACCTGGGCGATGCGCTGCAGGCCGTCGCGGTGAATGCGTTGCGCGGTTACAAGCGCTCGGTGATCCCGATGCTGATCTATGGCACGCTGCTGTGGGGACTGGGCCTGGGTGGCGGCATCGTGCTCGGGCTGACCAATACGTTCGGCCCCGCGCTCGGCGCGCCCGGCTTCTGGATCGCGGCGATCATCAGCCTGTGGACGGTGGCGGGACTGATGGCGGTTTACCTGAATGCGGTGAGCAAAGTGAAAACGCGTATCGAGCCCTAATGGTCCAGCCGATCGGTCCTCTGCCCGGGCCCCGCCGGACGACGCGAGAAGTCCTGCAACCGGGCTGAAGAAGTGTTCGGCCAACTTGCCGGTGATCGCGCAAGCGGAAGAGCTTCGTCAAAACGCCGGAACTTGCAAAGCCATGGGTTGCCTATATGTTCATTACAGTGCCAAATTATTAAGGAACCACCATGATCTTTCGCCAATTGTTCGACCCGGAATCATCCACGCTCACCTATCTGCTTGCAGACGACAAGGGCAACGCGGTGATCATCGACCCGGTGCTGGAACACGTCGAACGCTACCTCTCATTGATGAAAGCCATGGAGCTGAGGCTGCGCCTGGTGCTGGATACCCACGTCCATGCCGACCACATCACCGGCTCCCAGGCGTTGAAGCAACACACCCGCGCCGTCACGGTGATCGCGCAGAACTGCGGCGCGCCCGGTTACGACAGATTGCTGGGGGACGGCGACACGCTGACATTCGGCAGCGAAACCCTGCGCGTCATCGCCACGCCGGGGCATACGCCCGGCAGCCTCTGCTACCTGTGGCGCGACCGGCTGTTCACCGGCGACACGCTGATGATCAATGCGTGCGGCCGCACCGATTTTCAAAACGGCAGTGCGGTGCAGATGTACCACAGCATCACCGAAAAGCTGTTCACGCTGCCGGACGAGACGCTGGTTTATCCCGCCCACGACTACAAGGGGCGGCGCGTCAGCAGCGTCGGCGAGGAGAAGGTGCTCAACACGCGCATCGCCGGCAGGAGCGAGGCGGAATTCGTCGAGATCATGGACAACCTCAACCTTGCCACGCCGAAGCGCATCCACGAAGCGGTGCCCGCCAACCTGCTGGGCGGCATTCCGTCATGATCATCCGGGCATAATCGCGGAAATTGTCAGCTTGTGACTGGTTGCGCGGTACCTGTGCCGTTATGGGTAAATGGCGCAGGTCGGCCGGACCGTCAAATTCACCGGCGCCGGTTCAGAATAAGGCAGGCGAATTGTTTTAAAATCCGCAAAGCGCTGCATAACTATCGATACCCTCATGTTCAATTTTCTCGAATCCCTGATCCGCGGCACCCGTGCCCATAAGCCGGCCACTCCGCCCGGCGGGTTGCTGTCTTTCTACTGGCATTTCATCCGGCAGACGCCGTGGCCCTATGTGGCGATGATCTGCAGCAGCCTCGGTGTGGCGCTGGCGGACATGAGCATTCCGGTGTTCATCGGCCAGCTGGTGGCGCTGATGTCGGCGCCGGCTCGTGCCGCGTCGATGGCGGAACACGCCGCAAGGCTGGCACTGATGGTGCTGGTGGTGCTGGTCGTGCGTCCGTTCTTGCAATTCACCGACATCGCGATACGCCACAACGCGCTGATGCCGGGCGCCACCACGCTGGTGCGCTGGCAGAGCCACTGGCATGTGCTGCGCCACAGCTGGCCGTTCTTCCAGAAGGATTTCGCCGGGCGCATCGCCAACCGCGTGATGCAGACCGCCCATGCATTGCGCGACAGCGTGATGGCGTCGATCCGCGCGGTGCTGTACCTGTGCACCTACGGCGCGATGACACTGCTGCTGGTCTCCGCGTTCGACTGGCGCCTGACGCTGCCCACGCTGGCCTGGCTGCTCGGCTACCTGGTGTTCCTGAGATTTTTCGTGCCGCGCCTGCGCGAACTGTCGCGGAAAAGTTCCGAGGTGCGCTCGCTGGTGATGGCCCGTGTGGTCGACAGCTACACCAACATCCTGACGGTGAAGCTGTTTTCCAAGCTGGCCGACGAGGACGCCTACGTGCGCGACATCGTCGACGAGCACCAGGACGCGATCGCGCGGCACATGCGCATGACCAGCCGCTTCATGTTCACGCTGCAAGGGCTGAATGCGATGCTGCTGGTCGGCACCGCGAGCATCGGCCTGATGCTGTGGTCGCGCGGACAGCTTAGCGCCAGCCAGGTGGCGACCACCCTGCCGCTGGTATGGCAGATCACCAACATGGCTGGCTGGGTCTCGTTCGAGGTCGCGGGCATCTTCGAGAACATCGGTGTTGTCCAGGAAGGCATGCAGACCATCTCGGTGCCGCATACCCTGGTCGACGAGCCGGATGCGAAGCCGCTCGTCGTGACGCGCGGCGAAATACGCTTCGAGCAGGTCAGCTTCGGCTACGGTACCGATATCGCCGCGACCGGCAAACTTGTGCTCGACCATATCGATCTCGCCGTTCGTCCCGGCGAGCGCATCGGCCTGGTGGGCCGCTCCGGCGCTGGAAAATCCACGCTGGTGAACCTGCTGCTGCGTTTCTACGATCTCGAGCACGGCCGCATCACCGTCGACGGCCAGGATATCCGCCACGTCACGCAGGAAAGCCTGCGCGCGCAGATCGGGCTGGTCACCCAAGACACCTCGCTGCTGCACCGCTCGATCGCCGACAACATCCGCTATGGCCGCCCGCAGGCGAGCCAGGCGGAAGTCGAGGCGGCGGCGCGCAAGGCGCAGGCGCACGATTTCATTCTCGGCCTGCACGACTGGAACGGGCGCACCGGCTACGACGCCCACGTCGGCGAGCGCGGCGTGAAACTCTCCGGCGGCCAGCGCCAGCGCATCGCCATCGCCCGTGTGATCCTCAAGGATGCGCCCGTCCTGCTGCTCGACGAGGCAACCTCGGCGCTCGACAGCGAGATCGAGGCCAGCATCCAGGAACAGCTGATCGATCTGATGGGCGGCAAGACCGTGATCGCGATCGCGCATCGTCTCTCGACCATCGCGCGGCTGGACCGGCTGGTCGTGATCGACCAGGGCAAGATCGTCGAACAGGGCACGCACAGCGAATTGCTGCAGCGCAACGGACTCTATGCGGCGCTGTGGCAGCACCAGTCGGGCGGTTTCCTGGCGGAGGAACTGCCCGAGCTGGAAAAACCGGTCCCGGCATGAATCAACCGACCCTGTTCGATCAAGACAAGATGCCGGCGGGTTCGGGCAGCGCGGCTACTCCAATCATTGGGAAACAGCGACCGAGCTGACCGGACCGGGGTCGGTTTTCTGTTGGGGTACCCATGCTGGTATGCCATGCAGCGCGCGCAGGCGCACGCATTCCGGGTTGAACGAACCGTCTTGCATGAACACCGGGAATTCGCGGCATACCGAGGGACGATGTGCATAGATGCCGCAACGTCCGTTCGACTGCAGCGCGATGCAGCTGCCATAACCGGATTCGGTGCCTTTCATGCAGGCGCGAAACGGCGTGATCGGCACCGTCATGTCCGCGGGGACCAGGCCGCCCGGCTGGCTGTCCAGTTCGCCGTGGTAGAACGACACGCGGAAATGGCGGCAGCACGCATTGCAGCCGTCGCAGGGATTGTCCTTGCCGCTCATGTCGTAAAAGATACGGCCATCCCCGGTGGCTATGGCGATCTGCGCATCATTCATCTGTAACTACTCCAACTATGCCGTGAAACAACCGTGGTCTATGCCGGGCAGGGCGGCGCGTTCCGTCTGGAACAGGTGCGGCGATGCAGGCAACGTCATATTCATGAGGGACCGGGGTGCATAAACAAGAGCGGCAGTTTATACAGAAACGGGGCTTTTGCAATGTGTGGCCGGACTGGGCGGAATGCAAAGGTGTAAAGCAAATAAACAGGGTTGAACGGATGCCTCGCGGGATGATAGATTGCGGGGAATGAAAACGATCCCACTCCGGCGCATTTCGCCTGCCGCATTTACAATGCCCGGCAAATAACCAAGGACCCTCATGACAAACACAAGCGGTGAGCATCAATTCGATCGGCTGCTGAAGCATGCGGCGACATTGCTGGTTGCGGTGCTGCTGGCTTGCGCCGTGTTCCTGGTCGCGCATTCCTGGCGCGCAGCCAGAACCGAACAGGCCGCGCAGCTGGCGACGATCGCCCGCCTGAACGCCGACGCGCTCGATCTGTATTTCACCCAGCTGGAGATCGGCATGCAGAACCTGGGCGATGATCTGGTCGAGTCCAACAGGAAGCTGGATCTCGGCCGCGCATACCGGCTGGTCAACCGCTTCCAGAAACTGCACACCGAACTGGGCAACGTGATCCTGATCCGCGCCGACGGCCAGGTGTTGATGACCGGCAACACCCCGAACAACCCGGACATGCCCACGCTCTCCGGTGACCCGATATTCATGCAGTTCCGCGACGAGTTGCAGCAGGGTTCGCCGTTCGTGATCGGGCAGCCGGTCAAGGGGCACATCGACAGTCGCTGGGTCGTCGCCGCGCGCTATGCCGTTGCCGGCCCGAACGGCAAGCTGGCCTATATCATCAGCGCCAATTTGCCCGCCGACATGCTGCAACGCAGCTGGGCCGACTCGGCCGCCGCCGGGGTCACCGCGCTGGGACTGGTGCGCGATGACGGATATCTGGTCAGCCGCTATCCCGAACCGGATGCGGCGAGCCTGGACGATGTCTATGGCAAGCCTGCAAGCGGTGCGATGATCGCGTACCTGCGCGCGAACCGTTACCCGCAGAGCGGGCTGGTGGAGATGCCGCGCAGCGGCGGCAGCCCGGGATCTATCCGCGCGCTGCGCCGCCTGCAGCACTTCCCGGTCACGCTGTACGCCGATGTTCCGAAGTCGGCGGCCATGGCCGCATTGTGGGACAGGATGCGCACCATCTATTTCATGGTGGTGCTGCTGCTGGCGGGGATATTGGCCTATTACGCGATGTCGCACCGGCATCGCCGTATCTGGAGCGTGGAGCAGCGGCGCGAGGAGCTCAGGCACCATTACGAAAAGACGCTCAACGAGCGCAGCCCGAACGAGATATACCTGTTCGATGCCGTTACCCTGCAGTTCAGCTACGCCAACGACTATGCGCTGAAAAATACCGGCTACAGCATGGAACAATTGCGCCAGATGAACATGCTTTCCCTGCATCCGGATATGGGCATCGAGTCGTTCGGGGCGGCGATCGAACCGCTGCGCCGCGGCGAGCAGGAGTCGGTCAAGTACCAGACCGTCCAGGCGCGCAGCGACGGCAGCACCTATGCCGTCGAGGTCACTGTACAACTGATGAAAACGGATGTGGATGGCGAAGGCTTCATGGCTATCATCAATGACATCACCGCATTCAAGCAGGCAGAGGAAAACATCCGGAAATTCAATTCCCCCGTCGAGCGGCGCGCCGCCCGGCGCAAGTGATCAATGACGCTGAGCAAGGATAGGGGAACATGACCGGGATCAGAGGACGGGAATAGGCCGCGATATCATTCCGGAATCATTCCGGACCTGTTCAGTCCGGTGCGGGGCGCGCGACCAGCCGTATCCGGACCTCGATCGCATCGCGCACACTCAATGCGCCGCCCAGGACCGAGTAGGGCTGCATGCCGAGTGCAGTCTGCAGCACACGGAAGGCTGCGATCACGGTGAACGAATCCCGCTGCTCGAATACCGCCGCCGGGAATTTCAGGTCACTGGTCCTGCCGCGCACCGTGATGCGTGCGTCCACATCCGGGTTCCAGCGCGGCCCGCGCAGCGCAACGGACTCGATGCGGATCAGCGGATAGTGCGCGGCATCCAGCACATCCGGTCCCAGCATGTTGTCGCGCGTGCCCTTGCGTGCCTGGTCCGAGACGCTCGCCGCGAAATCCTCGCCCTCTTCGGCGCGCAACGCCGGCGCATCCACTTGCAGCGAGTCGACCGGAATCTCGATGCTGAAGCCGCTGGCTGCGGCGGTATCGGCTGCGCGGATTTCCCCCTGCGCCCGGCCGACCATCACGTGGTTGTGGCCGACGCGCGCCATCGGTCCGTCGCGGTAGACGAGCAGGCGGATCTCCGATGCCTGAGCATCGATGATGTAGCGCTTGCCCTGGTGGCTTGCCGGCAAGCCGGTCGCGGCGGCCGGCGCGGTGG
>JBAVGB010000036.1:0-15629 GCA_049684555.1 Gallionella sp. | reverse complement strand
GCCAAATTTCTTGGCCAACACGGTCGTGATCGCCGCCGTCAGCGTGGTCTTGCCGTGGTCCACATGTCCGATCGTGCCTACGTTAACGTGCGGTTTGGTGCGCTCAAATTTGCTCTTTGCCATGATTAATGTCCCTCAAATCTAAATTGCTATTTCTTGCTCATGATGGCTTCAGCGACATTTTTCGGCGCTTCCGAATAATGCTTGAATTCCATCGTATAGGTTGCACGGCCCTGGGTTGCCGAACGCAATGCAGTGGAGTAGCCGAACATTTCCGCCAGCGGCACCTCTGCCTTGACCACCTTGCCGCCACCGGCCATGTCGTCCATGCCCTGCACCATACCGCGGCGGGATGAAAGATCGCCCATCACCGTGCCGGTGTAATCTTCCGGTGTTTCCACTTCGACCGACATCATCGGCTCCAGCAGAACCGGACTGGCTTTGCGCATGCCGTCCTTGAATGCCATCGAAGCTGCCATCTTGAAGGCATTTTCATTGGAGTCCACGTCGTGGTAAGAACCGTCGAACAGGGTACATTTCACATCAACGACCGGGAAGCCCGCCAGCACGCCATTCGGCAGTGTTTCGCGCAGACCTTTTTCCACTGCCGGGATGTATTCGCGGGGAACCGTGCCACCCTTGATCGCATCGACAAATTCAAAACCCTTGCCCGCCTCGTTCGGCTCCATCTTGAGCCAGACGTGTCCGTATTGTCCTCGTCCGCCGGACTGCTTGACGAACTTGCCTTCGATCTCGACCGGCTTCCTGATCGCTTCGCGGTAGGCCACTTGCGGCGCGCCCACGTTGGCTTCCACGCCGAATTCGCGTTTCATGCGGTCAACCAGTATCTCCAGGTGCAGTTCGCCCATACCGGAAATGATGGTCTGGCCGGATTCTTCATCGGTGCGCACGCGGAACGATGGATCTTCCTGCGCCAGACGGTTCAGTGCCAGGCCCATCTTTTCCTGGTCGACCTTGGTCTTGGGTTCAACCGCGACGTGGATCACCGGCTCGGGGAATACCATGCGCTCCAGGATGATTTCCTTGGCGGGATCACACAAGGTGTCTCCCGTAGTGGCTTCTTTCAGCCCTACCGCGGCAGCGATGTCGCCCGCGAACACTTCCTTGATTTCTTCGCGTTCATTGGCATGCATCAGCAGGATACGGCCGATTCGTTCCTTTTTCCCCTTGATGGGGTTGTAGATCGTGTCGCCGGATTTGAGCATCCCCGAATAAACGCGGAAGAATATCAGCTGCCCGACAAACGGATCGGTCATGATCTTGAACGCCAAGCCGGCAAAGGGTTCGCTATCCGCCGCCTTGCGCTCGCCGATGGAACCATCCGGCAATTCACCCTTCACCGGCGGAATGTCGGTCGGCGCCGGCAAGTAGTCGATCACCGCATCCAGCATGGCTTGGACACCCTTGTTCTTGAACGCCGAACCGCACAGCATCGGCACGATCTCGCTGGCGATGCTACGAATACGCAGACATTGCTTGATTTCAGCTTCGGACAGATCGCCTTCCTCGAGGTACTTGTTCATCATTTCCTCGGAGGCTTCAGCGGCGCTTTCAACCATCTTCTCGCGCCACTCCTTGGCTTTCGCCACCAAATCGGCAGGGATGTCGCGCAGTTCATAATTCATGCCCTGCGACGCCTCGTCCCAGTAGATGGCCTTCATGCGGATCAGATCGATCACACCCTCGAACTTTTCTTCGGCGCCGATAGGGATTTGAATGGGGACCGGGTTGGCATGCAAGCGCGTGCGCATCTGCTCGTACACCTTGAAGAAGTTCGCACCCTGGCGATCCATCTTGTTCACGAATGCCAGGCGGGGAACACGGTATTTGTTGGCCTGGCGCCACACGGTTTCGGACTGCGGCTGCACACCGCCCACCGCACAGTAGACCATGCATGCGCCGTCCAGCACACGCATCGAACGCTCCACTTCGATGGTGAAGTCCACGTGGCCCGGCGTATCGATGATGTTGATACGATGCTCGGGAAGCGATTTGTCCATTCCCTTCCAGAAACACGTAGTCGCGGCCGAAGTGATGGTAATACCGCGCTCCTGCTCCTGTTCCATCCAGTCCATGATGGCGGCGCCGTCGTGCACTTCGCCGATCTTGTGACTCACGCCGGTATAAAACAGGACTCGTTCAGTAGTGGTGGTCTTGCCTGCGTCGATATGCGCACTGATGCCGATATTCCGATAACGCTCGATTGGAGTTTTACGTGCCACGGTAGATGCCTAACTATAAATGTATTGGTTAAAAACTTCAGGTCGGGCGTATTGCAGCCCGATTTGATTTGCTATCCGGATTGCCTTCCGATCAGAAGCGAAAATGCGAAAACGCCTTGTTCGCCTCCGCCATACGGTGCACTTCCTCGCGCTTTTTCACTGCGCCGCCACGACCCTCTGACGCATCGATCAATTCTCCAGCCAGACGCATGCCCATGGATTTTTCGCCGCGCTTGCGCGCAAAATCCTTGAGCCAGCGCATACCCAAAGCAATACGGCGCGAAGGACGGACTTCGACGGGAACCTGGTAGTTCGCACCACCGACACGGCGGCTTTTGACCTCAACCTGGGGCTTGACATTGGTCAGCGCCAGATTGAATACCTCGATCGGATCCTTGCTGGTCTTCTTGACGATCTGTTCCAGCGCGCCGTACAGGATGCGCTCCGCCACCGACTTCTTGCCGGCAGTCATCAATACGTTTACGAATTTGGACAGATCCTGGTTGCCGTACTTCGGATCGGGCAGGATTTCGCGTTTGGGGACTTCTCTACGTCTTGGCATAGCTACCTCAGTTTATTTTTTTGGCTCTAATGATTATTAATGAACAAAATTATGCTTTTTTGGCACGCTTCGAACCGTATTTCGAACGACCTTGCTTGCGGTCTTTGACCCCCGCGGTGTCCAGACTGCCGCGCACCATGTGATAACGCACGCCCGGCAAATCCTTTACACGGCCTCCGCGCAGCAAGACCACCGAGTGCTCCTGCAAATTGTGGCCTTCGCCGCCGATGTAACTGATCACCTCGAAACCGTTGGTCAAACGCACCTTGGCCACCTTACGCAGCGCGGAGTTGGGCTTTTTCGGGGTCGTGGTGTAAACACGTGTACACACGCCGCGTTTTTGCGGGGATCCCGCCAGCGCCGGCACCTTGCTTTTTTCGACGATCGCTACACGTGGCTTACGGATCAACTGGTTAATGGTTGGCATTTTCTACACATCCTAAATAATTCTAAAATTTTGTTCGAAATGAAATCAATAAATAAAAATGCACCGTCGCAGCCGGACTCACGAACATATCCGCTGCGACGGGAAAAAAGGTTGCGAATTCTAGAGAGAAACCCCTGAGGTGTCAAGCAATTCCCCCAATCCGACATCATCTCCCTCTTGTATCTCGCGACCTTCGGCAATGTCGATACCCAAACGCTGCTTGCGACGCGTGACGTGATAAGCCAAGCCGGTTCCGGCCGGAATCAAACGGCCGACGATGACGTTTTCCTTGAGTCCGCGCAGATCATCGCGTTTGCCCATGATCGCCGCTTCGGTCAGCACGCGCGTGGTTTCCTGGAAGGAAGCCGCGGAAATGAACGAATCGGTGGACAACGATGCCTTGGTAATGCCGAGCAGGACATCAACAAAGCTTGCCGGATTTTTCTTTTCAGCAATCATTTTCTCGTTTTCTATCAGCAAGTCAGCACGTTCAACCTGCTCGCCCGTAATGAAGCGCGTATCACCGACATCGGTGATCTGCACGCGGCGCAACATCTGGCGCACGATCACTTCGATATGCTTGTCGCTGATCTTCACGCCCTGCAAACGATAGACTTCCTGCACTTCGTCGGTAATATAACGCGCCAGCGCGGGCACGCCCAGCAAACGCAGAATGTCATGCGGATCGGCCGGACCGTCCACGATCATTTCACCCTGGTTCACCACCTGGCCGTCGTGCGCCAGAACATGCTTTTCCTTCGGGATCAGGAATTCATGGGCCACGCCATCCACATCGGTGATCACCAGGCGCTGCTTGCCCTTGGTGTCCTTGCCGAACGAGACGGTACCTGTCACCTCGGCCAGCATCCCCGCATCCTTGGGTACGCGCGCCTCGAACAACTCGGCCACGCGCGGCAGGCCGCCGGTGATATCGCGTGTCTTGCTGCTTTCCTGCGGGATACGCGCCAGCACGTCGCCGACACCCACCAACTGGCCGTCCTCGACGGTGATGATGGAACCGGTCTGGAAGGTCACGCTGACCGCTGTCTCGGTGCCGGCCAGCTTGACTTCCTTGCCGGCTTCGTCGAACAAGCGCACCATGGGACGCACACCCTTGCTTTGCGCGGTGGATCGTTTCGGATCGATCACAACAAGCGTGGAAAGACCCGTCACCTCATCGATCTGCTTGGCAACGGTCGTGCCTTCCTCGACATTCTGGAAGCTTACCGTACCGGCATATTCGGTGATGATCGGACGGGTGTGAGGATCCCATGTTGCCAGGACCACGCCTGCACGCACATTGTCGCCCTGCTTGACTGTCAAGGTCGCGCCATAGGGAACCTTGTGACGCTCGCGTTCACGGCCATGATCGTCGACAATGATGACCTCGGCACTGCGGGCAACCACGATCACTTCACCGCGCACGGTAGTCACCACACGCATGTTCGTACTGTATTTCAATTCACCATTGGATTTGCTTTCCACCTGGCTGGCCACTACCGTACGCGAAGCCGCGCCGCCGATGTGGAAGGTGCGCATGGTCAACTGGGTTCCGGGTTCACCGATGGATTGTGCGGCGATAACGCCGACCGCTTCACCGGTATTCACCATGCCGCCGCGTCCGAGATCCCGGCCGTAGCACTTGGCACACAATCCAAAGCGGGTTTCGCAGCTCAACGGGGTGCGCACGCGCACTTCATCGACACCAAGCGTCTCGATGCGTTCTACCGCCGTTTCGTCCAGCAGCGTACCGGCGTGATAGAGCGTTTCACCGCTTTCCGGATTGACCACATCGGCGCTGATCACGCGGCCAAGTATGCGTTCACCCAGCGCCTCGATGACTTCACCGCCCTCCACCATGGCTTTCATGGCCGTGCCATTGGCCGTTCCGCAGTCATCCTCGATCACCACCAGATCCTGGGTCACATCCACCAGGCGACGGGTCAGATAACCGGAATTCGCCGTCTTCAACGCGGTATCAGCCAAGCCCTTGCGCGCACCGTGCGTCGAGATGAAGTACTGCAGCATATTCAAGCCTTCGCGGAAATTCGCGGTGATCGGGGTTTCGATGATCGAGCCATCCGGCTTGGCCATCAGGCCGCGCATACCTGCCAACTGGCGAATCTGGGCCGCGGAACCGCGCGCTCCGGAATCAGCCATCATGTAGATCGAGTTGAATGATTCCTGCATCACCGGCTTGCCCTTGACCATGCGCGGCTCACCCGTAATGCGATCAATCACTGGTTCGCTGCCAAGCTGTTCCATCATGGCCTTGGCCACCACGTCGCCGGTGCGCCCCCAGATATCCACAACCTTGTTGTATCGCTCGCCATCGGTGACCAGACCGGAGGTGTACTGGGTATAGATTTCCTTGACTTCCTTTTCGGCAGCACCGATCAGATCATTCTTTTGCAGCGGCATCAACATGTCATCCACGGCAATCGATATTCCGGCGCGAGTCGCGTAGGTGAATCCGGTATACATCAGCTTGTCCGCCATAATCACGGTATCGCGCAGGCCGCACTGGCGGAAGCTTGCGTTGATCAAACGGGAGATCTCTTTCTTCTTGAGCGCCTTGTTGATCAGCGCGAATGGCAGACCCGCCGGCAATACTTCGGACAACAGGGCGCGGCCTACCGTCGTTTCATGGCGCACCAGTTTTTCAACCGGTTGACCGGCTTCGTCCTTATGAATTTCCTTGAGGCGCACGATCACCTTGGCTTGCAGCTCGACTTCGCGGGTCTCGTAAGCGCGCGACACTTCGGCGATATTGGCGAACATCGAGCCTTCGCCCAAGGCGCCGACCTTTTCGCGGGTCATGTAATAGAGTCCGAGCACAATATCCTGGGACGGCACAATGATCGGCTCGCCATTGGCGGGCGACAACACGTTGTTGGAAGCCAGCATCAGCGTGCGACACTCCATCTGCGCTTCCAGCGACAACGGCACGTGAACCGCCATCTGGTCGCCGTCGAAGTCGGCATTGAATGCCGAGCACACCAGCGGGTGCAGCTGGATCGCCTTGCCTTCGATCAGGATGGGCTCGAACGCCTGGATGCCCAAACGGTGCAGCGTCGGCGCACGGTTCAGCATCACCGGATGCTCGCGTATCACCTCTTCGAGGATATCCCAGACGATGGGCTCTTCCGATTCCACCATGCGCTTGCTGGCCTTGATCGTGGTTGCCAGGCCCATCGCCTCGAGGCGGCTGAAAATGAACGGCTTGAACAATTCCAGCGCCATCTTCTTCGGCAAACCGCACTGGTGCAATTTCAGTTGAGGCCCCACCACGATCACTGAACGGCCGGAATAGTCGACCCGCTTGCCCAGCAGGTTCTGGCGGAAACGGCCGCTCTTGCCCTTGATCATGTCGGCCAGCGATTTGAGCTGGCGCTTGTTCGCGCCGGTCATCGCCTTGCCGCGACGGCCGTTGTCCAGCAAAGAATCGACCGCTTCCTGCAGCATGCGCTTCTCGTTGCGCACAATAATGTCAGGCGCCTTCAATTCCAGCAGCCGGCGCAGACGATTGTTGCGGTTGATCACGCGACGATACAAATCGTTCAGGTCGGAAGTCGCAAAACGACCGCCATCCAGCGGCACCAGCGGACGCAACTCAGGCGGCAACACCGGCAACACCGTCATCACCATCCATTGCGGCTTGATACCAGACGAATTGAACGCTTCCAAAATCTTCAAACGCTTGGCGTATTTCTTGATCTTGGTTTCCGAGCCGGTAGCGGCCAATTCGGCGCGTATCGTCTCGATTTCGCCGGCCACGTCCAGACTGCCGAGCAGCGCGCGTATACCCTCCGCACCCATCGTTGCGGAAAATTCGTCGCCATACTCTTCCGTCTTGGCGAGATAGTCATCCTCTGACAGCAACTGGCCGCGATTCAGCGGGGTCATGCCGGGCTCCGTCACTACATAGGCCTCGAAATACAGCACACGCTCGATGTCGCGCAAGGTCATATCCAGCACCATGCCGAGACGCGACGGCAAAGATTTCAGGAACCAGATATGCGCAACCGGACTGGCCAGTTCTATATGCCCCATGCGCTCTCGACGCACTTTCGACAGTGTGACCTCGACACCGCATTTCTCGCAGATCACGCCGCGGTGCTTCAGGCGCTTGTACTTGCCGCACAGACATTCGTAATCTTTTACCGGTCCGAATATCTTCGCGCAGAACAGCCCGTCACGCTCCGGCTTGAAGGTGCGGTAGTTGATGGTTTCCGGCTTCTTGACCTCGCCGTAGGACCACGAGCGGATCTTCTCCGGCGAAGCAAGACCGATCTTGATCGCGTCGAATTCTTCCTTCTGGGTGACCTGTTTGAACAAATCCAATAATGATTTCATTTGAGACTCCTATTCGCCTTATGCCAGCAGAACGTGTTAGCTACCAAAATATCGCCATTGCCCCAGCCTTATCCGCAGGGGCAATAATTAATGACGCACCAGATCCATATCGATGGCCAGTGAACGGATTTCCTTGATGACCACGTTGAATGATTCCGGCATGCCGGCATCGATCTTGTGTTCGCCCTTGACAATGCTTTCATAGACCTTGGTACGCCCGGCCACGTCATCCGACTTGACCGTGAGCATTTCCTGCAGGGTGTATGCCGCGCCATAAGCTTCCAGCGCCCACACTTCCATTTCACCGAAACGCTGGCCGCCGAACTGCGCCTTGCCGCCCAGCGGCTGTTGAGTGACCAGGCTGTATGGCCCGGTGGAACGCGCGTGCATCTTGTCGTCAACGAGATGGTGCAGCTTCAGGATGTGCTTGTAGCCGACGGTCACCTTGCGATCGAATGCCTCGCCGGTACGGCCGTCGTAAAGCGTGGTCTGGCCTGACGTCGGCAGGTCTGCCAGTTCCAGCATGTACTTGATCTCTTCTTCGCTGGCCCCGTCGAATACCGGCGTCGCAAACGGCACGCCATGCTTCAGGTTGCGGCACAACTCGATGATCTCGTCGTCGCTGAATGCATCCAGATCGACATTTTGCCCGTTATGGTGGTTGTAGATCTTGCCGAGGAACTTGCGCACCTCGGTGATCTTTGCATTGGTTTGCAGCATCTCGTCAATCTTCTTGCCCAATCCCTTTGCCGCCCAACCCAGATGGGTTTCCAGAATCTGGCCGATGTTCATCCGCGACGGCACGCCAAGCGGGTTCAGCACCACGTCAACCGGCGTGCCATCAGCCATGTACGGCATATCCTCGACGGGCACGATGCGCGACACCACACCCTTGTTGCCATGCCGGCCGGCCATCTTGTCACCGGGCTGCAGGCGGCGCTTCACCGCGACATAAACCTTGACCATCTTCTGCACACCGGCTTGCAGTTCATCGCCCTGTGTCAGTTTTTTCTTCTTCAGTTCGAACGCGGCGTCGAACTCGGCACGCTTCTGCGCCAGACCATCCTTGACCTGCTCCAGCTGAGCGGCCACCTCTTCGCTGGCAACGCGAATATCGAACCAATGGTGAGGCTCGACACTATGCAGATATTCTTTGGTCAGTTTGGTGCCCTTGGCCAGTTTTTTCGGTCCGCCGTTCGCGACCTTGCCGTTCAACAGCTTTTCCAGACGGGCGAACACGTCGTCCTCCACGATGCGCATCTGGTCGACCAGGTCCTTCTTGTAGCGATTCAGTTCGTCATCGATGATCTGCTGGGCGCGCTTGTCGCGCTGCAAACCTTCACGAGTGAACACCTGCACATCGATCACCGTGCCGGAACTGCCGGTCGGCACACGCAGGCTGGTATCCTTCACGTCGGACGCCTTCTCGCCGAAAATCGCGCGCAGCAGCTTTTCTTCCGGGGTCAGCTGGGTCTCTCCCTTCGGTGTGACCTTGCCGACCAGCACGTCGCCCACCGCGACTTCCGCGCCGATATGCACGATGCCGCATTCATCCAGGCGCGCCAGCTGCGCTTCGGCCAGGTTGGGAATGTCGCGGGTGATCTCTTCCGCGCCCAGCTTGGTATCGCGGGCCGCGATGGTCAATTCCTCGATGTGGATCGAGGTGAACCGGTCCTGTGCCGAAACGCGCTCCGAGATCAGGATCGAGTCCTCATAGTTGTATCCGTTCCATGGCATGAACGCGACCAGCATGTTCTGGCCGAGCGCCAGTTCGCCCATGTCGGTGGAAGCCCCGTCCGCCACCACGTCCCCGCGGCTGATCACATCGCCCACCTTGACCAGCGGCCGCTGGTTGATGTTGGTGTTCTGGTTGGAACGGGTGTATTTGGTCAGATTGTAGATATCCACACCGACTTCGCCGGCGGTGGTTTCCTCGTCGTTGACACGCACCACGATGCGGGCAGCGTCCACATAGTCGATTCGTCCACCGCGCCACGCCTGCACGGTCGTGCCGGAGTCTACCGCCACGGTGCGTTCAAGGCCGGTTCCCACCAGCGGCTTTTCCGCGCGCAGGCAGGGAACGGCCTGGCGCTGCATGTTCGCACCCATCAGGGCGCGGTTGGCGTCGTCATGTTCCAGGAACGGGATCAGCGAAGCTGCCACCGACACCACTTGGGAAGGCGAAACGTCCATGTATTCCATCTGCTCCGGAGCGGACAGCACAAACTCGTTGTGGTGGCGTGCAGACACGATATCGTTGGTGAAGTGGCCGCGCTTGTCGAGTTCTGCATTGGCCTGCGCAATGGTGAATTTGCCTTCCTCGATTGCCGACAGGTAATCGACCTCATCGGACACCTTGCCCTTGGATACCTTGCGGTAGGGCGTCTCGATGAAGCCGTATTCGTTGGTGCGCGCATACAGCGCCAGCGAATTGATCAGGCCGATGTTCGGGCCTTCCGGGGTTTCGATCGGGCACACCCGGCCATAGTGGGTCGGATGCACGTCGCGCACCTCGAATCCGGCGCGTTCGCGGGTCAAGCCGCCCGGTCCCAGCGCCGAGATGCGGCGCTTGTGGGTGATCTCTGACAAGGGATTGGTCTGGTCCATGAATTGCGACAACTGGCTCGAACCGAAAAACTCCTTGACTGCCGCCGAGATCGGCTTGGCATTGATCAGGTCATGCGGCATCAGGTTGTCGGTCTCGGCCTGGCCGAGACGCTCCTTGACGGCGCGTTCCACGCGAGCCAATCCGGCGCGGAACTGGTTTTCGGCCAATTCGCCGACGGCGCGCACGCGGCGGTTGCCGAGGTGATCGATGTCATCGATCTCGCCGTGCCCGTTGCGCAACTCCACCAGAATCTTCACTACCGCAACGATGTCCTCATTGGACAAAATCGACGCACCGGTCAGTTCGTCACGACCGACACGCCGATTGAATTTCATGCGGCCCACGACCGAAAGGTCATAGCGATCTTCGTTGAAGAACAGGCCGTTGAACAGGTTCTCTACTGCTTCTTCGGTGGGCGGCTCGCCGGGGCGCATCATGCGGTAAATCGCCACCCGCGCAGTCCATTGGTCTACCGTTTCATCGGTACGCAGGGTTTGAGAAATGAAAGCGCCGTGATCCAGATCATTGGTGTACAAGGTGCTGATTTTCTTGATACCGGCAGCCTGCATCGCATGCAACATGGCCTCGGTAATCTCGTCATTGGCGTTCGCGATGATTTCGCCGCTCTCCTTGTCGACCACATTTTCGGCGATTACCCGGCCGATCAGAAATTCTTCGGTCACATCCAGTTTGGTGATGCCCGCCTCCTCCATCTCGCGGATATGGCGCACGGTAATCCGCTTGTCCTTGGCCACGATAACCTTGCCCGATTTGCCCAGAATATCGAAGCGCGCCGTATCGCCGCGCAGACGTTCCGGCACCACTTCAAACTGTATGCCCTTTTTGCTCAGATGGAACGCATCGAATTCGAAGAACATCTTGAGCATGTCCTCGTTGCTGTAGCCGAGCGAGCGCAACAGGATGGTGACCGGCATCTTGCGGCGGCGGTCGATACGGAAATAAACGTAATCCTTCGCATCGAATTCAAAGTCGAGCCACGAGCCGCGGTAAGGAATGATCCGCGCGGAAAACAGCAGCTTTCCGGACGAATGGGTCTTGCCGCGGTCATGCTCGAAGAACACGCCCGGCGAACGGTGCAACTGCGAGACGATGACACGCTCTGTGCCGTTGATCACGAACGAACCGGTGTGTGTCATCAAAGGGATCTCGCCCATGTACACTTCCTGCTCTTTGACTTCCTTGATCGTGGGCTTGGACGCTTCCTTGTCCATGATGGTCAGGCGCACGCGTGCACGCAACGGCGAAGCGTAGGTCAGGCCGCGCTGGCGGCACTCTTTCACGTCGAAAGGGGGCATGCCCAACTGGTAGCTGACGAAATCGAGGCGCGCGTTTTTGGAATGGCTGTGAATCGGGAATATGCCGTTAAAGGCGGCCTGCAGCCCGTCATTCTTGCGCTGCTCGGGCGGGGTGTATGCCTGCAAAAATGCTGCATAGGATTCCAGCTGTGTGGACAACAGGAAGGGAACCGGCAAAGCGCCAACACGCTTCGCAAAACTTTTACGGACACGTTTTTTTTCGGTAAAAGAGTAGTTCATATAATCTCCGCTATTAAGGGAATACAAAGTTGCAAATCAGGCATACCACCAGATATGCCGAGACAAAAGACACGGGACAGGGAACAATTTGCGGGCGTCCACTTTTTCAGCTTGCCCGCTTGAACCATTTCAGGCTCCCTGGCCGCTGCCTTCTTAAAGCGGCAAAAGGCTGACGGAAAGCCGCCAGCCTTTCTACGGTGCAGAAACTTACTTGATCTCGGCAACCGCGCCTGCTTCAACCAGTTGTTTCAAAATTGCATCGGCGTCAGCCTTGGACACGCCTTCCTTGACAGCCTTTGGTGCACCGTCAACAAGATCCTTCGCCTCCTTCAAACCCAGGCCGGTAATCGTGCGAACCACCTTGATCGTGTTCACCTTGTTGTCGCCGGCTGCTTTCAGGACCACGCTAAATTCAGTCTGGTCTGCAGCGGCAGGCGCGCCACCGGCTCCTGCGGCAGGTCCGGCAACAGCGACCGCGGCAGCGGACACGCCAAATTTCTCTTCCATCTGCTTGATCAGGTCGGAAAGTTCCAGCACCGTCATCTTAGAAATTACATCAATTACATCAGCATTAGTTGCAGCCATGTTGTTCTCCTAGTTCGATTAGTTCAAAAATATTAAGCGGCAGTTGCGGCGGCTTCGTTCTTGTCGCGGATCGCAGCCAGCGTGCGGACAAACTTTGCAGTCGTCGCATTCATGGTTGCCATCAGGCGCGCAATCAACTCGTCGCGGCTTGGTGTGGCGGCTAGCACAGCGACTTGTTCCGCAGACATCAGGGAACCGCTCATTGCACCGGCCTTGATCACCAGCTTTTCATTGGTCTTGGCAAAATCGAATACCACCTTTGCAGCAGCGACCGCATCTGCACTCATGCTATATACAAGAGGGCCCACCATTTTTTCAGCCAGCGCTTCAAAAGGCGTCCCTTGTACAGCGCGCCGAGCCAAGGTGTTTTTCAACACATGGAAATACACCCCCGACTTGCGTGCGTTAGCGCGCAACTTGGTGATATCGGCGACCTGGATGCCACGGTATTCTGCCAAGACGATAGTTTGGGCCTGCGCCACCTGGGCACTGACTTCCGCTACCACGGCTTGCTTTTCTTGCAGATTGAGACTCAAGTCTTCCTCCAGTATCTGGAATGCACTCGCGCACATCCCATTGTTTGCAACAGCGACCATGAGCCAGGAAAACATCCATTCCCGCTCGCGGACACACCATCTACGGGGGAATCGGAAGATAATAGACAGAGGTCAGAGGAAAAAATTCCGGAACACACCGTCAACCACCCACCGAACATTAAGCCTGCCGGCTCCACCGGTCTTGGATGCTGCATACCGCCAGCAGTCCAAAAACATATGCCGACGGGAAGTTATCCCGCCGACAAATTCAATCCCTACCAATCAGCCAGCAACCAGACTGGCTTGTTCAACACGAACACCCGCACCCATGGTGCTGGAAAGCGACACCTTTTTAAGGTAAATCCCTTTGGAGGCCGCCGGCTTGGCCTTGTTCAGCGCATCGACCAGCGCAAGCAGGTTTTCACGCAATGCATCCGGCGCGAACGATGCTCGTCCGATGGTGCATTGCACAATTCCATTCTTGTCGGTGCGGTACTGCACCTGACCCGCCTTGGAATTCTTTACCGCACCTGCCACATCGGCAGAAACCGTGCCAACCTTCGGGTTCGGCATCAAGCCGCGCGGGCCGAGAATCTGGCCCAGCTGGCCTACCAGGCGCATCGCATCGGGACTCGCGATCAGCACATCAAAATCCAGATTGCCACCTTTGATCGATTCGGCAAGATCATCGAAACCAACGATGTCAGCGCCGGCCGCCTTGGCTTCTTCAGCCTTGGCACCCTGCGCGAACACGGCGACGCGCACCGTCTTGCCGGTCCCTTTGGGCAATACCACCGAACCTCGCACCAATTGGTCCGATTTTTTTGCATCAATGCCGAGATTGATCGCAACATCGATGGATTCATCGAACTTGGCCACGGCATTTTCTTTTACCAGACTCAGCGCGTCATTCAGGGGATAGAGCTTGTTGCGATCGACTTTGGCCGCAATTGCCTTATATCGTTTGGATATCATGTTATACGCCCTCCACTGTGATACCCATGCTGCGTGCGCTTCCGGCGATCGTGCGCACTGCGGCGTCCATGTCGGTTGCCGTCAGGTCGGGCATCTTGGTCGTTGCGATTTCTTCCGCTTGCTTGCGGGTCAGCTTGCCCACCTTGTCGGTATGGGGCGTCTTGCTGCCCTTTTGGACTCCCGCTGCCTTCTTGATCAGAATGCTCGCAGGCGGGGTCTTCATGATGAAGGTAAAACTCTTGTCAGCAAAGGCGGTAATCACCACCGGTATCGGCAGACCCGGCTCGACACCCTGGGTTTGCGCATTGAACGCCTTGCAGAATTCCATGATATTCAGACCGCGCTGGCCCAATGCTGGACCGATCGGCGGACTCGGGTTTGCCTTGCCGGCAGGCACTTGCAGCTTGATGTAGCCGACAACTTTTTTTGCCATGATACTACTCCTTATCAGTGGGTTAGACGCATGCAGCCGTTACTCCTGCACGCTCCCCGTTAAAAAACAAAACATCTACTACCGTACTGCTTGATTCCGTAAAACTCAGGCTTTTTCAACCTGGCCAAAATCCAGTTCAACCGGCGTTGAGCGGCCAAAAATGGTCACCGCAACACGTATCTTGCTCTTGTCGTAATTGACATCCTCGACCGAACCATTGAAATCGGTGAACGGACCCTCTTTGACCCGCACCAACTCGCCCACCTCGAAAAGCACCTTGGGTTTTGGCTTTTCGACACCTGCCTGCATCTGCTGCATGATGTGCTGCACTTCTTTTGCGCTGATCGGAGTGGGTTTCATTGCCGAACCCCCCAGAAACCCGGTCACCTTGGGCGTACTTTTCACCAGATGCCAGGTTTCATCGGTCATTTCCATCTCCACCAGCACGTAGCCGGGGAAAAACTTGCGTTCGCTCAGCACCTTTTGCTGGCCACGTTTCTCGGTTGTCTTCAACTCTACAACTTCTTCTACTGGAACCAGTATCTGTCCAAATTTATCCTGCATTCTTTCGCGCTGGATGCGTTCCAATAACGCGCGCTGCACACTTTTCTCAAATTGCGAGTACGTATGGACCACATACCAGTGCATAGCCATCAATCACCCCGCCCCATCAATTTGTTTATTGCGACCATCAGGCCTGCATCGACCAAAAACAAGAACCCTGCCATGATGACGGCAAACAGGATCACCACCGCAGTGGTCTGCACGGTTTCCTTGCGTGTCGGCCAAACCACACGCTTCGCCTCTGCCACGGAATCCCTGGCAAACGTGAAAAAACGGCTGCCCGGTGCGCTGGTCCAAGCCACCCCTGCGGCCAACAGCAAACCAACCAGGATTGACAGCAGCCTGAGTACCGACGGACTGTCCTGCAAGTGGTAGTAACCTGCAATACCTGCAGCAACCAGCAAGAGGGCTACGAGCAACTTTATTTTGTCTACCATGCGCGATGATTCCGATTAACTTTAATAACTTGCTTTTCTGGCAGGCCAGGAGGGTCTCGAACCCCCAACCCTCGGTTTTGGAGACCGATACTCTACCAATTGAGCTACTGGCCTAAAAATATAGTTGTCAAACTTCAGTTGCTAGCCGTTGGTCGGCTTTCCCCGTCATGCGGAAGCGGCCTCGAATAACGACTAGCGTCCAGTTGATAACGGCTTAAGTTACTCAATAATCTTTGCAACCACCCCGGCGCCGACGGTACGGCCGCCTTCGCGAATCGCGAAGCGCAAGCCCTCTTCCATCGCGATCGGGTTGATCAGGTTCACCGTGATGCTGACGTTGTCCCCGG
>JBAVGB010000035.1:0-14254 GCA_049684555.1 Gallionella sp. | reverse complement strand
TTTCCATTATGGTCCAGCCTCTCTAACAGAGATGCAGCAGTTAGAGACCGGATATACGTGAGCAGTCGAACCTACCAACCAAAAAACGGATTACTTGCAAACGAGGTGGAGTCCATATACGGACTGTGGAGGCGTGTCGCGAACGCGCCGGCAGGCGTGAGTCAACAGCTTCAGCCTGAGTTCGCGCGCGAGCGTGGTTGCGAGCAACATCGATTGATTGAATCCCCGTTCGCGCAATTTGGCGGGGTGCAATGGCATCGCAATCACGCAATCCGGCAAACTGTCCCGGTCGATCACCTGCGCCAGTTTTTTCGCGAAGGCATGCGCCAATGCCAGTTGTTCGCCGTATTTCATGCCCTGTATCAGCTTGTCGAGCGGGAAGGAATAGCCGAATACGGCGGCGGTCTGTGTGAACAATGGCCGCTCTGCCAGGCAGTGGCCGCATACTTCACCGTTTGGTGTCGGCAATGCGCAGACCGGGCAATGCGGATCTTTGAGGTAGGGCAGCGCAACATCGCATGCCGCACACCAGAGCCCGTCATGGCTCATCCTGCCACACAGCACGCAGGGCTGTGGAGGCAACATGCGCTTAATTTCTGAGCGCATGTTCAGGAAATGATGGCTTAAAATTGACAAGCGATCGTCCTTTCAAGGATGATTCGGGTCTGTACAAACCTGCTCGGTGCGACCGTTCCCTGTTTGCTGGCAGAACTTGCGGGCCTGTCGTTGAAGTGCACACATCATACCCAAGACATTCATCTTTATGAACACACAAACTATCGAATTCGTCCGTTCCGCCAAAACTACCGGCAATCAAGCCGATGTTGCGCAACGCTGGAGCGTCGCCGACGTGGAAGCCCTGTTCCGGCTCCCGTTTGCCGATCTGCTGTTCCGCGCGCAACAGGCGCACCGTGAGCATTTCGACGCCAACGCAGTGCAGTTATCTACCCTGCTGTCGATCAAGACCGGCGGCTGCTCCGAGGACTGCGGCTACTGCCCGCAATCGGCGTTCCATTCGACCGGTGTGGAGAACCGCAAGATGCTGGAGCTGGACGTGGTGCTGGCTGCCGCGCGCGCGGCAAAACAAAGCGGGGCAAGCCGTTTCTGCATGGGCGCCGCATGGCGCGAACCCAGCGACAAGGATATGGAAAGCGTGGTGGAAATGGTCAAAGCTGTGCGCGGCCTTGGCATGGAGACCTGCGCCACGCTGGGCATGCTGAACGACAAACAGACTGGGCAATTGCGCGACGCCGGGCTGGATTACTACAACCACAACCTGGATACCTCGCCGGAATTTTACGGCGACATCATCAGCACGCGCGATTACCAGGACCGCCTCGACACCCTTGAACGGGTGCGCAGGGCGGGAATGCATGTGTGCAGCGGCGGCATCGTCGGCATGGGCGAGAATCTGGCGCAGCGCGCCGGCCTGATTGCACAACTGGCCAATCTCGATCCCTATCCCGAAAGCGTGCCGATCAACAACCTGGTCAAGGTCGAAGGCACCCCGCTGGCCGATGCCGAAGATATCGACCCGCTGGATTTCGTGCGCACCATCGCGGTCGCGCGCATCACCATGCCGACGGCACGGGTGCGACTGTCCGCAGGCCGATCACAGATGTCGGACGCAGTGCAGGCGCTGTGTTTTCTTGCCGGGGCGAACTCGATATTCTACGGCGAGCAACTGCTGACCACCGGCAACCCCGAAATCGAGCGCGACCGCGCGTTGATGGACAAGCTGGGTATGTACCCATTTACAGAAAAACATTAGTTACTGAGGGCACCGAGTACACGGTGAAAGACAAAATCAGAGCGGGTTTTCTCTGTGATCTCTGTGTGCTCTGTGGCGATAAATGCCTTTCACCGAATTACATAATGAACTGAACGAACGCGCTGCGCTGGGACTGCTGCGCCAGCGCCGCATGCTGCAAAGCCCGCAGGCGCCGCACATCACGGTGGACGGGAAATCCTATCTGTCGTTCTGCAGCAACGATTACTTGGGCCTGGCCAATCACCCGCAAATGATCGCCGCGCTGCAACAGGGCGCGCAGCAGCATGGCGTGGGGGCGGGGGCCGCGCATCTGGTCAGCGGGCACGGTGCAACGCACCATCAACTGGAGCATGAACTTGCGGCCTTCGTCGGCAAGCCCGCCGCACTGTTGTTCTCCACCGGATACATGGCGAACCTGGGCGTGGTGCAGGCGCTGGTCGGCAAGGGCGATACGGTGTTCGCCGACAAATTCAACCACGCTTCGCTGAACGATGCGATGCAGCTGTCGCGCGCCAAAGTCAAACGCTACCGCCACAACGACATGGCCCAGCTGGCGCAATTGATGGAACAGGCCGGAAGCAGCAGCCGCCCCGACACGGAGGGGTGTAACCCTTTGGCGCGGGAGGGGCGGCTTGACGAGCATTCCCGCATTGAAGGCTATCGCCCACCGTGTCATGCTCGTCGCCGCAAGCTTGTGATCACCGATGCGGTGTTCAGCATGGACGGCGACCTCGCGCCGTTGCCTGAATTGCTGGCGTTGTGCGAGCAGCATGATGCATGGCTGCTGATCGACGACGCACACGGCTTCGGCGTGCTGGGGGCGCAGGGTCGTGGCACTCTTTCGCACTTTGCATTAAGTGATACGAAGGAAAACCCTGGCGGGCGGGATGAGATGCAAGGAGCCGCGCAACGAGCGACGAGACATACCATGCCGGTAGGCGAGGAGAGAGTGAGCACGCGATACAGCAGCTTGCCTGCGCGGCAGGGTTGTCAGCGCATCATCTACATGGCGACACTGGGCAAGGCAGCAGGCGTCTTCGGCGCCTTCGTCGCAGCCGAGCAGGTGGTGATCGACACGCTCGTCAACCATGCACGCAGCTATGTCTATACCACGGCCACACCGCCGGCACTGGCCAGCGCGCTGCTGGAGAGCCTGCAGCAGATCGAGAAGGGCGACGAACTGCGCGGCCATCTGCAACGGCTGATCGCGCAATTGCGCAGCGGCCTGCGCGGCCTGCCTTGGCACCTGATGTCATCATCAACGGCGATACAGCCGATGCTGGTCGGCGACAACCTCGCGGCATTGAGGCTGAGCGAAAGATTGCGCGAACACGGCATCTGGGTCGCGGCGATACGCCCGCCCACCGTGCCCCAGGGCACGGCGCGGCTGCGAATCACGCTGTCCGCGGCGCATGGTGTGGCGGATGTGAGGCGCTTGATCGATACATTGCATGAGCTTGCACGTTAAGCGTTTTGAAAATCCCGGAGCGGTTGACCGCCTGCCGTTGCTGCTGATCCACGGCTGGGGCATGCATGGCGGCGTGTGGGGCGGTGTCGCCGAATCGCTGGCGCGGCATTTTCCGGTGCTGGCGGTGGATTTGCCGGGACACGGGTTCAGTGTCAAGGACAAGGAGCAAGCTACTGCCCGCAAGTCAGGAGACCCGGTTTTTCAATTCGCTCTGGATGCGATCGTCGACCAATTGTTGGCACAGTTCACCGTACCGCTTGCGCTATGCGGCTGGTCGATGGGCGGGCAGGTCGCGATGCGTTGGGCATTGCGCAATCCCCGGCAGGTGCAGCGTCTGGTGCTGGTGGCGAGCACGCCTTGCTTTGCCCAACGCGACGACTGGCAATACGGCATGCCGCAGGACACCCTGCGCCAATTCGCCGACGATCTGGAACAGGACTACAGTGCGACCCTGCGCAGATTCCTCGGGCTGCAGGTGCGCGGCAGCGACGGAGAGCGGGAATTGCTCGCGGCCTTGCGCGCCAGCCTGTCCAGCCGCGGCGAGCCGGATCCGGATGCGCTGCGCGGCGGGCTGGAGATCCTGCGCGACCTGGATCTGCGCAATGCATTGCCGGAGATAAGGCAGCCGGCGCTGGTCATCGTGGGGGAACGCGACCGGCTCAGCCCGCCACAAGCCTCCCATTATCTTGCGCAGGCAATGCCGAATGCGCGTGTCTCAGAGATCGGGGGTGCCGCACATGCGCCGTTCCTGTCCCACCGGGACGAATTCCTGAAACAGGTGCTGGATTTTATGGGTGAGAGACAGGCATGAACGGATACGAAATCGACAAGCGCGAAGTGCGCCGTGCCTTTACCCGGGCTGCGGCCGGCTACGATGCCGCCGCCGTGCTGCAGCGCGAAGTGTGCGCACGGATGCTGGAGCGGTTGGAATTGATCAGGCTGCAGCCCAAACGCATACTGGATGCGGGCAGCGGCACCGGGTGGGGCACGCGGCGCCTGGCGCAGCAGTATCCCACCGCGCAGCTGATTGCGCTGGACATTGCCAGCGGCATGTTGCAGGCCGCGCGCGGTGCTTCGGGATGGTGGCAAAAATTGTTCGGCGGAACCCGGCAGCTTCAGGTGTGCGCCGATATGGAAGCGATGCCGCTGGCGGCGAACAGTGTCGGGATGCTGTGGTCCAATCTGGCGATGCAATGGTGCAACGATCTGCCGGCAACGTTTGCCGAGATGCATCGCGTGCTTGAAGTGGACGGCCTGCTGATGTTCAGCACGTTCGGCCCGGATACGCTGAAGGAATTGAGGCGTGCATTCGACGGCGTGGACCGGCACAACCATCTCAGCCGCTTCACGGATATGCACGATATCGGCGACATGCTGGTGCACAACGGTTTTGCCGAGCCGGTGATGGATATGGAATACATCACCATGACATATGACGATGTGCGCGGCGTGTTGCAGGACCTGAAGGCGATCGGCGCGCACAATGCCACCGCTGGACGGACCCGGGGATTGATGGGCAAGCACGCCTGGGCGCGGCTCACGGAAAACTACGAAAGCATGCGCAGCAACGGCAAACTGCCGGCGACCTTCGAGGTGGTGTACGGCCATGCATGGAAGCCGCAGCCGAAACAAACGGCGGACGGGCGCGCGATCATCAGCACTTCGTTCAAATTGAAATGAGGCGACCTTGAATTACTTTGTTACCGGCACCGACACCGGCGTCGGCAAGACACTGGTCAGCTGCGCGCTGCTGCATGGTTTTGCCGCGCAGGGCAAGCGCGTGGCCGGGATGAAGCCGGTCGCGGCGGGGTGCGATGACGCGGGACATAACGAGGATGTGCTGCAATTGCGCAGCGCGGGCAATGTGACGGCGGGTTATGGACAGATCAATCCATATTCCTTCGTGCCGGCGATTGCGCCGCACCTCGCCGCACAGCAATCCGGCGTGATCATCCAGTTCTCGCGCATTGCGGTGTCCTATCAGGAGTTGGCCGGCAAAGCCGATGTGGTGATCGTTGAAGGCGCGGGCGGGTTTCTGGTACCGCTGAACGAACAGCAGGACAGTGCCGATCTGGTCATGGAGCTGGGATTGCCGGTGATCCTGGTGGTGGGAATGCGCCTGGGTTGCCTGAACCATGCGCTGCTCACGGTGGAGGCGATCGCCGCGCGCGGTCTGGTGCTGGCGGGCTGGGTGGCGAACGTGCTGGACGCGGACATGCCCGCGCTGCAGCAGAACATCGATACGCTACGGCAGCGCATCGCCGCCCCGCTGCTGGGCATCGTGCCGTATTTGCCGCAGGCTGATGCGCGTGTCGCGGCCGGGAGCCTGGATCTGGAACGGCTTTATAATGGCCATGGAGCCTCTGAATCAGAGGTTCCCCAGGTCCAACAAGATTGAAGGGTGTGGGACAATTGGGTTAGGCTGTAACCCTGTGATTAAGGATGGAACAACGATGCGCTACGCAAACATGACGGTCCGGCTGCTTTTTGTGCTGCTGATAGGGATGCTGGCCGGTTGCGGCAAAACGCCGCACGGCAACTATCATGCGAGCGATGTTGGCGACAGATATGAGAATGCGGATTTTCACCTGACCGATTACAACGGCAAGCCGCGCAGTCTTGCCGATTTTCGCGGCAAGGTGGTGGTGGTATTCTTCGGCTATACCCACTGCCCCGATGTATGCCCCACCACGCTGGCAGGCTATGCGCAGATGCTGCGCCTGCTCGGCAAGGATGCGGACCGGGTGCAGGTGCTGTTCATCACGGTCGATCCGGAACGGGACACGCGGGAACTGCTGGCGAAATTCGTTCCGGCATTCGATCCCCGGTTCCTGGGTTTGTACGGGGATGCACAGGCAACGGCGGACGCGGCAAAGAGTTTTCATGTGTTCTACCAGAAGCATCCCACCAAAGACGGCTACACGATGGATCATTCGACGTTCGGCTACATCGTCGATACTCAAGGCAAGGTGCGCCTGATGGCCGGCGACAGGGAACCGGCCGATTGGCTGGCGCAAGATATCCGCCAGCTGTTGGCAAGCGGCCAATGACCAGCTGCGGTATCATTGAAAAACCCATTTATCATCAATCGATCAGCTTGGAAAAAATCGTCATGAAAATTCTGTTGGCGGGCGGGTATTTGCAGCAGCCCGTGAAGATACGGCCTGTCCGCCGCCAGGCAACAATAAGGTCGACCGGTTTCATGTTGCCCGTCGCAGCGCATTTTAAACCGGGCGGTGACTGTCATGGCTGACGCCAGCGGTGATGTCATGAGCAGCAAGCTGTTACTGTTGCTGCGCGAAACGCGCTGGATGCTGCTGGTCGCCTGCGCGCTGTATTTCACCGTTGCGTTGTACGGTTATAACCCGGCCGACCCGGCCTGGTCGCACAGCGTCACCGGCGCGCATGTCACCAACCCCGCCGGGATCCTGGGCGCGTACCTTTCCGATCTGCTGTTCTACCTGTTCGGCTTCTCGGCATGGTGGTTCGTGCTGTTCATGCTGCAGCGCGTTTGGGCCGGATACCACCGGTTGCGTGCCGACAGCATCTTCTGCAAACGCACCCTGCTGGTTTCGGTCGCCGGGTTTGCGGCGCTGTTGCTGGCCAGCAGCGCGCTCGAGTTCCTCCGTTTGTACACGCTCAAGGTGGCATTGCCGCTGGTGCACGGCGGGATGCTGGGCGAGGTGCTGGGCAAGGCGCTGGCGCGCGGGCTGGGCTTTACCGGGGCGACCCTGCTGCTGCTGACCCTGATCGCAACCGGCTTCAGCCTGTTCAGCGGTTTGTCCTGGCTGCGCTTCGTGGACTGGCTGGGAGAACGGATCGAGGCTGCTGTGCTGTGGGCTCGCCTCTCCTGGCAGACACGCCAGGATCGGCGCATCGGCATGCATGCGACGCATGAGCGGGTCGCTGTCGTTGAAGAAGAAAAGAAAAAACGCATCGAGGACCACCAACCCATACACATCGAGATGCCGCTGATGGAAGTGGCCAAGTCGGCGCGCGCAGTCCAGGAAAGACAGGTGTCCTTGTTCGCCGATGACTCGCCGCTGCCTCCGCTGCATCTGCTGGATCAGGCGACTCAGCAGGTCGAGGTGGTTTCCGCCGACACGCTGGAATTTACCTCGCGCCTGATCGAGCGCAAGCTGAAGGATTTCGGCGTGGAAGTAAAAGTGGTCGCGGCCTATCCCGGGCCGGTGATCACGCGCTACGAGATCGAACCGGCCGTCGGCGTGAAGGGCAGCCAGATCACCAATCTGGTCAAGGACCTGGCGCGTGCGTTGTCGGTGGTCAGCATACGACTGGTCGAGACGATACCCGGCAAGGCCTACATGGCGCTGGAGCTGCCCAACCCGAAACGGCAGGTGGTGCGCCTGGCCGAGATCCTCGGTTCGCAGGTCTACGCCGACATGGGCTCCGCGCTGACCATCGCGATGGGCAAGGATATCTCCGGCAAGCCGGTCGTCGCCGACCTGGCCAGGATGCCGCATGTGCTGGTGGCCGGAACCACCGGGTCCGGCAAATCGGTCGCGATCAATGCGATGATCCTGAGCCTGCTGTACAAGGCCACGCCGCAGCAGGTGCGCCTGCTGCTGATCGATCCCAAGATGCTCGAACTGTCGATGTACGAGGGTATCCCGCACCTGTTGGCGCCGGTGGTGACCGACATGCGCCAGGCCGCATCCGCGCTGAACTGGTGCGTGCAGGAAATGGACAGGCGCTACAAATTGATGTCCACGCTCGGCGTGCGCAACATCGCCGGCTACAACCAGCGCTTGCGCGAGGCGGCGAAAGCCGGGCAGCCGCTCACCAACCCGTTCACATTGACGCCGGACAACCCAGAGCCGCTCGAGGAGCTGCCGCTGATCGTGGTGTTTATCGACGAACTGGCCGACCTGATGATGGTGGTGGGCAAGAAGGTCGAGGAGCTGATCGCGCGCCTGGCACAGAAGGCGCGCGCCTCGGGCATCCATCTGGTGCTGGCCACGCAGCGCCCGTCGGTGGACGTGATTACCGGACTGATCAAGGCCAACGTGCCGACCCGCGTCGCGTTCCAGGTGTCGAGCAAGATCGACTCGCGCACGATTCTGGATCAAATGGGCGCGGAAGCGCTGCTCGGGCAGGGCGACATGCTGTACCTGCCGCCGGGCACCGGCTATCCGCAGCGCGTGCATGGCGCGTTCGTGTCCGACCAGGAAGTGCACCGCATCGCCGAATACCTGAAAGCGCAGGGTGGGCCGCAGTACATGATCGACCTGGAATCCCTGGAGGAGACAGCGGATGAAGGCGGCGCGCCGGGGGCGAGCCTCGATGCGGAAGCCGATCCGCTGTACGACCAGGCGGTGGAGATCGTGCTGAAGAATCGCCGCGCCTCGATCTCGCTGGTGCAGCGGCATCTGCGCATCGGCTACAACCGCGCCGCGCGGCTGGTCGAGCAGATGGAAGCGGCCGGCCTCGTTTCGCCAATGCAGAGCAACGGCAACCGCGAAGTGATCGCACCCGCGAGGCGGGAATGAGTATCAGGTTTTTATTCCCGCGCGCGGAAGACAGCCAGCGAACGTCCCGCTTGCGGGTTTAGTCGCATGGCAGGTTGTTTCATCGGGGCCAGGGAGACGCAGATTTTGCACTTCCCTCGTTTCCCGCTCCACCATCCCTATTTGAGAAAATAAATGAAACCAATTTTTATTGTCTTCCTGTTGTGCCTCGCACCTGTTGTTGCCCAGGCCGGCGCAATCGACAAGCTCAAGAACTTCATCGCCACGACGCATTCCGCACGGGCCAATTTCACCCAGCAGGTGCTGGACCAGAACGGCAACCAGATCCAGAACGCTTCCGGCGTCATGGAATTCCAGCGCCCCGGCAAATTCCGCTGGACCTACCAGAAGCCATACGAGCAGTTGGTCGTGGGGGATGGGACGAAATTCTGGCTGTACGATTCCGATCTGAACCAGGTGACAGTCAGGAAGCTGGACTCCGCGCTGGGCAGTAGTCCCGCCGCGCTGCTATCGGGCAGCAACGAGATCGAGCGCGGCTTTACGCTGACTGAAGACGGCAGCCGGGACGGACTGGAATGGCTGCAAGCCGCAGCCAAGGAAAAAAGCCAGGACAACAGTTTCAACGCGATTCGGATGGGCTTCAACCCGCAATCCGATCTGGTCGTGATGGAATTGAACGACATGTTCGGGCACAAGACGGTACTGCGCTTTTCCGCAATGCAGCGCAACCCGAAGATACCGGCACAGCAGTTCCAGTTCACCCCGCCGAAGGGTGCAGACGTACTGACTGACTAATTCCAATCCGTTTCTTCGGTGAAACTGTGTTGGCTTCCTCACTCACTCCTGATGGAACTACTGGTAAAACAACTAGCCATCCCACTAGGCAACCAGAAAACGGTTGCCAAGTGGTTGGTTATAGCCATTCGACTAGGCAATCTAAATACAATTGCCAAGTCGCTGGTTATGGTCGTACTGGTTGTACTGCCTGCGTCGTTTGTTCGTTGCCGCCTTGTTTGACCTTGCCGCCTTGTTTGACCTTCGAAATGGAATTGGAATGATCTGATGTCTAATCGCAACCTGTTTGAAACGCATTCTCCCGCCGCACCGCTGGCCGAGCGGCTGCGCCCGAAAACGATAGACGAAGTCATTGGGCAATCGCACCTGCTGGGTCCGGGCAAGCCGCTGCGCCTCGCATTTGAATCCCGCAAGCTGCATTCGATGATTTTGTGGGGACCGCCGGGCGTCGGCAAGACCACGCTGGCGCGGCTGATGGCATCGGCCTTCGATGCGGAGTTCGTGCCGCTGTCCGCGGTGCTGTCCGGCGTGAAGGATATCCGCGAGGCGATCGCGCAGGCCGAACTCACCCTGCAGCAGCACGGTCGCCACACCATATTGTTTGTGGACGAGGTGCACCGCTTCAACAAGTCGCAGCAAGATGCTTTCCTGCCGTTCGTCGAGCGGGGACTGGTGACCTTCATTGGCGCGACCACCGAGAACCCGTCGTTCGAAGTGAACAGCGCGCTGTTGTCGCGCGCGCAGGTATACGTGCTGCAGCCGCTGTCGGAAGCCGAGCTGGGACAATTGTTCGAGCGCGCGCATCAGGCCGTGCTGCAGGGCATCGCGTTTGACGATGATGCCAAGGGACGCATTCTCGGTTATGCCGACGGCGATGCGCGCCGGCTGCTGAATGTGATGGAGCAGCTCGACACCGCGGTGCTTACCGCAAAAATAAAGAAAATCGACGTGAAGTTTCTCGATGCCACGCTGGCCGAGAGTCTGCGCCGCTTCGACAAGGGCGGCGAGGCGTTCTACGACCAGATCTCCGCGCTGCACAAATCGGTGCGTGGCTCGAATCCAGATGCCGCGCTGTACTGGTTCACGCGCATGCTCGACGGCGGTGCCGATCCGCGTTATCTGGCGCGGCGCATCGTGCGCATGGCATGGGAGGACATTGGCCTCGCCGATCCGCGCGGCGTGGAGATCGCGCTGAATGCGGCGGAGACCTACGAGCGGCTCGGCTCGCCGGAAGGCGAGCTCGCGCTGGCGCAGGCCGTGCTGTACATGGCAGTGGCCGCGAAATCGAATGCCGGGTATGTCGCGTATAATGCCGCCCGCGCATTCGTCAAACAGGACCAGTCGCGCCCGGTGCCGCTGCACCTGCGCAACGCACCGACCAAGCTGATGAAGCAGCTCGATTACGGCAAGGGCTACCGCTATGCACACAACGAGGAAGAGGCCTATGCGGCGGGCGAAACCTATTTCCCGGACGAGATGCCTGAAGTGAGTTTCTACGAACCGACCGATCACGGACTGGAAGCGAAGATAGCGGAAAAGCTCGCGCATTTGCGCGAGCTGGATGAAAAAGTGAAGAAGAATAAAAAGGAATAAGCAGCATGTTGGATATACAAACATTGCGTAACGATCTGGATGGTGTGGCGAAACGTCTTGCCACGCGCGGTTTTGTGCTGGACACGGAAAAATTCGCGCAACTCGAAACCGAACGCAAGACCATACAGACGCGCACGCAGGAGCTGCAGGCAAAACGCAACGCGACCTCCAAGCAAATCGGTCAGGCCAAGGCGAAAGGCGAGGACGTTTCCGCGATCATGGCGGAAGTCGCCTCGCTGGGCGACGAACTCAAGCAGGCGGAAGCGCAACTGGGCGAAATACAAAATGCATTGCAGCAACTGCTGGAACTGATTCCGAACACGCCGCACAGCAGCGTTCCGGTTGGGAAATCCGAAGCGGACAATCTGGAAGTGCGCAAGGTTGGCAACATTCCGCAGTTCGATTTTGCGGTAAAGGACCATGTCGACCTGGGCGAAAGACTGGGGCTGGATTTCGATACTGCCGCGAAGATTTCCGGTGCGCGCTTCTCTGTGTTGAAGGGCGGGCTGGCAAGACTGCATCGCGCGCTCGCGCAATTCATGCTGGATACGCACACCGAGAATCATGGGTATACCGAGACTTACGTGCCCTATCTGGTGAATGCGGATTCGATGCGCGGCACCGGGCAGTTGCCGAAATTCGAGGAAGACCTGTTCCGTGTTCCAAGGGTGATGGGCGATGAAGGGGAGAAGAATTTCTACCTGATCCCCACCGCCGAAGTCCCGGTGACGAACATGGTGCGCGACGAGATCGTCCCGCTGGAACAGCTGCCGCTGAAATACGTCGCGCACACGCCGTGCTTCCGTTCCGAGGCCGGTTCCTACGGGCGCGACACGCGCGGCATGATACGCCAGCACCAGTTCGACAAGGTTGAGCTGGTGCAGATGGTGCATCCCGAGGAGTCTTATGCCGCGCTGGAGGAATTGCTCGGCGATGCCGAAGCGATCCTGCAGAAGGTGGGGCTGCCCTACCGCGTGGTCAAACTTTGCACCGGCGACATGGGTTTTTCCGCCGCGCTGACTTACGACATCGAGGTGTGGCTGCCGGCGCAGAACACCTACCGCGAGATATCGTCGTGCAGCAACTTCGAGGCGTTTCAGGCGCGGCGCATGCAGGCGCGTTTCCGCAACGCGCAGGGAAAACCCGAGCTGCTGCATACGCTGAATGGCTCGGGCCTCGCGGTCGGCCGTACGCTGGTTGCTGTGCTGGAGAACTATCAGCAGGCTGACGGCAGTGTAGTGATACCGGAAGTGCTGCGCCCCTACATGGGCGGCAAGGAACAACTCAGACCTTCAAGCTAAAACTTGCCATCGAAGCCACAGCTGGTTGTAACTGTTATTTATGTGCAGCAGCTGCGATTTCATCTGGCAGACATTGTTTTTTGGCTTGTTCCAGGATGTAATTAACCGGGATAACTTCCCTCCAAAGCGCTTTGCCGGTCAAGTACCGTCATCAGCCACACCCGATACTGATCAGGGCATAGGACCAATACCGATAGGTATTGGGTAATAACACTGAGGCAAAAATTATAAAACGCCAATATTTTAAAAGGGACAGATTCGATACGCTACCCGCATACAAGTCATAAAGACATCCAGGATGGGAAAGAAGTTGTTTGCCTGAAACGTTCAGGAATCCCACCAAATATGTATTTGTACGTATATACATGGAAGTAGCATTACAGGTTGAATATGGCGCGTTGTTCCGCATGCACATGCAAGGGAGCGGGCAAATGAAACTCAAAACTGTAATAGTTCCGGCAACATAGCGTTCAAGCTATCGCCCATGATGCTATGAAACGCGATCAGTCCGGTTTTACCCTGATCGAGATGGCCATCGTGCTGGTGATCATCACTTTGCTGCTCGGCGGCGTGCTGAAAGGCCAGGAGCTGATCAACAGTGCCAAGGTAAAGAACCTCGCCACCGACTTCACGAACATCCCGATATACATCTACGGTTACCAGAGTGCTTTCAAAGCCACCCCGGGAGATGACGCCGCCGCGACAATTCACCTGACCGCGGCATCGGGTGTAGTCATCAGGAACGGGGATGGCAACGGGATAATCAACGGCAACTGGAATGACACCATCACACAAAATTCCGAAAGCTTCAATTTCTGGCAGCAGCTCCGTCTTGCAGGTTACTACCCGGGGACAACGGATACATCCGACCCCCAGTACATACCCACGAATGCTGTTGGCGGAAAGATCGGGGTAACTAATGCCTTGACCAATGCCCCGATCACCGGGTTGGCGGGGACCTACGTTGTCTGTTCCGATAACATCCCCGGCAAGTTTGCCAAACAACTTGATATCATGCTGGATGACGGCAACACGGCAATCGGTTTAATGATGGTAACCGGCGGCACCAATCCTCCCCCGCCAGCACCCGTTCCCACTGCCAATATTGTTGATAACCAACCTTATCTCGTGTGCATGGGCTCCTAAAGGCCGCTTGAATTGACACAGGCGCAGCATCAAGCGGGTTCCTGATGCAACCAGCTGAACCCACAAGAACTCAGCTTCAAAAAGTGGGGCAGTCTATTACCCGTAACCCATCATCAATATGGGATAGCTTTTAAGTGTCGGTAATATCACTTTTGAATTTGCTTGAGAATTGTCCGAATACGATATTTAATCGATTGACCGGAGAGTTTTGTGGCTGATCTTTTTGAAATCAAAGAAAATCACATACAACTATCTGAAGGATATTCAAATAATACGATTGACCTTGCTGCCAGATGCATTGGGCTCAGGCTGAGTAAAAAATTTCCGGAAAGTAATATTGTCGGTAAATTATTAATCGATGGCATCGGAGGTATAGGCGTATATGATAAAAACCACGGCGACAACACTTTTGGCTATATTGTTGTAATAAGTCATAACCACATACAAAATTTTCTTCTGGTAGAAAAGAAAATACTTAAAATATATAAACAGCTTAACAAAATTCATGACTTCGAATTTAAAGTATTTGATATCGAGAATAAGCTGATCTACTCGTTTGATACATTGTGTGAAGAAAATCAGGGGTACTACTTTGATGGCGCCAGTTTCATTTTTGACACCAATTACGCAAAAGCCAAAGAAGAAATCGAAGCTGGAGAATTAATGGAGTTGAGTTTGGGTGCTGATACTA
>JBAVGB010000034.1:0-19746 GCA_049684555.1 Gallionella sp. | reverse complement strand
CTGCTATCCGCTCCTGACATCGACCAGAAGCTGGTAGAAATGAAAAATTGCAGACTCGGTACAATTGCTGCGTTTTTACACGGTCTGGGCCGCATTCTGCCCGTTTGCCATCGCTAACTCAATCGTCCGATTCTATTGCAACAACAGTCATTCACTTTTTACTAAATCTTTCGGCAAACGGCGGGCCTAAAAGAATATGCACTCGGACAGGACGATGCGACGCAAGATCAGTTTCGCTACGTTTTAGAGATTACCCGGTCTTATTGCCACTTTGCAGTTAATCCCCATCGGCACCTATCCCAAGTGGAAACATCACCTAGTTAATTCTTGACTTTTTTACTCTATTATGTATACTGATTTCGCATTTTTGGAACAAATCAAACACTAGTGCATTCCTTTTTTAAGTTCATTTAACACTCTACGAATAGCAACGGAGGTTAACATTATGAACTCTCACCTATTTCAAATTTTCAGCAGCGAAAAGAGCGTAGACATCATTCATAGCGTTGAGCTATTTGCCGGAATAATAGCCGCCGCTTGTGTGGTTGGTTTAGCATGTATTGCTGTAGCTTAATAGGCATATATCGATATCAGCGGTTTTGAAGTGAACTAAGCTGGCAACCCACTTTCATGGACGATCACAGTCTAAGAACGCGCTTGGCCGGTTTCCGACTGTTCCGCATTTTTCTTACCACAGTCAGCGTTACTATCGATTGCAGTCGTTCAACTTCATATGGTTAAAGTGCAAGAACTCGCACATAGCAGAATTGAATTCTTGCCGGTGACCGCAAGCCATAAATTGCGGCTGCACTAACTATTGCTCACCTCTACACGCGGCCCACCTAATTTCATCGTGCCAATCTCCGCAGCTTGCGCGAAACCGGCGCGCTGGAAACAGGACAACACTTTTTCCGCACCATCAGGAGCAACGGCCACCAACAATCCGCCACTGGTCTGCGGGTCTGCCAGCATGCGGCGCTGCCAGTTGTCCAGTTGTGGTGCAAACTCGACTTCATGTCCGTAGCTGGCGAGATTGCGGTCGATTGCACCGGGACCGATGCCCTGCTGCGCCAGCGGCAAAGCCTCGGGCAGGACAGGCACCTTGTCGAATCTCACCTCTGCACCCAATCCCGAGCCGCGGCACATCTCCAGCAAATGGCCGAGCAGGCCGAATCCAGTCACGTCGGTCAGCGCATGTACGTCGTGCAATGCGGACAGTTCGCTGCCCACAGCATTCAGTTGGGTGGTGGTCTCGATCATCTGGGCGTACCCCGCGGCGGACAGTACGTCCTTCTTAAGCGCCGCAGCAAGCACGCCGACGCCCAGACCCTTGCCGAGTATCAGCACGTCACCGTCTTGCGCACCGCTGTTCTTTTTCAGATGATCGGGATGCACGATGCCGATCGCCACCAGCCCGTAGATCGGCTCGACCGAATCGATAGAATGCCCGCCTGCCAGCGGAATCCCCGCCGCTTCGCATACTGCTTCGCCGCCTTGCAGGATGGAGCGTATCGTCTCGACCGGCAGCTTGCTGATCGGCATGCCGACGATAGCCAGCGCCATGATCGGCGTGCCCCCCATTGCGTACACGTCTGACAGCGCATTGGTCGCGGCGATGCGTCCAAAGTCGAACGGGTCATCGACGATGGGCATGAAAAAATCGGTGGTCGCGATGATCGCCTGCTGGTCGTTGAGACGGTAAACCGCCGCATCGTCGCTGGTCTCCGTGCCGACCATCAGGTTGGCAAACGGCAGCTTCTGTTTAGCTGCCCCGAGAATTTGCTGCAACAAAGCCGGCGCTATTTTGCAGCCGCAGCCGCCGCCGTGCGACAATTGGGTCAACTTGATTTCCGGCATTACCTGGACTTCAGACACGGATCATTCCTTTTACATAAATTTTTTTCGGCAAATCACTTTTAATCAGGCAAATGCTTTTCAGGACTGCAAACCTATCACAACTGGGCGACTTTGACGAAATTATCGACGTGCGCACACCGGCGGAGTTCGCAGAGGATCACATTCCCGGCGCGATCAATTGCCCGGTGCTCAGTGACGAAGAGCGGATCACCGTCGGGACGCTGTACAAGCAGGTTTCGCCGTTCGAGGCACGCAAGGTCGGCGCGGCGCTGATCGCGATCAATATCGCCCATCACCTGCAAGCGCGATTCCATGGTCATCCCAAATCATGGCGGCCGCTGGTCTACTGCTGGCGCGGCGGACAGCGCAGCGGTGCGATGAGCATCATCCTGGCGCAGGTCGGCTGGGCGGCACACAAGCTGGAAGGCGGCTACAAAACTTACCGGCGCGATGTGCGAGATAAACTTGAAAGCTTGCCGCAAAACCTGACATTCCGCGTAGTCTGCGGCCCCACCGGATCGGGCAAGAGCCATTTGCTCGCGGCCCTGGCCGCTACCGGACATCAGGTGCTCGATCTGGAAGCACTGGCGAGCCATCGCGGCTCGGTGCTGGGCAGGCTCCCCGATCAACCCCAACCCGCGCAAAAATATTTCGACAGCATGCTCCTGCAGACGCTGCAAAACTTCGACGCCGACCGTCCAGTTTATGTTGAGGCGGAAAGCAGCAAGATCGGCCTGATCACCCTGCCCCCGGCGCTGATCTCGGCGATGCATGCCGGCACCTGTCTGCTGGTGGAAACGCCTTTGGCAACCCGGGTTGCCGGACTACTCGCCGACTACCGCCACTATGTTCAGCATCCGGAATCCTTGATCGCGCATCTGCAATCGCTGCACCGCTTTCACGGAACCAAACAGCTTGAACACTGGAGTATGTTGATCCGCCAGGGGGATTTCGAGCCCATGGTAGCGGAATTGCTCACGCTGCATTACGACCCGAGCTATTACCGCACGACCGCCCGGAACTATCCAAATCTGGGTACCGCACAGCGCGTTCCAGTGATCAGCTTGTCGGCGGATGCGCTAAACGCAATCGCAGCGACGCTATGACATATCGCTCGTCCGGATCAAACAGCCATGCATCCATCGCCAGCATGCCGCAGGTCATCACCCGGTTCAGATGCAATGCGCGGTCAATCTTGTCCGCCGCACCGGTTTCGCCGGGCTGAAACGGCATCGTGGGCGATGAATGTGAAACGAACAATGAGTATCTTCATGCCGCGGATGTCAGCACGCTAAGGCCGACAACCAAAAATTCCATCTGGATTAAAATAGCAGCGGGATTTTTATCAGGAGCAAATTTATGGAATACAGGCAATTGGGTAGCAGCGATTTAAAAGTGTCATCGTTGTGCCTCGGCACGATGGCCTTCGGCGAACAGAACAGCGAGGCGGAAGCGCATGCTCAACTCGACCTGGCGGTATCGCGCGGAGTGAACTTCATCGATGCGGCCGAGATGTATCCGGTGCCGCCGCGCGCCGAAACACAGGGCCGCACCGAAAGTTACATCGGCTCATGGCTGAAGCATCAGCCGCGCGACAAGCTGGTCGTCGCAACCAAGATCGCCGGCCCCTCGCGCGGCTTCGCGTGGATACGCAATAGCCCGCGCATCGATCGCCAGAATCTTGAGGCGGCCATCGACAGCAGCCTGAAGCGGTTGCAGACAGACTATGTCGACCTCTACCAGATCCATTGGCCGGACCGCTATGTGCCGATGTTCGGCGCGACCAGTTATGACGCCTCACAGGAACATGACACAGTGCCGATTTCCGAGCAGTTGCAGGTGTTGGCGGATTTGGTCAAGACCGGAAAGGTGCGTCATGTCGGGCTGTCCAACGAAACCCCCTGGGGTGTCAGCGAATTTATCAGGTGCGCGGAAAAGTTGGGGCTGCCCAGGGTTGTTACGGTGCAGAATGCCTACCATCTGATGAACCGCAGCTTCGAAACCGGGCTGGCTGAAGTCTGCCACCACCTGCAAGTAGGACTGCTGGCCTACAGCCCGCTGGCATTCGGTCACCTGTCCGGGAAATATCTCGCCGACCCGAACGCAAAGGGACGCATCACGCAGTTCGCCAACTTCGGGCAGCGCTACGAGAAACCCAATGTGCCAGCCGCCACGAAGGAATATGTGCGCATCGCACAGGAGGCCGGACTGACGCCGGCAACGATGGCGCTGGCCTTTGCACGCACCCGCCGGTTCACCGGAAGTGTGATCATCGGCGCAACCAACCTGAACCAGCTGAATGAAAATCTGGACAGTGCCGAAGTGGCACTACCGGCAGAAGTGCTGGAAAAGATCGAGGCGGTGCACAAGGTGTACCCGAATCCGGCACCGTAAAATCAATGGTATTCATTTTGCCGAATGCTGCCGTCTGACTAAAAGTCTGCCGGTCCAGCCGGTTACCACCAATGTTGCGCTGCTGGTATATCGTGCTGGATGACTAAATCAGCAACAACAGAAGCACGATGAGCAGGATCAGGGTCAAATTGGTATTACTCAGCGTACCCCCGGCCGGCATCGAATCGATTTTCTGAGCCATGGCATGTACTTCCTGGTCGGTCATGGCCGCCACGCGGTCTTTAGCCATCGGTTCGGCGACTCCCAACGCCTGCAGTCGAACCTTGACATCCGCCCTGTCGAGAAAAGCCTGAATCTTTGCTTTTTCCGCTGCTGTCTGATTCTGGGCCGCCAAATTATCGGTAGCCACAATGTCTGCCATGGCGGCAGATGCTTGCAGGCACAATGCTGCGCCCAGAATTACGCCACAAATCCGGTGAGAAAGTTTTACGCTCATGACTGTTCCTTTTCCTGTTGAGTAATTAACTAGGGAAACGCCGAACAACCACCTGCACTGAGCAGGAGTTGTGTTGGCGAATCCGGATTGTTGAACAAAAAGTCGTTTTTCATCTGTAATTGCTCAGCATGTCGTCTCATTCACAGGATATTCCCCTGATATTTGCTACGCTGGACACACCTATCCTGTCAGCAGCGGCATTCCCCATTTGTCCAGATTGATCAGTGCCAGCAATGCAAAGGGCCGGTTGGCATTCTTCATCAAGCCACGGTAACGCACCTTGGCAAATCCATAGATGTTCTTGAGTGGCCGGAATGCATGTTCAACCTTGGCACGCACCTGCGACTTCCTGCGATTGGTTTTCTGATCCGCATCGGTCAATGGCGTGTTGCGGCGCCCCCGTTTGTTGGTGAAGTCACGGGCTTTCGGCGCAGCTTGTTTGAGCGCTTCCTTCTGCCCAGTGTAGGCGCTGTCACCATACAGCCGAGTCTCGTTGCCATGCAGCAGGTTCGGCAGTTCCTGGCTATCGTGGACATTGGCCGGGGTGACCGTGGCGCTGTGGGCAAGACCGCTACGGCTGTCCACGCCAATGTGCACCTTCATGCCGAAGTGCCACTGGTTGCCCTTCTTGGTCTGGTGCATCTCGGGATCGCGGCCGTTGTCGGCGTTCTTGGTCGAGCTCGGCGCTTCGATGATGGTGGCGTCCACAATGGTGCCGCCGGAAAGCTTCATGCCATTGGCAAGAAGCAGTGCGCCCACCTTGGCAAACATCGCAGCGCCCAGTTGGTTCTGCTCGAGCAAATGGCGAAAGTTCATCAGGGTCGTGGCATCCGGGATTCGCTCGCGTCCCAGGTCGAACTGGCAGAACTCTCGAAATACCGGTACGTCGTACAGCGCGTCTTCGCAGGCCACATCGGACAGGTTGAACCAGTTGGCAATGAAGTACATCCGCAGCATGCGTTGCAGACCAACCGGCGGACGCCCATTTCCAGCCTTCGGATAGAAAGGATCAATCACTGCGCAAAATTCTGACCATGACACCAGTTTATCCATGCGCGACAGAAACTCCGCTTTGCGGGTTGCCTTGCGGTGCGCCTCGAATCCATTTACTGCCAGCGTTGTCTGTTTCATCTCGTCTGCCCTTGTGCATAGCCCAGATCAATAACGCACTTGATGCTCATCACGTGGACTTAATCGGTGTTTCCCTAGAAAAAATACGCCCCTGATACTTACCTGGCCAGCCGAAGTATTATAAACATTGTTGGATTTCCACATGACATTAAATGAACCTGATGAACTGAACGAATATGCCGCGATAACAAGGTATTCAGAAAGTCAGCCTGCGGGGATTTCGATCTAATCGTTAACCTGCATAGATGCGTGCGGTTCGCCTACACTAGGCCGGTATATCATGGTTTCAAAGTATATTGATCAACCACATTCGTAACGAGGAGCCAGGAGACATGTTGAAAACAATTTCGCTTGCGGCATTGCTGCTTATGGCGCTTGCGTTAGCGGGGCTTTTGTTTCGCGGCGCATTCTTCTCATTGCATCCATCAGCGGTCCTCGCGGAAGTTGCAGCCGTTGCGCTGATGGTTTGGGCACGCATGACCTTCGGAAGGCGAAGCTTCCATGCGGTAGCAAATCCCTCAACCGGCGGATTGGTCACGACGGGGCCTTATCGTTTCATCCGCCATCCGATCTACACCGCCGCCTGCGTATTCGGCTGGTCGGGCGTGCTGGCAAATTGGTCTCTGTTAAATTTGCTGCTGGGCGTCCTGCTCACCATCGGTGCCGTTGGCAGAATGTTGTGTGAGGAACGCCTGATCGTTGGTATCTATCCGGCGTATCCTGTCTACGCCCGGGATACAAAGCGCATGGTGCCGTTTATTTTTTAGTCACATCAGCTCCAACGCATTCCCGTCCGGATCGCGGCAAAACAGCGCGCGGCGGCCTGAGGAACTGCGCGTGTAAGGGACTCCGGCCCAGTCCAGTTGCTCGATCAACTTCGCAAGATCAGATACTGCCAGCGCGACATGCCGGTCGTGTCCGCCGTGGGGTGGGCGCGGAATGCCGGCTTCCGGGTTGGGCAACAACAGCAAATGAATCTGCTGGCCTGGTCCGACGTTGTACCACACACCTTCGTAGCTCATCGCCGGCCGGCCCGGGTCTGGACGCAAACCGAGTACGCCCTCATAAAAAGCGCGCGATCTGGCCAAGTCAGACGTTAGGAAAGAGGCATGCAGGATACCCGTGATCATGATGCCTGGCAGTCGTTCAGGCCTTGACCGGCACGACCTTGCTCGCCGCCAGTTTGGCACGTTCCCGCGCCTCGCCGGTGTCCTTGCCGGTCGCCAGCGCGACACCCATGCGGCGCTTCTTGAAGGACTCCGGCTTGCCGAACAGGCGCACATCGCTGTCCGGAACGCGCAACGCTTCTGCCACACCAGTAAAGGCGATCCCCTTTGCCTCATGCTGTCCGTAGATCACCGCGGAAGCGCCCGGGCTGCGCAGCGCGGTGTTCACCGGCAGGCCCAGTATGGCACGGGCGTGCAGCTCGAATTCGTTCTGCACCTGCGAGCACATCGTGACCATACCGGTGTCGTGCGGGCGCGGGCTGACTTCGCTGAACCAGACTTGGTTGCCCTTGACGAACAGTTCCACACCGAAGATCCCCAGCCCGCCAAGGTTGTCGGTTACCCTCCTGGCAATGTCGTGCGTGCGCTTCAGTGCCAGTTCCGACATTTCTTGTGGCTGCCAGCTTTCGACATAATCGCCCTGCACCTGCACATGGCCGATCGGGTCGCAGAAATGGGTTTCTATCTTGCCGTCCGCACCGATCGCGCGCACGGTAAGCTGGGTGATCTCATAATCGAACTGGATCATGCCTTCGACAATCACCCTGCCCTGGTTCACGCGGCTGCCGCTGGCGGCATAGTCCCATGCCGCTTCCACCCCGGCCGGATCGTCCACCCTGGACTGTCCCTTGCCGGAAGAGGACATCACCGGCTTGACGATGCACGGATAGCCGATCTGTTCGATTGCGGCACGCATGTCGGCAAGGCTGTCTGCAAAGCGATACGGGGAAGTGGGCAGGCTTAGGGTCTCCGCCGCCAAACGGCGTATGCCTTCCCGGTTCATGGTCAGGCGCGCGGCGCGCGCGGTGGGGATCACGCGTGCCAGTCCCTCGCGCTCGATTTCTTCGAGCATGGCGGTGGCGATGGCCTCGATCTCCGGCACGACTATGTGCGGCCTTTCCTGCTCTATCAGCGCGCGCAATGCAGCGCCGTCCGCCATATTGATCACATGGGCACGATGCGCAACCTGCTGTCCGGGCGCATTGGCATAGCGATCCACTGCGATGGTTTCCACGCCAAGTCGTTGCAGCGCGATGATGACTTCCTTGCCCAGTTCCCCGCTGCCGAGCAGCATGACGCGGGTAGCGGAAGGAGTGAGCGGCGTACCGATGACGAGAGGTTTCATTTGAGTGTCATTCCGTATGATTGGGTGCGTTGCTATTGGGCGAAATTATACACACTGGAATATGGATTTCATTGTGCTGTAACAGGAGTAACATAAGCTATGTGTTTAAACCACAAGGAGCGGAATCATGACGAACATTGTTCAATTGCTTGGTGATGAAGCGGAACAGCTGTTGAAACATCGCTGCGCCGGAATACCCAAAGAATCCCTGCACCTGCCCGGCGCGGATTTTGTCGATCGCGTGGTGGCGATCAAGGACCGCAAGCCCGGCGTGCTGCGCAGCTTGCAGGCGCTGTACAGCCAGGGGCGGCTGGCCAATACCGGTTACCTGTCGCTGCTGCCGGTGGACCAGGGCGTGGAGCATTCCGGCGGCGCATCGTTCGCGCCCAATCCGATCTATTTCGATCCCGACAACATCGTCAAGCTTGCCATCGAGGGCGGCTGCAACGGCGTGGCCTCCACGCTTGGCGTGCTTTCCTCAGTTGCGCGCCGCTACGCGCACAAGATTCCGTTCATCGTGAAGATCAACCACAACGAGCTGCTCACCTATCCCAACATCTACGACCAGACGCTGTTCGCCAGCGTGGACCAGGCCTTTGACATGGGCGCGGTGGCGGTCGGCGCAACGGTATTCTACGGCTCCGAACATTCTCGCCGCCAGATACAGGAAGTTTCCGAAGCATTCGAACACGCCCATGAACTGGGCATGGCCACGATACTGTGGGCCTACCTGCGCAATCCTGCTTTCAAGACCGCCGACAAGGATTATCACGTTGCCGCGGACCTGACCGGGCAGGCCAACCATCTTGCCGTCACGATCAACGCCGACATCGTGAAACAGAAAATGGCGGAGAACAACGGCGGCTACAACGCGATCAAGTTCGGCAAGACCCACCCCAAGGTGTACAGCGAACTGACCACCGACGACCCGATCGACCTGGTACGCTACCAGGTGGCGAACTGCTACATGGGGCGCGTGGGCATGATCAATTCCGGGGGCGCGTCGGGAAAGGACGACCTGCATCAGGCGGTGCGCACCGCGGTGATCAACAAGCGCGCCGGCGGAATGGGGCTGATCTCGGGCCGCAAGGCGTTCCAGAAACCCATGAAAGACGGGGTGGCATTATTGAATGCGATCCAGGATGTGTATCTCTCCAGGGACGTGACGATAGCCTGATCATCACTGATACGGAGACCGCTGGCTGAAACCGCTGCGGTGCCTCTCCTGCCGCAAGACCTACAATGATCAGTTGGACGAGTCCAGGACTTTGGATTTCTCTGCGATCCCGCCGCGCTTGAGCATGGAAAGATATTCCTCCTCGTGTTTGATCACGCTCGACAGGTAGATAAGGTTTTTCCCGATCGCCTCGAGATAGTAATTGTTCCCGACACCCATCATGTCCCTGAAGTGCAGGCCCAGCATACGGTATATGCCGCCAAGGACGCCGTCGAGCTTTTCCCGGGTGACGCCGTAGAACGTGTTGGTCTGCTTCAACAGATCGAACATGCTCTGGTAGTTTCCGAAATGTGCCTCCTTGAACTCGAGATACAGAAACAGCAGCTTCTCCAGATAGGTTCGATCCGCCATTTGCCCGGTCAGATCGGCGGTGACGACGATTTGCCCCATGAGGCGCGTGCGCTCGTCCGGAAACTCTATCTCGGAAAAGTTCAGCGCCGGATCCGTACCGCTCATCATCGGCTCCAGCGCAGCCGCATAAGTTGAAGGGAAACGACTTGCGGCAACGTACTTTTTCATAAAATCGACGCCGCGTATGACATGGGTCCGGGTGTATTGCGCGCCGGTTCCGCCTTCCTCGCCTTCCTGCTGCGAATAGCCTATGTCGTGCATCAGTGCAGCCATCATCACCAGCGTGATTTCATCATCTCTCAGATGAACTCCGGAAAGTTGAACGCCATGCATTAACCGCACCGCGCACAGAAACACGTCCAGCGTGTGAGACATATCATGGTAAAGCGTCCTGATGGAACTGTAGCCGGGATATTCGCCACGAAAAAGACTGACCACATCGTCAAACACGGATTTGATCGGGGACTGGTCATAGCCCGGATTGATCCGGGCAAGAAAATTTCCGGCCTTGCCCCAAACCGCGCCAGGGTCGCTGTTGGCGAACAGGTTGTTGATCTCGGCGGATGTAGGGATATTGCTCATTTTCAAGAAATCAGCCCTTTGCCAGCCCGGTTAAATCAATCGAAAACGATATCACATGGTACATGATAACGCCGTCTTTTGGAAAAGCCCTGCGTGCAGAATCCAACCAGGCTGCCCGGTTTTACCCGGCTATCATTTGGGTTCCGGGAGCAGTTTCCCCGATAGCAGGCTGGCCGAAACGATCAGCAATGCCCCAAGCCAGTCTCGCAGGTGCAGGGTTTCATTGGCGAGAAAATATGAAGAAATCACGGCCACCACCAGTTCGAACAGGAACAGGACAATGGCGCGATTGGCGGACAGGTTGGCGATCGCATATTGCAGCGCGAAAGTGGAACAGAACAGCACAATACCCAACAACCCGAGCAACAGCCAGGATTGCATGCCTATTGCCTGCAGCCGATCAATCAAACCTCCCTGCCACCAAACCAGCAACGCAGTGAGCAGGGCCGTGCCAAGCCAGACAGTGTAGGATTTTGCCTGCAAGCTCAGATTAGCGGCGCGGCGCGACACGACGTTGGAAAGTGCGAAAGCCATACCCGCAAACATGCCGATCCATTCGGCAGGATTTTGCGGGAGAGGCATTCCCCGTTGCGGTTCCCACAGCATGATGACTGCGCCGCAAAATGACAGCAACATCACCATAGCACCATAGCGGTTTAGGCGCTCGCCCAGCAGCCAAAATGAAAACAGGATGGTCCACAGCGGCGCAAGATAGAACAACAGCAACACGCGCATCACCTCGCCGTGCAACACCGCCAGCACATAGCCGAAATTGGTCAAGCCGGCGCTGAAAACCAGCAAAACCGCCCACCAGCCGGCCCTAAACCGCGGGTGCAATTGCCGCCATGCACCCGGCATCAGGATCATGCCGCACAGCATTGCCAATAGAAATGTGATCAGGGTTGCCAGCGTCCCGGACACGCCTGCTCCCTGCAACACGCGGTAGGGATACCAGATCAATCCCCATACCAGCGCACCGCTGATGGCGCCGGCTACAGGCATTGCATTTTGTTTTGATGGCACTGGCTAGACCCTTATATAATGAGAAACTTTCGTGCTGATCGGACTGAAAAAAACTCTGCGGGGCGGTATGAGAACAGGCCGAAAAAGGCGAGAATCGCACAGGCACGAAATCCAAAAGATCGCACACGAGGATATTGACCCGCCTGCCGGCGTCGTAACACAAGCGCAATAGTTGCGCATTGCTCCATCAAATGAACCCGGATTTGCCAAGATGAACCCAGATTTACAGCGATTGCAGCCATACCCGTTCCAGAAACTCGCCGCATTGTTTCGCGAAGTTCACCCCAACCCCGGCTATCGCCCCATCAGCCTGTCCATCGGCGAACCAAAACATGCCACGCCGCAATTCATCCGCGACGCGCTGGCGAACAATCTTGACGGGCTGGCAAATTATCCCACAACCGCCGGCAGCGACGCGTTGCGCGGCACAATAGCAAACTGGCTGGCCGCGCGCTATGGAATCCCCGCGCCGGACTCCGGCACCCAGGTCCTGCCGGTGAACGGCAGTCGCGAAGCGCTGTTCTCGTTTGCACAAACGGTTGTCGACCGAAGCAAGGATAACCCGGTCGTGGTCTGCCCCAACCCGTTCTACCAGATTTATGAAGGCGCGGCATACCTTGCGGGCGCCACACCCCGGTTCCTGAACACCATGCCTGAGAGCAACTTTGCGCTGGATTATTCCCAATTGACGGCTGAAGTCTGGCAACGCACCCAGCTTGTTTATGTATGCTCACCGGGCAATCCGACCGGGCGAGTGATGACGCTGGAGGAGTGGAAAGAATTGTTCGAGATGTCCGACCGCCACGGATTTGTGATCGCCTCGGATGAATGCTATTCCGAGATTTACTTTTCCGAAAAACCGCTGGGTGCGCTGCAGGCCGCCCATCGCCTTGGCCGCAAGGATTACAAGAACCTGGTGGTGTTTTCCAGCCTGTCGAAACGGTCCAACGTTCCGGGCATGCGTTCCGGCTTTGTTGCCGGTGATGCCAGTGCGCTCGAGCGATTTGCGCTGTACCGCACCTACCACGGTTCGGCAATGAACCCGGCGATCCAAGCTGCCAGTATCGCGGCCTGGAATGACGAAGCACACGTTGCCGAAAACCGCCGCATGTACAGGGAAAAGATCGAGCGCGTGGTCGGAATACTGAAATCGGCACTGCCGGTTTCCATGCCGGAAGCCGGCTTCTACCTGTGGGTACGCACACCGGCAGCCGATACCCGCTACGCGCAAGGCTTGTATCGCGACTATAATGTGGCCGTTTTGCCGGGCAGTTACCTAGCACGCAGCGCGGATGGCATCAACCCCGGCGAAAATTTTGTAAGGCTGGCACTGGTCGCCGGTGCCGAAGAGACCGTCGAAGCCGCGCAACGCATCGCTGAATACAGCCTCAAGCTTGCCAGCCGCTAGCCGGCTGGTTTTGTCCGCTGCAATGGGATTGACTGGGTAGCAATCTATGACCAACGTCTGACGACTATATTTATTAACAGGAAATCACCATGGACCAATTGCAACAGATCATCGAAAAGAACTTCGAACGCCGCGCCGAGATCACCCCGCGCAATGCCGACGCACAGCTCAAGGAAGCGGTCGACAGCGTGATTGCCCAGCTCGACCAGGGCACGCTGCGTGTGGCCGAAAAGATAGCCGGCCAGTGGGTTACCCATCAATGGCTGAAAAAAGCCGTGCTGCTTTCATTCAGGCTGGAAGACAATGCCTTCATCAAGGGCGGATTCACCAACTATTACGACAAGGTCCCGTCCAAGTTCGCCGACTACAACAGCCGCGACTTCCGCGAAGGCGGTTTTCGGGTGGTTCCTCCCGCCGCGGCGCGCAGGGGCGCATACATCGCCAAGAACGTGGTACTGATGCCTTCCTATGTGAATATCGGCGCATACGTCGATGAAGGCACCATGGTCGACACGTGGGCAACCGTCGGGTCCTGCGCGCAGATCGGCAGGAACGTGCACCTGAGCGGCGGGGTCGGCATCGGCGGCGTGCTGGAACCGGTGCAGGCCAACCCGACCATCATCGGCGACAACTGCTTCATCGGCGCACGCTCGGAAATCGTGGAGGGCGTGATACTGGAAGACAATGTGGTGATTTCGATGGGCGTTTTTATCGGCCAAAGCACCAAGATCTATGACCGTGAAACTGGCGCGATCCATTATGGCCGGGTACCATCCGGTTCCGTGGTTGTCAGCGGCAGTCTGCCTTCCAAGGACGGCAGCTACAGTCTTTACTGCGCGGTGATCGTGAAGAAGGTGGATGCCAAAACCTTGTCGAAAGTGGGAATCAACGAATTGCTGCGCGGGATTTGATTGCGGCGGCAGTATTGTTGCAACGGCAGATTGCATGTTTGATGGATTTTCCGGCCAAATAATGATTGCAGGACCACATGTAGTAGTGGTGAAGACTCATGCCAATTCATGGCTCGTGATGTCGAAACCGGAAATCTCCGCACCGCAACCGGTTCATCTGCAAGCAAAATATTTGGAGTACAACGAAGTATGGCAACGGAACTCTGGATTTTAAGGAGCATACAATGATCGTTACACCGTTACTGCAACTGGCCGCCAACAAGCAGGCTTCCGACTTGTTCTTCTCGGTCGGCGCGCCCGTCAACATCAAGATCGACGGCGTCGCAATGCCGGTCAATGCCCAGTCTCTTGATGCCGATGTGGTCAAGCGCATCGCCTACGAGATGATGACGCCGCAGCAGATAGCCGATTTTGAAACCTATCTGGAGATGAATTTTTCCTATCGCGCCGAGGGCATCGGAAATTTCCGGGTCAATATTTTCCGCCAGCGCGGCGACCTGGCTATCGTGATTCGCCACATTAAAAGCAAAATCGGCAATTCCGAAGAGCTGAACCTGCCCGACGTGCTGCAGGAACTGGTCATGGAAAAGCGCGGCCTGGTGCTGGTGGTCGGCGCGACCGGTTCCGGCAAATCCACCACGCTGGCCTCCATGATCGAGCATCGCAACAATTCGACCAGCGGCCATATCCTGACCATCGAAGAACCAATCGAGTTTATTTTCAAACACAACAAAAGCATCGTTAACCAGCGCGAAATCGGCACGGACACGCTCACCTATGAAAGCGCCTTGTACAGCGGGATGCGCGAAGCACCGGATGTGCTGATGATAGGCGAAGTACGCGACCGGGAAACGCTCAAGCAGGCACTGATCTTTGCCCAGACCGGGCATCTGTGCCTGACGACCCTGCACGCCAACAACAGTTATCACGCGCTGAACCGGATCGTGAATTTTTTCCCGTATGAATCCCGCAGGGGCGTGCTGGCGGATTTGTCGATGTGCCTGCGCGCGGTGATCTCCCAGCGTCTGGTGCGCGGCGTGCAAGGCAAGCAAATCCCGGCCGTGGAAATCCTGCTCAACACTTCGCTGATCGCCGACCAGATCAAGAACGACGAACTCGACAAGATTCGCGAGTCGATCGAAAAGAGCGTATCCGCCGGTTCGCAAACCTTCGAGCAAGCCCTGTACAAACTGTTCAAGAAGCAGTTGATCAGCAAGGAGGAGGCGTTGCGCAATGCCGATTCCGCAAGCAATTTGGCCACTTTGCTTGATTTTTCCGAGCGCACCGACACGCAGAAGGTGCCGGTATTCGCGAACCCGCAAGCCCAGAAGCCTGCACCAAGCGCCGACTTTGCCGGTATCAAGCTCAATTTGCACGACAACAAATGAAGGACACCCGCAAATACAAGTTGTACGGCATCCCCAACTGCAATACGGTTAAAAAGGCGCGCGACTGGCTGGCGCAGCACGATATCGAATTCGAGTTTCACGATTTCAAAAAGCTGGGGCTGGATCGGGCCATTGCACAAAGGTGGCTTGAACAAACAGACTGGACACAGCTGATCAATCGCAGCGGCTTAACCTGGCGGGGCCTGCCGGAGCAGCGCAAACAAGGCCTCCAGGACGCAAATTCCGCACTCGCGCTGATGCTGGAAAAAACCAGCGTGATCAGGCGCCCGTTATTGGAACAAAACGGCAAGCTGCTGCATGTCGGATTTGACGATGCGGCTTATGCCACAATTTTCAATCTCAAATCTTGAATACCGTCATGTCCGATACCTTGCAACTTGCCAAAACCCTGATCGCCCGCCGCTCGCTGACCCCAGACGATGCCGGCTGCCAGGAGATACTGATCGAACGCCTGGAGAAACTGGGATTCAAGATAGAACGCATGCGCTTCGGCAGCGTCGACAATTTCTGGGCACGGTGCGGCACCGCGTCCCCCGTCGTGGTGTTTGCCGGGCACACCGATGTGGTTCCCACCGGGCCGGTGGAGAACTGGTTCAGCCCGCCGTTCGAGCCAACCATACGCGATGGCATGCTGTACGGACGCGGTGCCGCCGACATGAAGACTTCCATCGCGGCATTCATCACCGCGATCGAGGCCTTTCTTGCCCAGCATCCGAACCACGATGGCTCGATCGCGCTGCTGATCACCTCCGATGAGGAAGGCATAGCGGTCGACGGCACGGTTCGGGTGGTGGAGGCATTGCAGGCGCGCGGTGAACTGCTGGATTACTGCATCGTCGGCGAACCCACCTCAAACAAGAAGGTAGGCGACATGATCAAGAATGGACGGCGCGGCTCGCTGAACGGCACGCTGATTGTGAAAGGTATCCAGGGCCATATCGCCTATCCCCACCTGATCAAGAATCCGATTCACATGGTCGCGCCAGCAATCGCCGAACTCGCCGCAACCACCTGGGACAATGGCAACGAATATTTCCCGCCCACCTCATGGCAGATCTCCAACATGAATGCCGGCACCGGCGCGACCAATGTCGTCCCCGGCACGGTCGAGATTCTGTTCAATTTCCGATTTTCCACCGCCAGCACCGAGCAGGGACTCAAGGACAAGGTTCACGCGATACTGGACAAGCACGGCGTGACCTACGATCTGGAATGGGAGTTGTCCGGCAAGCCGTACATCACCGCAAAGGGCGGCCTGGTAGCCGCGGTCAGCAAGGCGATTGAACAGAGTTACGGCATCACACCGGAACTTTCCACCAGCGGCGGCACCTCGGATGGACGCTTCATCGCCGACATCTGTCCGCAGGTGATCGAATTCGGACCATTGAATGCCACGATACACAAGCTCAATGAATGCGTAGGTGTGGCCGACATCGAGCCCCTCAAGCTGACTTACCAGCGCACGCTCGAAGACTTGCTTTGCAAATGAGCGGATATTTTGCCGAGGCCGCACAAAACCTGCGCACCGTGCGTGACTTCCTGCGTTTCGCGGTGAGCCGCTTCAACCAGGCCGGGTTGTTTTTCGGGCATGGCAGCAGCGATGCCTACGATGAAGCAGCCTACCTGATTCTGCATACCCTGCGCCTTCCGCTGGACCGGCTGGAACCCTTCCTTGATGCGAGCCTGACCGACAGCGAGTGCAGCGAGGTGTTGAACATCATTCACCGGCGTGTCGAACATCGCATCCCCGCCGCCTACCTGACCCATCAGGCATTTCTGGGCGAATTTAGCTTTTACGTGGACGAACGTGTCATCGTGCCGCGCTCGTTCATTGCCGAATTGCTGCTCGAACAGCTCAGCCCGTGGATCCCAGACCCAGAAGCGATCACCGATGTTTTGGACCTGTGCACCGGCAGTGGCTGCCTTGCCATCCTCGCTGCACACGCTTTTCCCAATGCCAGCGTGGACGCGGTGGACTTGTCATCCGCCGCACTTGCAGTCGCGGAACGCAATGTCGCCGATTATCAACTCCAGGACCGTATCAGCCTGGTCGAATCGGATATGTTCGCCAAGCTTGACAGCAAACGGTATGACTTGATCATCAGCAACCCTCCCTATGTGGATGCACAATCGGTCGCCGCGCTTCCCCAGGAATATCTGCACGAGCCCAAGCTGGCGCTGGGCAGCGGACAGGACGGCCTGGATGCGACCCGCATCATCCTCGAACACGCCGCGCAACATCTCACCGATAACGGCATTCTGGTCGTCGAGATCGGCCACAACCGTGATGCGCTGGAAGCGGCTTATCCCGACCTGCCGTTCACTTGGCCGGATGTCAGCGCGGGGGATCAGTTCGTGTTCTTGCTGCACCGCAACGATCTTCTTCAACCTTAAAACACCAAGAAATTCAGAATTTCGGGATGGAGCGCAAGCAGCCGTGCATAACCAGTGACTTGCCCGCATGCGGGCTTAGTCGAATGGCTAGGAGTTTTATCTGAGAATGACGAGACATACCATTAATGTAGGCAGGGAATGAGCGAGCACGCGACGCCGCGATTCGCCCGAAAGATGGGTTTATAAATGCCGGTCGATCATTACGAGAATTTCCCGGTCGCTTCGATTTTGTTGCCACGGCGGCTGCGCAAACCGGTCGCGGCGATCTACCATTTCGCCCGGGCGGCTGACGATATCGCCGATGAAGGCGACCTGTCGAACGAAGAACGCCTGAAACAGCTCGATGGTTTCCGCGCCGAGCTGGCACGTGTCGCAGACAACGAAACGCCCCTCACCCCGCTATTCCGGAATCTCGCCGCAGAAGTCCACCAGCATGATCTGCCGATACAGCCATTTCAAGATTTGCTGGATGCATTCTCGCAGGACGTAGTGAAGAAACGCTACGCCGATTTCAGCGATCTGCTCGACTACTGTCGCCGCTCGGCCAATCCGGTCGGGAACCTGCTGCTGCATCTCTATGATGAAGCCACACCTGTCAACATCGCGTATTCGGATGCGATCTGCACTTCACTGCAAATCATCAACTTCTGGCAGGATGTTGCCAAGGACCATGCCATCGGGCGCATCTATCTGCCGCAGGATGAGCTTGTGCGCTACGGCGTAAGCGAGGAGCAGATCGCCCGCGGCATTTGCGATGAGAAATGGCGGGCACTGATGAAGTTCCAGGTCGACAGGGCGCGCGCGCTGATGCTTTCGGGTAAGCCCCTCGGCAGCATACTCACAGGGCGCATCGGTCTTGAGATGCGCATGATCATCGCCGGCGGGTTGCGCATACTCGGCAAACTGGAAAGCGCGCAATACGACATCTTCCGCCGCCGCCCGTTATTGAAGCCTTACGACTGGGTTATCATGCTGGCCAGAAGCGCGCCGTTTTAGAACCACAACCCCTCCAAACCTCCCCTTGTTAGGGGAGGCCACTTGAGCTCCCCTGACAAGGGTAGGCTGGGGAGGGGTTTTAACTATGTCGAATTATTTGAAAACCGATATGGATCCAGATCAATACTGTGAAGACAAGGCCAAACAAAGCGGCTCCAGCTTCTACTACAGCTTCATGTTCCTGCCCAGGGACAAGCGCCGTGCCATCACCGCGCTGTATGCCTTCTGCCGCGAAGTGGACGACGTGGTAGACGAGTGTACGGATCCCGTTGTGGCAGCGACAACCCTGAACTGGTGGCGCACAGAGGTGGACGAAATCTACGGAGGCAAGCCACAGCATCCTGCCGCACAGGCACTGGTGCCGGTTGTGCAGCAATTCAATATTTCCCGTGAACATCTGCTCGAGATCATCGACGGCATGGAAATGGATCTTCAGCAGGTACGCTATCCCGATTTCAAATCGCTGCAACTATACTGCTACCGCGTCGCATCGGTGGTCGGGCTTCTCGCCGCGGAAATATTCGGCTACAGCGACCGCAAAACACAGAAATATGCGAACGATCTCGGCATTGCCTTCCAGCTCACCAACATCATTCGCGACGTCGGCGAAGACGCGCGCCGCAACCGCATCTATCTGCCGATGGACGAACTGCAGCAATTCGGGGTGACGGCGGCAGAAATCCTGAACGCAAAAGAAACAGAAAACTTCCAGAAGCTGATGGGGTTCCAGGTCGAGCGTGCGCAACGCTATTACCGGCAGGCACTGGAACACCTTCCTGCAGCCGACCGCAAGTCACAGCGCACTGGGCTGATGATGGCGGCGATCTACCGCGCCACGTTGGATGAAGTTGTTGCCACCGGCTGCCACGTGCTGAAGGAACGTGTTTCGCTGACCCCGCTGCGCAAATTCTGGCTTGCCTGGAAAACATGGCTAAAATTGTAAATTTGTAACCTTGCTGAGGCTTCAGGCTTGGCGTTTCGCCAGAATAATTTTCTCAAAGTCCGTAGCCGGCAGCGCTTTGCTGAAATGATACCCACGCCGGACGGCTTGGTATCACACTCTAATGCCTTCTATCGTGACCTTTTTCGACCGCGAGTGATGTCTGCTTTCAGGTAAGCTATTCTTAGGATCCAATGGCGGATTTCGGCCCAGACTAATGGAATGGACGCCCACTTCCTAATACGGCATCTAAGTGCCAAAGTAGTGGTGGTTTTACTACCACTAAACATAGAAAGGGGCATCC
>JBAVGB010000033.1:0-22704 GCA_049684555.1 Gallionella sp. | reverse complement strand
CGCTGGCGCTGGCCGCCGGACAGTTTTACGCCCCTCTCGCCGACCAGCGTGTTCAGGCCTTCCGGCATTTCACGGATGAATTCCATCGCATGGGCGGCCTGCGCGGCGGCGATGATTTCCGTCTCCGGCACTGCGCGCATCTGCCCGTAGGCGATATTTGCGGCGATTGTGTCATTGAACAGAACGACCTCCTGACTCACCAGCGCGATGTTGGCGCGCAGGCTGGCCAGTGTGAGATCGGCGAGATCGTGGCCGTCCAGCATGATACGCCCGCTGGTGGGCAGATAGAAGCGAGGAACCAGATTTGCCAGGGTGCTCTTGCCGCTGCCGGATGCTCCGACCAGCGCCACGGCCTGTCCGGCGGGGATATCCAGACAGATGTCGCGCAAAGCCAGCCGGTCATCCTGCTGGTAGGACAAACTGACATGCTCGAATGCGATCCTTCCGCCGGCGCGTCCAAGGCTAAACTTGCCGGTATCGATTTCACCGGGCGTATCGATCAGCCCGAATATGCTTTCCGATGCCGCCAGACCGCGCTGCAGGAATTCACTGACACCGGTCAGGCGTTTGATCGGGGCGGTCAGCATCAGCATCGCGGCGATAAACGAAAGGAAACCGCCGACGGTGGTCTCATCGCTGCGCGACTGAACCGTGGCAAGATAGACGATGACGGCCAATGCCATTGCGGCGATCATCTGCACCAGCGGTACATTGGCCGCGGCAGCCATCGTCTGCTTCATGATGTAGCGGCGCACCCAGTTGGTCTTGTCGCTGAACCGGTCGCTCTCGTATTGCTGCCCGCCAAACAGCTTGACCACCTTGTGCGCGGCAACGCTTTCCTCGATCACCTGGGTGATGTCGCCCATGGCCTGCTGGGAACTGCGGCTGGCATCGCGCAGACGGGCGTTGATGACTTTCAGGATGTGCGCGATGACCGGCAGCATCACCAGGCTGAGCAGCGTGAGCTTCCAGTTGAGGTAGAACAGCCAGCCGAGCAGTCCGATCAGGATGATTGTATCGCGGACCGAAACGGTCACGATGCTGGTGGCTGCCGCGGTCACCTGGGTCACGTCGAATATCAGCTTGGAGATCAGGTTGCCGGTCGCGTGATCATCATAATAGCGGGTGGGCAGCGTCAGCAGCTTGTGGAACATCTTTTCGCGCAGATCCATCACGACCTTGTTGCCGACCCAACCGATCGCATAGGTACCAGCAAATGAAGAGATGCCGCGCACGAAAAAAATCAGCAAAATGATCAGGGGCGCAAATGTGATGATGGTATTGTCCTTGTGGACAAAAGTGCCGTCCAGCATGGGCTTCAACAAGGCCGGCAGCAACGGTTCGGTTGCCGCAGACACTGCCATCGCGAGTATGGATATTGCAAAGGTGCGCCAATAGGGTTTAACGTAGCCGAGCAGGCGTAAGTAGAGCTGGGTGCTGGTAAGATTCATGGGCGGCACTTTAGCAGAAATTACCGCATGCGGCTTCATCCGGGGGCACCGCGACGCGGCGCTCGGCAAAACCACAGGCCGCAAGAAGTTACGGCGCCCATCTGATTTAGACAAGTACCGGATAAGCTGCTGGTCAGGTTAACAAAACAGGAATACGCGATGGCGATTTACGCGGTGGGTGACATTCAAGGTTGCCATGCAGAACTGGTGCAGCTGCTTGATCGAATCAATTTCGATCAGGCGACGGACCGGCTCTGGCTGGTCGGCGACCTGGTGAACCGCGGTCCGGGCTCGCTGGAGGTATTGCGGCTGGTCAAGTCGCTGGGCGATAGTGCGATCACCGTGCTCGGCAACCACGACCTGCATTTGCTTGCAGTCGCGGAAGGCGAGGCGGAACTCCATCGCACCGACACGCTGGACGGGATACTCGGGGCACCGGATCGCAACGAACTGCTGCACTGGCTGCGCAATCAGAAAATGCTGCATGCACAGGACGGCTTAGTGCTGGTTCACGCCGGGCTGCTTCCGCAATGGAGCGTGGCACAGGCGGAAGGCCTGGCGCGAGAAGTGGAGGCTGAACTGCGCGGCGATGGCTATGCCACCTTTCTGGCGCGCATGTACGGCAACACTCCGCATCTGTGGGACGACAGCCTGTCCGGTTACAAGCGTTTGCGCATCATCGTCAATGCCTTCACCCGCATGCGCATCTGCAACGAACAAGGCGAGATGGAATTCAGGTTCAAGGGCGAAGTGGAGAACATTCCCGAAGGCTACCTGCCGTGGTTTGACGTTCCGAAACGCGCGAGCGCCAACGCGACGGTGATCTTCGGCCACTGGTCGGCGCTCGGCCTGCTGGTCCGGCAGAATGTCATCGCGCTCGATACTGGCTGCCTGTGGGGCGGACCGATGACTGCGATCCGGCTGGAAGACCGGAAGCTGTTCCAAGTCAGTTGCGACAACCCGGTGGCGAAGCATTGGTGATCAGCGAATTTCAGCAAGCAGCCGTTGCATCATCTGCTCCGCTTGTTTAACATAGCCCCCGCCGAACAGGTTGGCATGGTTGAGGATATGGTAAAGGTTGTATAGATGCTTGCGCGTGGCGTAGCCCGCCTCCGGCGGATAGGCAGCGCGGTAGGCGGAATAGAAATCTCCGGAGTATCCGCCGAACAGTTCCGTCATTGCGAGATCGCATTCGCGGTCTCCGTAATAGACCGCCGGATCGAAGATGGTTGGCATACCGTCCGCAAGGAACGCATGGTTGCCGCTCCACAGGTCGCCGTGCAGCAGCGAGGGCTGTGGCGTGTAGTTGTCGAAGAATGCCGGCAGCGCATCCATAAGCTTTTCTCCAAGTTGTTGCAACTGGCCGCTGTAGCCATTCTGCTCCGCGAGGCACAGCTGAAAGCCCAGGCGATGTTCGCGCCAGAACTCCACCCAGTCATTCTTCCAGCCGTTCGGCTGCGGGTTGGTGCCGATGAAATTGTCCTGTGCGAATCCAAACCGGGTAGACGTGCAACGGTGTAATGCCGCGAGTTGTTCGCCCAGCATCCTTACATCGCCGCGCGAACGCAGTTCCAGGTATTCCAATACCAGATAGCTTTGCCGGCCGGATTCGCCATGCGCGAAGGCACGCGGTACGCGTATCGCGTTCGTCGCGGCAATCGCTTCCAGACCTGCCGCTTCGGCGACGAACATCGGCAAATGCCGGACATCGTTGAGCTTCAGGAAATAGCGTGTTCCGTCCATGCCGTCCAGACGATAGGCATCGTTGATGCTGCCGCCGCCGACCGCTGTGGTGGCAAGTATTTCAAAAGGGCGATGGGTCGCATCATGGATTGCCGATGCGACAGTGTCCCAGACAGACATGGAGTGCAACCCATCGGCTACAGCTTTATCGCATGGCCGAAGTGCTGTTCATACAGATTCGCGATTTCGGCGCGCGTATAGCGGTGGTTCTGCCCGCCGCGATTGGCGATCTTGAGCGAACCCATCAGCGAGGCAAGCCGGCCGGTGGTCTCCCAGTTCCAGTTCTTCTGGATGCCGTACAGCAAACCCGCGCGATAGGCGTCGCCGCAGCCGGTCGGGTCGACAATGGCGTGCGGCTTTGGGGTGGGGATGGCGATCTGCTTGCTGCCGGCATGGATCAACGAGCCGTCCGCGCCCAGCGTGACGATCAGCGCCTTCACGCGCTGAGCGAGCTGATCCAGCGTCTTGCCTGTCTTGTCCTGCAGCATTTTGGCTTCGTAATCGTTCACCGTGACATAAGTGGCCTGTTCGACGAACGTCAACAGCTCAGCGCCGGAGAACATCGGCATACCCTGGCCGGGGTCAAAAACGAAGGGTATGCCAAGGTCGGCGAATTCCAGCGCATGCTGCAACATGCCTTCCCGCCCGTCCGGCGAGACGATGCCCAGACATACTTCTTTCGCGTCGGCGACACTGTTCAGGTGCGACTGTCCCATCGCGCCGGGATGAAACGCGGTAATCTGGTTGTCGTCGAGATCGGTGGTGATGAAAGCCTGGCCGGTGAAATGGTCCGGTACGTGGCGGATATGGGTTTGCGCCAGGCCGAGCTTATCCAGGCGCTCAGTGTAAGGCGCGAAATCGTCGCCGACCGTGGCCATGATCAGCGGGTGTCCGCCCAGCATCTGTAGATTGTAGGCGATGTTGCCCGCGCAGCCGCCGTATTCGCGGCGCATTTCCGGGACTAGGAATGCGACGTTGAGGATGTGGATCTGTTCGGGCAGGATGTGTTTCTTGAATTGGTCCTTGAACACCATGATGGTGTCGTAAGCCATGGAACCGCAAATCAGTGTGTGCATCGTCATGCCCCAGCCATGTTTGAAGTGCCGGGATTGTAGCATTGCGCCGGTCCGTGCCATAAGCTGTAAACTCCGCTTGGCGGAGCATGTCGGTTGCTTAGTGGATTGAAATCCCCGATAATTTGGCCGTTACTGGTGCGAAATCCCAGACAGTTCACTACAGGGACAACATCCTTATCCGGGGAACAGCCCATTTCGTGCTCGACCCCAAACCATGTTCACGGTCACCGGCGAAATTATCCAGTTGAGCATCCCAAGATGAATATAAAGTTTCAGCGCGCGGTCGACCGGTATGCGGGTGTGCCGATCTGTGCCCTGCTGTCTCTGGTGAATCGTATCGTGTCGAATGAACCCGATGGCATTCCGCCAAAAAATATCCTGGTCATCCTGTTGTCCGAAATGGGCAGCCTGGTGCTGGCGCACCCAATGTTCATGCGCCTGAAGCAGCAATACCCGGAAGCGCAAATCCACGTGCTGATGTTCGCCAAGAACCGCGAAGTGCTCGACCTGCTCGGCGTGGCGCCGCCCGAGAATGTGCTGACGCTGGATGACAGTTCGTTAAAAGGATTGATCGGCGACAGCCTCAGGGTGATCCGCAGGATGCACCGCCTCAAGATCGATGCGGTGATCGACTGCGAACTGTTCGCGCGCATCAGCAGCATTTTTTCCTACCTGTCCGGCGCATCGTTGCGTGTGGGGTTTCATCGCCATACCCAGGAGGGATTGTACCGGGGCTCATTCATCAACCGCCCGGTGTTGTACAACCCCTACCGGCATCTGACCCAGCAATTCCTGACGCTGGCATCGGCGCTGGAATCCACCACCGATCCGGTCGCCAAACTTTTTCCCGCGCCCTATACCGGCAAGACGCCGGTGCTGGAATTTCCGCGCGACGAGCTGGCGGAAACATTCCGGGAACTGCATAACACCTTTCCGGCGATCAGGGACAAAAAGCTGGTACTGATCTATCCGAGCGGCGGGATCCTGCCGATACGCGCCTGGCCGCTGAAGAGCTATTTCCAGCTGAGCAGGGCCCTGCTGGACGAGGCCTATGCGGTCGGCGTGATCGGCCTGAAAGGCGACCGTCAGATCGCGCAGGCCGTGGTCGATCATTGCAAGAGTCCGGTCTGCGTGAACCTGGCCGGCTATACCCGCTCGGTCAGGCATTTGCTGGCGGTGTTCCATCGCGCCGATCTGCTGGTCACCAACGATGGCGGCCCGGGACAATTTGCCGCGCTCACGCCGCAGGTGCCCGCGATCATTTTCTTCGGACCGGAAACGCCGGTGCTGTATAAATCGCTGGGCAACAACGCCTGGTGTTTCCATCGCCAGCTGCCCTGCTCGCCCTGCCTGACGGCCTACAACCACCGCACCTCCCCGTGCGATGGCGACAACCAGTGCCTGAAGCAGATCACTGTCGAACAGGTGCTGGCAAAAGCGCACGAGATGCTTGCGCTGAAAAATGGTACGGCGCCGAAAGATGCCGCTGCGCAGGATCGGCAACCGGCATGAAGCGGATCACGCAGCACCCGCTGACGCTCTGGATATTCAAAAGGCGTTTCATGAAATTTGCCACGGTCGGTGCGTCCGGCGTCGTGGTCAATCTGGTGGTGTTGTATCTGTGCAGGGAATTCCTGTTCGCCGCGATCCAATCGGCAAGCATCCGGCTCAACGCGTCGCTCGCAGTCGCGATCTTCTTTGCGACCGTGAATAACTTTTACTGGAACCGCTTCTGGACATGGGGCGACCGCACCCATCATCGCGACAAGCATCTGGTGCTGCACTTCGGCCAATACGCGCTGGCCTGCTGGGTCGGCATGCTGGTCCAGGTGGTCCTGACCAATCTGTTCGTGATCTATATTCACTATCTGATCGCAAATGCGCTGGCCATCGTGATTGCCAGTTTCTTCAATTTTCTGGTGAACAATTTCTGGACGTTCCGCAGCCACCAGCCCGCCGGGGAAATCGCGCTTCCGATCATCCCGGAACCCGGGGATGATTTCGCCGTGTTTGAAGCCGACAGCAAGGAAATACGCGACCAATGAAGCCGGCCGAACCCGGTTTGCGCAAGGCCTGGTACCTGCTGGCCAGCCTGTTCGCGGTGTTCGTATATTTCTACGGCCTCGACAGCCAGCATATCCCGAAGAACGGCGACGAATATCCGTATGAGCACATCACCCGGCTGACCGCCGCCAGCGGCAAGCTGCTGCCGCTGCAGTCGCAGCTCGACCATATGCGCAACACCAAGCCGCCGCTGCTGTTCTGGCAGGGCATCGCGTCCACCGACCAGGGAAGGAACTGGACGCTGTGGGACTTGCGCTACCCCAGCGTGATCTACACGTTGCTGACCGCGGTGATGCTGTTCATGCTCGGGCGCATGCTGACGGGCAATCTCGAGACCGGCTTTGTTGCCGCGCTGACGTTCCTGGCCTTTTTCAGCACCTACCGCTATGGCCGCCCGTTCCTGACCGATCCGCCGGTGGTGTTCTGGCTTTTCCTGCCGTTTTTCGTGCTGATGTACGGGCGCAAAGCATTCGAGTCGCGCTGGCTGGTACCTTTGCTGCTTGGCATCGCGATCGGTATCGGCTTTTTGTACAAATCCTTCGCGCTGGGCCTGCCGGTCGCGCTGGGCCTGTCAGGGTGGTATCTGCATAGGCGCAGCTACCGCATGGGGGAGTTCATCAAACAGGATGCGCTGAAAGCGATAATTGCCATTTCGGTCGCGGTCGCGCTGTTCGCGATGTGGTTCGTGCTCGATCCCGATCCGCAGGCGGTGTGGAAGGAATTCGTGGTCGGCGAAAACGTCGGCAAGCTCGATTCGCATGGCCCGGGTTATCTGGCCAAATTGCTCTGGGGCGGTTCCAGCATCTGGACATATGCGCTGGCCTTCCTGACCAATCCCGGTCTGCTGACCTTCCCGGTGATCGCGATGTTTGTGCTTGCCTATCAGCGGCGCGGCCGGATGGGCAACGAGGAAAAATTGCTGTGGATATGGATCGCCGCGATGTTCATCAGCTTTGCGTTGCCCAGCCAGCGTTCGGGCCGTTATCTGCTGGCGGCGATGCCTGCCGTTGCGTTGTTGTGCGCGCTCAACTGGCAACAGATCCGCCGCAGGGCATTCGTTGCCAGCTTGATGCTGGCGGCCGCGCTGATTGCCGGGATCGCCTATCTGGCCGCACACCTGCAAAATGAAATGCGGGGCACACTGATGTATCCGCCAGTGTTCTGGCTGGTGGTTTGGGGCGCGGGACTGACGGCGCTACTGGCCATCGCGCTGCCCGCCTTCACACGGCCGCTGGTCAACGTGGTCGCCTTGTCAGTGCTGCTGTGCCTTGCACTTTTTCTGCGCCCGTTTGACGGCGCTCTGGGCAATTACAGCGAGCAGGCCCAGCGATACGCCAACGGCAAGGAAGTCGGCGTACCTTGCAACTTCAGGGCGATGGACGAGGGTTATCGTTTCATGCTGCCTGGTGCGGAGGTCAGCGGCTACAGCGAAGATCAGCATCTGACCACGAGCCAGCTGGCGTCGCGCTATCCGATGTTCGCGGTGCAGCTGCCGATGAATGACAGTACGCTGAACGGCGATTGCAGCGCATGCAGGATCGTCGGTCAGCGTCTCGATATCCGTGGCCGGCAGAGTTCGGAAGAGTTGAAGGAAATGTTCCTGCACGGTAGGGTGTTTGAATATCTTTTTGTCAGGGAGGTGCTGTTGGAATCGCCTGCGGGCAACAAGGTTTTGCCTGCGCAAAGTCCCGGGCAGGTATGCCGCTGATGATGTCTTCCGGCGACCAGAAAAATGCGCGCCGCCTGCTTCTGGCGCTGGTGGTCGTCGCGTTCGGTGCCGCATTCTACCGAGTCGTCCATCACCCTGCCCCGGCGTTATTTCAAATGCCCGCAGATATGAACACGGCAGTAACGCAGCAAGTCGGACGCGACAAGCCGGAGTTCCGCACAGACTTTGTCTCCACCCAACAGAATATTTCCACCCATGCTGCGTCGCTGGTCGAATTGGGCGACGGACGCATCCGCGCCTTCTGGTTTGCCGGCAGCCGCGAAGGTGCACCGGATGTGGTGATACGCACGGCAGTGTTCGATCCGGCGAAACATTCATGGAGCCCGGAGCGCAGTATCGTCAATCGTGAGGATACTCAACGCGCGCTGCTGCGCTACGTGAAAAAAATCGGCAACCCGGTACCGCAGCGCGCGCCGGACGGGAAGCTGTGGCTGTACTACGTGACGGTGTCGCTGGGCGGCTGGGCGGGCAGTTCGATCACCGCAATCACTTCTACTAACGACGGGGCAACTTGGAGCAAGCCGCGGCGCCTGATCACCTCGCCGTTCATGAACATCAGCACGCTAATCAAGGGCACGCCGTTCCTGTATCGCGACGGCACGATGGGACTGCCCGAATATCACGAGTTCATCGGCAAATTCGGCGAACTGCTGCGTATCGATGGCAGCGGCGAGATCATAACCAAGCAACGGCTGAGCTCGGGGAAATCCACACTGCAGCCGGTGATGCTGATACAAAGCCCGCGGCAGGCATTGGTGCTGATGCGGCGTTCCGGCACCAGTCCAAAACGCGTGATCTCGACGTCGACCGACGATGCGGGACAGCATTGGAGCAAGCCTGTACCCACCCCACTGGCCAATCCGGATGCCGCGCTTTCCGGCGTGGTATTGCCGGACGGGAAGATACTGGTGGTGCTGAACAACATCGAGGAAGGCCGCGATGCGCTGTCGCTGGTGGTTTCTGCGGACGGCGGGGCGAACTGGAAAAAGGTCTATCAACTGGAAGACCAGGGCGGCCGGCCCACCGATCCGGCACACTTCGGGGAAATCGCCGCAGAGCTGGCTAGGGCCACCGATACCGGCATAACCGACGCAAGTGCTTATGCGAAATCCGCCGAGCGCAACAAATGTGTGGGACAGCACTGCGAATACGAGTTTTCGTACCCTTACCTGATCGAGACCCGCAACGGGAATTTTGATCTTGTCTACACCTGGAACCGCAGTTTCATCAAGCATGTCCGGTTCAACCGCGCATGGCTGGACCAACAAATCGAGGAGCGGCAAATGGAAAGGCCGCAAGGGGAAAAGGCGAATGATGCCCAACTTCACTGATCTGACCGGACTGGCCGGCGTGGCCCTGTTGACCGCAAGCGCCTTGCTGCTGCTGCCGGGCATCGCAAGGATTGCCAAGTCGCGTCGGACATTGGTAATGGTAGCTGTGTTTGTGCTGTTGCTCATTCCTGTTGCTACCCTGCCGCTTGCGGCTTACATGCGCGGCATGACCGGAGATCTCAGCATCACCACGCTGGTGCTGTTGTGCTCCGCGCAGCTGCGCCCCTGGTGCGGCTGCGCTGAGGTTAGCGACAGGCATCGGCTTGCATTGCTCGTCCTGGTCGCGCTGGCGTCGCTCGGGCTCTATCCGATGGCTTTGGGTGCCGGCGCATATGATCCCTATCAGCTGGGCTACGGCAATCTGCCGTTCATGGTTGCGCTGCTGTTGCTTGCACTGGCAGCGTGGTTCGGGGGATATGCAATGATTGCGCTGTGCATCGCGCTGGCCACGCTCGCATGGGCGGCCGGCTGGTATGAATCGGACAATCTCTGGGATTACCTGATCGACCCGTTCGTGTCGGTCTACGCGCTGGCATCGCTGATCATTGTCGGGTTCAAAATCATCAGGCAGCCGCATGGTCGCGGGCGGGTTTGATCAAGTGCGGTGCTAACAGATCGGGCTAACGCTCCAGCAAAAGTACCAGTCCCCAAATTGCCAGCGCATTCACGATGCTCAGGAATACTGCCGCGCTGGCGATATCCTTGGCGCGTTTGGCGAGCGGGTGCTGTTCCAGCGACGTGTGATCGACGGCCGTTTCGAGCGCGGAATTCAGCAATTCGACGATCAATACCAGCAGGATGCTGGCGACCATCATGACCTTGCCGAGCGGGCTGGCGGGCAGCAGCAGTGCGACCGGTATCGCGATCGCCGCGATCAGGATTTCCTGGCGGAAAGCATCCTCATGCTGCCACGCGGCCCGCAGGCCCTGCAGCGCGATGCCGGTCGCGCGCCAGGCGTGGGTCAGACCGGGACGGTGCTTGTTGGGATTGTCCACACTGGCCAGCCGACTTATCAATCGGCGTACGACTCGATTGGCGGGCAGGAGCAAATCAGTATCTTGTCGCCGCGCACATTGTCGATGCGCCCAACGCTGGGCCAGAATTTGTTGTCCCTGACCCACTTCAGCGGGAATGCCGCCTGTTCCCGGGTATAGGCATGCTGCCAGTCAGCGGCAATCACCGATTTGGCGGTGTGCGGCGCGTTCTTCAGCACGTTGTCCTCACGGTCCGCCTTTCCCTCGGCGATAGCGGCGATCTCCCTGCGTATCGCGATCATCGCTGCGCAGAACCGGTCCAGTTCTTCCATCGATTCGCTCTCGGTCGGTTCCACCATCAGTGTGTCGGCGACCGGGAATGACACGGTGGGCGCGTGATAACCGTAATCCATCAGGCGCTTGGCGATGTCCCCGACTTCCACGCCGGCGTCTTGCTTGAAGGAAGCGCAGGACAGGATCATCTCGTGCGCGCAGCGGCCGTTCTTGCCGCTGTACAACGTGGGATAGTGGTCCTTCAGCGATTCCTTGATGTAATTCGCGTTCAGGATCGCGATACGCGTCGCTTCAGTCAGGCCCTCGCCGCCCAGCATCTTGATGTAGCCGTAGGAGATCAACAGGATCAACGCGCTGCCGAACGGCGCGGCGGATACCGCATGTATGCCCTGCACTCCGCCGGTTTTGACCAATGTGTGGCCTGGCAGGAACGGTACCAGATGTTTCGCGACACCGATCGGGCCCATGCCCGGGCCGCCGCCGCCGTGCGGGATCGCAAAGGTCTTGTGCAGGTTCAAATGGCAGACATCCGCGCCGATGTTGCCCGGGCTGGTCAGGCCGACCTGCGCGTTCATGTTGGCGCCGTCCATGTATACCTGGCCGCCGTTCGCATGGATGATGCCTGTGATCTCGCTGATGCCTTCCTCGTAGACGCCGTGCGTGCTCGGATAAGTGACCATCAGGCAGGACAGATCGCTTTTGTGCTGTTCGGCCTTTTCGCGCAAGTCGGCCATGTCGATATTGCCCTGCTTGTCGCATTTCACCAGCACGATCTTCATGCCGCACATCGCGGCGCTGGCCGGATTGGTGCCGTGCGCGGAAGTCGGGATTAGCGCGACGTTGCGGTGAGCGTCGCCGCGCGAGTGATGGTAGGCCTGTATCACCAGCAGCCCCGCGTACTCGCCTTGCGCGCCGCTATTCGGCTGGAAACTCATTTTTGAAAAACCGGTGATCTCGCTCAAAGCGTTATCCAGTCCGGCGATGATTTCCTGGTAACCCGCAGCCTGGTCAAGCGGCACAAAGGGGTGGAGGTTGGCGAATTCCGGCCAGGTGATCGGGATCAGCTCGGCAGCGGCATTCAGTTTCATCGTGCAGGAACCCAGCGAGATCATCGAATGCGTCAGCGACAGGTCTTTGTTTTCCAGGCGCTTGATATAGCGCATCATCTCCGATTCGGAATGGTAGGTGTTGAAGACGGGATGCTGCAGGATGGGCGAACTGCGCATTTTTATTTCAGGTTGCAGTGCAAGTATTCGGTCTTCGGATAATTGCACCGCCTGTTTGTTCGCTACCCGGGCGAACACCGCGATGATCGCGTTGATATCTTCGGCATCGGTGGTCTGGTCGACGGAGATCGTGATCGCATCATCCGTATAGCGGAAGTTGATCGCGGCGGCTTCGGCCAGCTTTCTTATCTTTGCGTTGTCTGTACCGTTGATCTTCAGCGTGTCAAAGAACACACCCTCATCAACTGCATAACCCAGCATTTTAAGTTCCGCGGCCAGCGCGACCGCCGCAAGGTGCGCCTGCAGCGCGATGCCCTTCAATCCCTCCGGGCCATGATATACCGCGTACATGCCGGCCATGATGGCCAGCAACGCCTGGGCGGTGCAGATATTGGAAGTCGCCTTGTCGCGGCGGATATGCTGCTCGCGTGTCTGCAATGCCATGCGCAGCGCAGGATTGCCGGCCGAGTCGACCGACACGCCGATGATGCGCCCGGGCATCGCGCGCTTGTAGCTTTCACGGCAGGCAAAGTAGGCTGCATGGGGACCGCCGTAGCCCATCGGTACCCCGAAGCGCTGCGTGCTGCCGATCACCACATCGGCGCCCCATTCGCCGGGAGGCGTCAACAGCACCAGGCTTAATATGTCTGCGGCAACGGCAATCGAAGTGCCGTTTGCCTTGGCATTACTGACAAACTCTGCATAATCGTGAATCTTGCCATCCGCGGCCGGATACTGGAGCAGTGCCCCGAAGATGCTGTTGTCCAGCCTGGCGGATTTGAAGTCGCCAATGACCAGCTCGATCGCCATTGGCGCCGAACGTGTCTTCAGCAGATCGATGGTCTGCGGGAAGCATTCACTGGATACGAAGAATTTGTTGGCACCGCTCTCAACCGCCTCGCGCGAACGGTGATTGAACAGCATTGCCATCGCTTCGGCAGCGGCGGTCGCCTCGTCCAGCAGCGATGCATTCGCGATATCCATGCCGGTCAGATCCATGATCATGGTCTGGAAATTCAGCAATGCTTCCAGGCGGCCTTGTGCGATCTCGGCCTGGTAGGGCGTGTAGGCGGTGTACCAGCCGGGATTCTCCAGGATGTTGCGCTGTATCACGGCCGGGACGATGGTGTTGTAATAGCCCAGGCCGATATAGGTCCTGAACACCTTGTTCCTTGCGGCGATGCCGCGCAAATGCTTGTGGTATTGATATTCGGACATGCCCAAGGGCAGATCCAGCGGCTTTTTCAGGCGTATCGCGGCGGGCACCGTTTGCGCGATCAGTTCGTCGACAGAACTTGCGCCGATTTTTTTAAGCATGGCTGTTATATCGCTCGCACGCGGGCCGTTATGACGGCCGACAAATTTATCAGTGGTGATCATCGGAAGGATAGTAAAAATGGGTGTTTAAGGAGCGGAAACGGCAGATGCAGGATGCCTTTGCGGGCACATGCATCTATACCATTCCCGGGTTTCAATGTGCTTCGCTGTCAACGACCGCCTGATAGGCGCTGGCATCCAGCAGCGCGGAAACATCAGCAGGATTGTCCGGCTTCATCGCGAATATCCAGGTGTTATACGGGTCGGAATTGATGGCTTCGGGTGTGCTGTCCAGCGCGCTGTTCACGGCCATCACCACCCCGCTCACCGGCGCATAAATGTCTGCCGCCGCCTTTACCGATTCCACCACCGCGCATTCTTCCTTTGCCTTGAGCTTGCGTCCCACCTCGGGTGCTTCGACGAATACCATGTCGCCCAGCAATTCCTGAGCATGCTGCGTGATGCCGACGCTGATGGTGCCGTCTGCATCGTTTTTGACCCACTCGTGGGATGGGGTGTACTTAAGATTTGCTGGATTTCCCATGCTCTGATGTCCTCAAGAAAATTAAAAGGAGAAATTAAATTAAAGCCTTGCCGTTGCGTGCGAAAGGATACTTCACCACTTTTGCCGCGAGCATTTTATCGCGAATCGCGACTTGCACGGTGTCGCCGACCTGCACATCCTTTGGTACCCTGGCCAGCGCGATGGATTTATCCAGGGTCGGCGAGAAGCTGCCGCTGGTGATCTCCCCCGCGCCATGCGCGGTGTGCACCGGCTGGTGGCCGCGCAGCACGCCGCGATCCAGCAGCACCAGACCGACCAGCTTGCGCAGCGGCGGATTGTGCAGCAATGCGGCCTTGCCGATGAAATCGCGCTCGCTCTTCAGGTCTACCGTCCAGGCCAGGCCCGCCTCCAGCGGGTTGATGGTCTCATCCATGTCCTGGCCGTACAGGTTCATGCCTGCCTCCAGGCGCAGCGTGTCGCGTGCGCCCAGGCCGATCGGCTTGACGCCCTTCTCCGCCAAGTTGGCCCAGAAATATGGCGCGGCCTTTGCGGGGATCATGATCTCGAAACCGTCCTCGCCGGTGTAGCCGGTGCGCGCGATGAACATGGTGCCCATCTCGACGGCGCTGAACGGAACCAGGTTTTCGGTCAATTCTCGGCTGCCCGGCAGCGCTTCCCAGACCTTCATCCGCGCGTTCGGGCCCTGCACCGCAACCATTGCCAATTCGGGGTGGTCAGTGATGGACAACACGGACGCATGTATAGCGGCTTGCTGCTTCATCCAGGCGATGTCCTTGTCCGCGGTGCCTGCATTCACCACCATGCGGAACCAGCCCTCGTTCATGAAATACACGATCAGGTCGTCGATCACACCGCCGTTTTCCAGCAGCATGCAGGAGTACAAGGCCTTGCCGGGCAAGGTGAGCTTGTCGACATTGTTCGCCAGCAGATAGCGCAGGAAATCGCGTACGCCTGCGCCTTTCAGGTCCACCACGCGCATGTGCGACACGTCGAACATGCCGCAATCCTTGCGTACCTGGTGGTGTTCGTCGATTTGGGACCCGTAGTTCACGGGCATGTCCCATCCGCCGAAATCGACCATCTTTGCGCCCATTGCGCGGTGTGCGGCATTTAACGGTGTTTGTTTCAGATTCATGTTATTTTCCAAAATAAAAGGGCGCAGCACGATCTCGTGCTGCGCCCCATCTGTCCTTGTTACCTGAGAGATTACGGCGAAACCGCCTGCCCCTTCGGTGGCCGGTGATACCGGCGCTCTCCAGATTTGCCTGTGACTATGGTTCCTTGCGCCTGAGCGGTTGCGGGTGTTGCGCCTTCGGCGGTGCCGGCATCGTCGTCACGATGCGAATGGCACGCTCTCCCATAGGTATGAACGGCGAAAGAATTATGCCGGAAAAGAAACAGCCTGACAAACCCGGGTATATCCAAGCCAATTGGTTGGTTTTTGACGATAAATGTTTATACTGGCATGCGTTGCAGGAAAAAGTCACTGTTTGTCCTAACAAGTATTGCTTATTGTCCGATAACAGCAAACGTAACCCAATAGAGGGAGCGAATGGTGGAAAAAAGCGTTCAGGAAAGGCTGGCACTGTTGCGGGATGAGGTCGCCTTGCACTTTCATGAACACGTGTCCGCGCTGGAACTGTCGTTGGTGGCCGTAACGCGCGGCGAACACAGTGCGCTGGAGACTTTGCATCGCCAGGCACACAGCCTGGCGGGCGTTGCGGGCATATATCGGCTGATGCAGGTTTTTCAGGCCGCGCGCAAACTCGAACAGATCGTCGCAGCTCTGCCAGCGCAACGGAGGCCGAACGATGACGAGTTGCTCGACATGCGCCAGGCCCTGGCGCAACTTGCGATCGCGGTACGGCAACCCGATTACAGTGCGGAGTTACCCATAGCACAACCGCAGGATATGCGGCGCATCGTGGTCGTGGAAGACGATGCTGTGCAAGCCGGTTTGATACGTTACGTGCTGGAACATGCCGGTTACCAGGTCGAGGTGTTCAACGAGCTGTATGCATTTCGCGAGGCCTGCCAGAAACAGGCTATGCCTGCCGTCGTGATCATGGACATGACGTTCCCGGAAGGCGAATTTGCAGGCGCACGCGTTATCGATGAAATGAAGGCCAAAAGCCTTTACGGTTTGCAGGTGATCTTTTTATCGGGGCGGAGTGACATGGCGGCAAAGCTGGCCGCTTACCGCGCGGGCGCCACGCGCTATCTGACCAAACCAGTGGATAGTGAAACTTTGTTGCAAGTGGTCAACGAATCGGCCGCACTCAGACCCGAGCGACGTTTCCGTGTGTTGATTGCGGATAGCGAACCTGACCAGCTTGCGACGCATGCGCAACTGTTGCGGCAGGCCGGCATGGAGGTCAGAGAAGCCACGGATCCCCTATCGGTGCCGCAAGTGCTGGACAGTTTCGCCGCAGAAGTATTGTTGCTGGACATGTATATGCCGCAATGTTCCGGTCCGGAACTCGCGGCGATACTGCGCGATGATGCTAGACACGCCAGCATACCGGTAGTGTATCTTTCGGCAGAGGCCGATATCTCAAGGCAGCTGCTGGCACTGGACCGCGCCGGAGACTACTTTCTGACCAAGCCGGTAAAACCCGGTCATCTGGTCGCAGGGCTATTCATGCACGCGAAGCGGTACCGTCAAAATAATGAACAAACAGACAAACTTCGTGCCGCGCTTTACGAACGCGAGCGCCAGCAAATTGCATTTGATGCCCATGCCATCGTCAGCGTGACCGATGCAGCCGGCAATATTACATACGCAAATGACAAATTTTGCGAGATCAGCGGCTACAGCAGGGAGGAGCTGCTGGGCAGCAACCACCGTATCGTCAAGTCAGGCATGCATCCGCCGGAATTCTATGCCGATCTGTGGCGCACCATCAGCAGCGGCAAAATATGGCAGGGTGACATCAGCAACAAGCGCAAGGATGGCAGCCCGTATTGGGTGGAAACCACCATCGTGCCATTCTTGGATGACAATGGCCGACCCTACCAGTATATTTCCATGCGCACCGACATCACCCGCATCGCATCTGCCGTTGCGATGATGTGCGAGAGCGAATTGAGATTGAACCGGGCACAACAGGTCGCGCATCTGGGCAGCTTTGAATGGGACCTGGTCTCCGGGGAATTGAAGTGGTCGGATGAACATTTCCGTCTGTGGGGTCTGCAGCCGGGTTCGGTCACGCCCAGTCTTGAATTGTTCCAGCAGGGTATCGACCCGGACGATCTGTGCAGGCTGCATGAAGCGCTACAACATGCCATGGATAATAGGAAGCCGTTCGATTTTGTCTATAAGTTAAGCAGGCCGGACGGAAGCCTGCATGTGATGCATAGCCGCGGCGAATATACCTTCGACGGTGCCGGCAATGCCGTGAAATTTGAAGGTACCGTTCAGGACATCACTGAACACAGGAGAATCGAGGCGGAACTCCAGATTGCCAGGGATGCAGCCGAATTCGCCAGCCGGGCCAAGAGCGAATTCATGGCCAGCATGAGCCATGAGTTGCGCACGCCGCTCAACGCAATACTCGGATTTTCGCAACTTTTTGCATTGGACAGCCAATTTCCCGAGGAAGCACGCAACAGCGCAAAAGAGATCGAACGTGCGGGCCAGCATCTGTTGTCCCTGGTCAACGATATCATCGATCTTGGGCGTATCGAAGCGGGCAGGCTGGAGCTTTCCATGGAACCGGTTCCGGTCAAAGCGGTGCTGGAAGACAGCATGTCCATGATGGCATCTCTGGCGCGGAACAGCGGTATTGATTTGACCGAATCGGGCTGCGGCGACGTTGAACTTGTGGTAATGGCCGATTACGTCCGCCTGCGCCAGGTGGCGATTAACCTGCTGTCCAATGCCATCAAGTACAATCGCCCGCAGGGCAAGGTTCACATATCTTGCGGGGTCAGTGAAGGCATCATGCGCACCAGTTTCTCCGACACCGGGCCTGGCATACCGCGCGACAAACAGTCGCGCATCTTCAATTCCTTTGACCGGCTGGGCGCGGAACGCGGCAAAGTGGAAGGCACCGGCATCGGTTTGGTGATCACCCGAAGTCTGGTCGTTGCGATGGGCGGCAACATCGGCTTCGAGAGCGAAATGGGCAAGGGCAGCACCTTCTGGGTAGAGTTTCCGCTGATCGGCCCGGTCAATGCCTCCGTTCCGAAGCAAGCTTCAGCCAGCAGCCCTCCACCATCCATTCCGCCCGAAAGAACATCAGGAGCGAAAACCGGGCGGCCTGCCGTGATGTACATCGAGGACAATCCGATGAACATGCGACTGATGCAGCAGATACTTAACAGAAGAACCAACGTCGAAATGCGCCAGGCCAATTCTGCCGAGTTGGGCATCGAGATGGCACTCGCAAACCCGCCGGCGCTGATCATGATGGACATCAACCTTGCGGGCATGAATGGTTATCAGGCATTGGCGGTGCTAAAGGCTGATACACGTACCGCGCATATTCCTGTAATCGCCGTTTCAGCCAATGCAATGGTCGGCGACAGGGAACGCGGTTTGCAGGCCGGATTTGTCGATTACCTGACAAAACCGCTGGACGTTGCAAGGATGAATTTGCTGATAGACCAGCTATTGGCGTCGCGGCAGTCAGACTTGTAATGATAATGAACTGATCTTGACGGGCGCATTTATTGACTCGCGTGTTCTGCTGCCGGTGAATACGCCAGTTAATACGATCGAGAGCCGGTGCGGCAATGTTGTTGAAGAGCGGGAATGCACAAGCATTCATACTGGAGTTGCAGACGTGAAAAGCACCCTGAAAGCCACAACTTGAAAACTGCATTGCCTGGGCGATTAACAGAGTTGCGCTTGCACGCCAGTTACCGGCTTCCGATGCGGAATACTGCGATCATCGTCGCCTTTCTCGCACTCGGCCTGGCGCTGGCGTGGGCGATGCCGCTTTTTCCCTGGGCAAGCGGCATTGCGGGTTACCTGCCGTTGCATACCTTGCTGGAGACCATTTCCATCATCATCGCGGTGATGGTGTTCGCAGTAGGTTGGAACGCCGACACAGGGAAGTCGCCGGGCATGATCATACTGCTCGCCTGCGCTTTCCTTGGCGTTGCCTTGCTGGATTTTTCGCATGCGCTTTCATACGACGGCATGCCGAATTTTGTGACGCCCAGCGGTCCGGAGAAAGCGATCGACTTCTGGCTGGCGGCGCGCTCCATGGCGGCAGTTGCATTGCTGGCGGCCGCAGTTATGCGATGGCGTCCGTTCGCCTCCGCAGCTACCCGGTATGTGTTGCTCGCGGCAACACTTTCCCTGACTGCTTTCATTACCTGGCTGTTCCTGTTCCATGAGCAGATGCTGCCGCACACCTTCCTCGCGGGGAAGGGTTTGACCTCGTTCAAGGTTGCCTGCGAATACGGGATCATCGCGGCCAACCTGGCTACCCTGTTTGTCCTGTGGCTGCGCATGACCAAGCCGCAGCCATACAACGTGGCGGCACTTTTCGGCGCGGTCAGCGTGATGGCGCTGAGCGAACTCTTCTTTACCATGTATGCCGAGGTCACCGACATCTACAACCTGTTGGGCCATATCTATAAAGTGATTTCCTACCTGTTCATCTATCGCGCAATCTTCGTGACTACCATCGAGGATCCTTACCGCATGCTGGGATCATCGCAGACTCGCCTGCAAGCCACGCTCGATGCCCTCCCCGACCTGATGTTCGAAGTTGGACTGGATGGTCGATTTCACAGCTACCATTCGCCCTACGCTGACTTGAAAACCTCAGGCAGACGGGAGTACGTCGGCCGTTTGCTGCAGGAGACATTCCCGCCCGATGTGTCACAAAGAGTACTTTCAGCGCTGCAGCAGGCCGGCGAAACAGGCCGTTCCAGCGGAGAATATGATCTGGAATCGGCATCAGGCAAACGCTGGTTCGAGTTTTCCGTGGTTCGCAAACCAGTCGGTGCAGGGCAGTCACCCAGCTTCATTGTGCTGTCGCGCGACGTGAGCCAGCGCAAACGCGCCGAGCTGGCCCTGGAACAGAGCGAGTCGCTGTTCCGCACGCTGGCGCAGGTTGCGCCTGTCGGCGTCTTCCACATCGACCCGGCAGGCAACTGCACTTATGTCAACGAGCGTTATTGCGAGATCGCCGGAATCAGCATGGAGGCCGCATTGGGTGATGGTTGGTTCGACACCATACATCCGGCTGATATCGTGCGCTTCCTGCAAAGATGGGAGTCTTCAAGAAGAGGACTGGCGCCCTTTTCGCTGGAGTATCGCATTCCAGCCTCGACCGGCTTGATAATCTGGGTATATGGCCAGGCTCGAGCAGAGATCGGTGTACACGGCGAAGTACTGGGCTATGTAGGTACGATTACCGACATCACCGAACGAAAGCGGTTTGAAGAGAGGCTCACGCATTTGAACGAGGTGCTGGAACAGCGAGTGGAGCAGCGCACCGCGATGCTGCTTGGTGCCAAGGAAGAAGCGGAGCAGGCCAGCCGCGTCAAGAGTCTGTTTCTGGCCAACATGAGCCACGAGTTGCGTACACCGCTCAACGCGATCCTGGGCTATGCGCAACTGATGCAGATCGAACCGGGATTGCCACGGCATATCGTGGAGAATGCGCATGAAATCAAGCGGGCGGGTGACTTCCTGCTGACATTGATGAACGACATGCTGGACCTCGCGCAGATTGAATCCGGGCGAATGGAAATGCAGATAACGACGTTTGATCTGGCTGAAGTGATCAACGAATGCCATGCCCAGAACAACGCATTGGCGGCAGTGCGTAATATCGTGCTGGCTTGCGATGAAAATTGCGGTGCATTAAGGGTCAGGGCGGACCGCCGGCGTCTGGTGCAGGTGCTGAACAACCTGGTATCCAACGCAATCAAATACAACAGCGATGGGGGCAAGGTGGGCATATCCTGTAACGAGACGGTGGGCGGCCGGATCAGGATATCGGTCGCAGACAGCGGTATGGGCATTGCCCCGGAAAAGCAGGCACAACTGTTTGAGCCGTTCAACCGTCTGGGTGCCGAGATGGGCACGATCGAGGGGACCGGGATCGGGTTGATTATTGCCCGCCGCCTGCTGGAAAGCATGGACGGCAGGATCGGTGTGGAAAGCACGCCCGGTACGGGCAGCATGTTCTGGGTGGAGCTGCCTGCTGATGAAACTTCCGTTGCGAGCATCGCGCGAGGAACGATGCAGGAGCGGGCCCAGGAAAAAGAAAAATTCCGTGTGCTGGTGGCCGAGGATTATGCCGCGAACCAGGCTGTGTTGCGCTTGCAGTTGCAGACATTGGGTTATGAGACCGACGTCGTTTGCAACGGCGCAGAGGCATTCGATAAATGGCGCGCATCCCACTATCATTTGATCCTGACCGATCTCGACATGCCGGTCATGGATGGCTTGGCTCTGGCACGGGCGGTGCGTGCGGAGGAACGCGTCCGAGGCAGCCACATTGCGATCATCGGCGTCACCGCCGCTACGGTGCGTGAGGAGATCTCTCTTTGCCGCGCGGCAGGCATTGACGATGTGCTGGCCAAACCGATCTCACTCGGCAGCTTGAAAGATATGCTGTCGCGTTGGCTGGCAAACGCCACGCCGGCTGCGACCGCAGCGCCAATGATGCAGGCAAGCCCGGAAGGAGCAATTCTCGATGCCGGTCAACTTTACCGCATACTCGGAAAAACAGACCCTAAACTGTTGCAAGAGCTGCTCGCCACCTTCCTGATTTCTGCCCGGAAAGGCCTGGATGCACTGGATACCCGATTGGAAGATGCCGAAGCAGTGTCTCGGGAAATGCACAAGCTGAAGTCATCCGCCAAAACGGTGGGCGCAATGCGATTTGCCCAGCTTGCAGAGGCACTGGAGAAACAATCCAAACAGGACAGTACGGCAGGCTTTGGTAGTTACCTGACTGGATTGCGGGAGGCGCTGGACCAAATAGAAGCGGAGATGCCGGGGTTGCGAATGGACCCTTCGGCGAATGGGACCGGGCCGCATCCTGTTGCAGAAACGCCGGTTGCGACTTGCCGTTCCGTGTTGGTTGTCGATGATGACGTGGTGGTGTTGCAACACATGAAGCGCTTGCTTGCCACGCTGGGCGTGCAGCAAGTGCTGACCGCAATGAATGGCCTGGAGGCGGTCAAATTGGTGAGTACGCACGGCGGCGAATTGGAAGTGCTGATCTGCGATCTCAACATGCCTGAGATGGACGGTGTCGAGTTGATCCGCAATTTTGGCCAGACCGGTTTCAAAGGAGGCCTGATCCTGATGAGCGGTGCTGATGAAAATGTGCTGAGCACGGTGAGCAGATTGGCGGGATTGCAGGGATTGCGCGTACTCGGCCAGGCACATAAGCCCGTGATGCCTGATCAAATTGCCAAACTGCTGGCGCGCCCCGTGGAGGAATCGGCAAATATCCGGAAAATGGCATCCGTTCATCAACAGGTGAGTCGTGAGGAAATACGTGCCGGCATGGCCGGCAACGAGTTCAGTGTCTGGTTCCAGCCCAAAGTCGAAGCCGTGAGCCTTAAACCGGCAGGCTTCGAGGCTTTGGCACGCTGGCAGCGCCCGGGGGGCAAATTCATCGCGACAGATACGTTCATTACCGCGGCCGAACAAAACGGGATCATCGGCGAGTTGTCGAAGCTTCTGGTCGTCATCGCGCTGAAGGAGGGTTCCAAACTATTTGCCGCCGGATTCCCGTTCAAGATCGCGATCAACCTGTCTGGTCGCTGGCTGGACGATTTGAACCTCCCCGAATTCATCCATGAAAACACGATCCGGGCCGGTCTGCGTGCCGATGACGTCATTCTGGAAGTGACCGAAACAGGGGTGATGGAAGACCTGACAACCGCGCTGGATGTGCTGACCCGATTGCGCCTCAAGGGTTTCGGTCTTTCCATCGACGATTTTGGTATCGGATATTCTTCCTTTGAACAACTGGGACGCATTCCCTTTAC
>JBAVGB010000032.1:0-30553 GCA_049684555.1 Gallionella sp. | reverse complement strand
GCGTATCCTGCAGGCTCTTCAGGCTGGCCTTTGCCAGTTCGATCTGTTCCCGGGAGGATTCCGCCTGTGCTTTTAGTTGCGCTACGGTCGCGCGCTGCACGGTATCGTCCAGCATAAGCATGGGCGTCCCCGCATTGACATGCTGCCCTTCCGCAATCAGGATCTTCGTGACCACGCCCGGCACTTCAGGATAAATGTTGATGTTCTGGCCGCTGGACTGGTAGCTTTCAATGATCCCGTTGGCGTAGATCCCCTTTTGATACGGGTTCGATGCCGGGGTGAATGCAGGCGGCAACGGCTTTTGCTTGATGCCGAATACATAAGCGCTAACGAAACCGGCCAGTATTCCTATGATCGCCAGCGCGATTAGCAGCCTAGTTCTCATTGAAGTTCTCCCTTTTCGATCCCGGTTATCCTGCCGTCTTCCATTTTCAATATCCGGTCAGCAAATTCATAAATTCTGCTGTCATGAGTGACGATGATGATGCATCGCTTTTCATTCAGAATATTTTGCTTAACAAATTCCACGATCTTTCTTCCGGTATCCCCATCAAGAGATGCCGTCGGCTCATCGAATATCATCAAATCCGGGCGACTGGAGATCGCCCTTGCAATCGCGACTCTCTGCTGTTCGCCTCCGCTCAATTTAACCGGCGGCAGTTGCGCCCTGTCTTTTAATCCTACTATCTCCAGATTTTGCATGGCTATGTTCAGGGACTCATCCCAGTCGAGCTTTTTCAGAATCAGCGGTATCGCGACATTCTCGACCGTGGTCAAACGCGGAAAAAGGTGATAGTCCTGAAATACAAATCCGATGCGGTTCAATCTGAAATCGGCAATCTCATCGGTGGTCAGGTTCCAGATCTCCTTATCCTCAACGATGACGCTCCCCGAGTTTGGCCTGAGAATTCCGGAAATCATGCTGAGCAAGGTGGTCTTCCCGCTGCCGGATGGCCCCACAATGAACAGCATCTCACCAAAATAGGCGTCAAAACTCACATCCCTGACCGCGATGGTTTTTGCCTGCCCCTCGCCGAACCACTTCGCAAGGCCGTTTGCCTTGACTGCCAGATTTGCCACGTTAGCCTCTGAAGATATCGAAAGGTTCTATCTTGAGCACTTTCCTGACACCGACATAACTCGAAATTCCCGCTATGATCACGACCATGATGAACGCGAATCCGAGATTCCTGTATGCAATCTGGGCGGCATAATCCGGCATCCTGAGTTTTGCCGTCATGATGATCAATGAAGCCAGGCCAACGCCCAAGCCATAGCCGATAAACGCGGTAACCGTTGCCTGAAACAGGATCATGTAGACAAGTTCCCGCCCTTTTGCCCCGATTGCTTTCAATGCACCGAATTTCTGGATATTTTCGAGTATGAAGGTATAAAAGGTCTGTCCGGAAATGGACAAGCCGACAATGAAGCTGATGGCCGTCATGATAAACATATTGATTCCCAAGCCAGTCTGATACATATAGAAATCCGAAATCCGCTGAACGAATTCATCCTCGGTGACTGCCCGATAGCCAAGCTTTTTCACCTGCTGTTCGATATAGGCAATATCGCTGCTGCTTTTTGGTTCAACCAGAATATAGGAGGTCGTGAACCGGGTTGAAGGGATATAGGTAATCGCCCTTTTGTAGGTCGTATAAAGCGTGGGGACGCCGAACAACCCGGAGGAGTAGACTTTTGCCAAGCCTACCACGACCCCCCGGTTATCATTGAGTTCAAATTCTGTACCGATTTTCGGATTTTCGAGTTTCTTGAATTCTGCATCATTCACGACGATAAAGCCGTTTTCCGCATAGATATCCTCGATCTTCCCGGCATAAAGCTCCGGTCTGCCATATAAAGTCGAATCATCCAGCCCAATGACCGTGACCGCCTGATAGGCACCGCTCTTGAGTTTGACCTGCGCACCTCCCGAATAAAGAGGCACTGCATATTTGACGCCGTTTATGCTTCTGACCGCATCCAATACATAATCCGGCATCGGAATGCTGCTGGCGACGGTATTGACGGCGGGATCCATTACCCAGATTTTCGCGCCTATGTTGAGAACGGTTGAGGAAGACCTGGTCAGAATCCCGGCAAACATCGACGTCATCATGACCATCAAAAACACCGCAAAGGTAATTCCGACCAGCAATGCAGCAAACTTGCCCTTGTCATTGACGAGCAGTTTGAATGCGATTTTCAGGATTCCCTTCACGGTCGCTTCCTCGATTTTGTCGCATCGTATATCTGCCAGCAGGCGAAGGCAACGACCAATACACCGATCGCGATGGTGATATTTGCCGCTTCTTTATCTGCGGCAAAATCGAGCAGATATGGAGAGAGGATTAGCCATCCTCCCAGCAGAATATTGAACACCGCTTGCCCGGCACCAAACACTCTCGATATGGCGATGAGGTTAAATACGATCAATACTCCACCGATTCCCCAGCTGTTTGCCGTAGCCGGGCTGTCGGAAAAATACCCCATCGCAGCGGGCGAAACAACGAGCCAGACACCGACAATTACATACACCCAATCCTGCCATCGTCTGCTCATCACTGTATCCCTTTATCGTCTTCCGGCCCCCACGCTTAACTTGGCAGGCTCGAGCTGAGCTTGCAGCTACGCTGGCGCAGTCGGGAATTGTTGCACATCCTGAGAATGCAAGTAATGCCAATTCAATTCCATAGCTGCCTCACGGTTCAGTGCCGGACCTGTGCATTTGGTGGTGCACTCGGTGAAGGGGCGGATGCAGAGGGCTGCACTGCCTAGCCTCCGGGACAAGAGGATACGTAAGGGTAATCGCTATTGGTAGCAGCACAGAAATACCAGAACTGGGCTGGCGGGGGTTCCGGCTCAACGGGTGGCTGTGTCACCACGACCGGCGGTACGTAAGGATCGGGATACGGATAAATGGGTTCGGGATAGAAATACCATACCCCTGAGACCACCATCCCAACCTGCCATCATGAAACTCATGATGCCAACCTCCGGAACGCTATACAGCGCAATCATGCGGCAATGGAAGTGTCATGCCGGCAAGATTCCAAGCTGTTTTGGCGTTCTAGCCCCGCCGTCGGCAATAGTGATAGTCCCGGATGAACCGTGCGAAGCGGGCAAATGTCCGTAACATGATCACTCTCTTGCTTTCTGTATCTGGATAATGTTTTTAAATATGCTCAGCCAAAGGCATTTATGATTTCGGCTTTCAGCAGGGTTGCACTATGACCCTTATGGCGTATTCCCCCGCGTAATTCAGCAGAACGAAATGCAAATTATTCAGAAAGATGTTACCCAACCGGTTTATTGCCAGGAACGGCTGGCCGCAACGGCTGAGGAAACCAAGCTGCGAATTGAATTGCCCATCCTTAATCAGCTGAATTTCCGAAAGTTCCGGCAAAAGTTTCGAAACAGGCTGCCAGACCAGATCCTTCAGGCTATAGCCAAAAAGTGTTTCACCAGCCTTGCTGCAATCGCAGATCATGCCACGTTCGTCTAATGTCAGCGCCGGCGGCTCCTGCCATTCAGAGCGGGAGGATGGATCCATTTCGATTTCCGTATCATTTTTCTTGGCTGGGTGCATTTCGCGCTCCTTAAAAGGATTTTATGGAATGCCAATTATGTAAGCATAAATTTACAGTGGCATTACAACCTGATAAATACGCGCGAGCACGTATGTACAGATACCTATCCCGATATTGATCCCGGGCAATCGGGCAATATCGGTACTTTAATTTCAATGCGGATCGGATATCATCCGCCGGTGATGCGGTTTGATTGCCCCTGATCAAGCTGGCTATCGAGATGCCATGAATCTTGATTCCAGCAAGCCGATGATCGGCTCACTATCCAGCAGCACTGTTATGCAATCAGATGAAAGGCAATGCCATACCAACGAACAGCAGCTTCAGTGGATTGATTCTGGTGTCATTATTCAAGGACCATGTGCAATCAATAACTAAAACACGAGATTACAAATGGCTGGCATTGTCGAACACCACGCTGGGTGTCCTGATGGCAAGCTTGAATTCGACGAGTCTCATTATCGCGTTACCTGTGATCTTTCGAGGGTTGCAGGTGGACCCTCTCGCGCCGGAGAGCTTTGATTATCTCTTGTGGCTTTTGATGGGTTACCTGGTCGTTACTGCGGTCTTGGTGGTTACCATGGGTCGGTTGGGAGATATGTACGGCCGCGTGCGGATTTATAACCTCGGGTTCCTGGTGTTCACTTTGGCCTCGGTGGGTCTCGCCGCTACCTGGAGCAACGGTGCGGCCGGTGCGCTCGAGCTGATCATCATGCGCATGGTCCAGGCTGTTGGCGGGGCAATGTTGATGGCCAATTCCGCTGCGATCCTGACCGATGCCTTCCCGGAGAACGAGCGAGGCACTGCACTTGGCATCAACCAAATCGCGGGCATGGCAGGTGGTTTCCTCGGTGTTGTGGTTGGAGGGCTAATCAGCGAAATAGGTTGGCGTTGGGTGTTTCTGTTCAATGTACCTATCGGTATCGCCGGAACAGTCTGGGCCTACTGGAAACTCAAGGAACTGGGCGTGCGCGTGCAAGCACGCATTGACTGGCTTGGCAATGCCACCTTTGCTGTCGGCCTCGCGATGCTGCTCATTGGCGTCACCTATGGCATCCAGGGTTACGACGGTCACCTGATGGGATGGACGGCTCCGTGTGTGCTTGCCATGATGGCAGGCGGGGCTGGCGTGCTGGGCGCATTCGTCCTGATCGAGCGGCGCGTTCCCGCACCCATGTTTGACCTGAAACTGTTCAAGATCCGCGCATTCAGCGCAGGCAATTTGGCAGGTTTGCTTTCCTCTGTTGCACGCGGGGGCCTGCAATTCATGGTGATCATGTGGCTCCAGGGCATCTGGCTTCCCTTGCACGGCTATGCCTTCGAGGTGACGCCTCTTTGGGCCGGCATGTACATGCTGCCCAGCACGGCAGGGTTTCTCGTTGCAGGGCCGTTGTCCGGCCATCTTTCGGACCGTTATGGTGTACGGCCCTTTGCGACTGCCGGAATGCTTCTTGCGGCGATTTCCTTTTGGTTGTTCCTTGTCCTGCCCGTGGATTTTTCATACGGCGCTTTTGCATTTGTACTGTTTTTGAATGGTGCGGCATTCGGCATGTTCGCTTCACCGAATACGGCTGGAATCATGAATTCGCTTCCTCCGAATTTACGCGGCGAGGGATCCGGGATGCGCGCCACATTCCTGAATGTCGGAATGCCGATTTCAATCGGGATATTCTTCTCTCTGATGATACTCGGCCTATCCAGCCATTTCCCCCCAGTGCTATATCAGGGGCTGATCACCCACGGCGTGCCTCCCGGTGATGCGACCCAGTTATCTCATCTGCCCGCGATTGGTTACCTCTTCGCCACGTTTCTTGGCTACAACCCTCTGCAAACGCTCCTTGGCCCACAGGTCCTTAGCGCTTTGCCGGCAAATGATTCAGCCTCATTGGTATCAAAGGACTTCTTCCCGCATCTCATCGCGGGACCATTCCACAGCGGATTGGAGATCGCATTTGGTTTTGCGCTGGCGATGTGCCTCATGGCAGCTGTCGCATCGTGGTTGCGCGGAGGACATTATGTTTACCGTGAATTGCCGGCGGACACCAGCAAGTCCGACAGTTAACTTTGTTCTGCCTTGCAAAATATTTGAACAGCCGACCCGGAAAGACGCTTGGATACCTGACACCTGGTCGGGTATTGTTTGGGTCAGGTGTTGCATTTGAAATTTGAACTCGCGGTGTTAAACACGTCTGACAGATAATGCTGGAAAAGAGGAGAGAGCAATGACTCGGGAATTTGAAGATATAACAATCGTATCAATGGACGAAGGTTCATCGCATTGGCCCAACCCCAGAGTGGCCATGTACAACATTGTGCTGAACCTTTCCGGTTCCGCACCTTATGAATGGGCAACCTATTTCAATCAACGGTGGAAGCAGCATATTTATATGGGAAAGGCGAGGGCCAGGGTTTCAGGCAGAAAGCTGCATATTTATTGCGTTCCTGATGAACTGGAGAAGGAACACATGCACGAATTGAACACAATCATCGTTGAAACGAATAACGCCTATAGAATTTTCCTGGCTGCGCGGATTCAACAGGAAGCAACGAGGGAAGCCCAGGAGATTGCTGAAAGAGACAAATTAAAATCCATCAAGAACAATCTCAAGTTCTAATGAAAACGATTCTCGTCATTTCCTTTAGGCATCGCATCGACATAACGCGATCATGCTCTTCAGACTGGCCGCCGAAGCTGTTCTGCTGATCCATCTGGCGTTCATTGTGTTCGCCCTTTTGGGTGCAGCAATCGCGGCACGATGGCGCTGGATCATCTTGGTTCATCTTCCAGCAGCCGGATGGGGCTTCTTCGTCGAACTGACAGGCCGCATTTGCCCGCTCACCTACCTGGAGAACTACTTTCGTACCAGGTCTGGCCTATCGGGCTACACGGAAAGCTTTATTGAGCACTATATGCTGGCAGTCATTTATCCCGTTGGCCTCACCAGGGAGATTCAGTTCATGCTTGCAACTGGGGTAATTATCGTCAATATCGCAATCTATGGCTGGTTATTCCATTATTGGTGCAGCTCGCAAGGACGAGAGGCCTAGCTCCTTCATGAAAACCCGCTATCGGGCAGCATAATGGCAAGATGCCATAAAGTGCCGAAACCGGTCATCGAAATGATCCTGCTGTAGTGAAAAAACATTGAGCCCGGAGTCCCGCCATGAAAATCGATTCCTCCGAATTCTGCAGTATAGCGATCAAAGGCAAAACATATTCGAACGATGTACTCGTACGCATGTCAGGCGAGGGGGCTCAGCGGCTCGCTGGGTCAAGCCTTTAAACCCAAAATATGCTTCAGGCATCCAATACTGAAATTGCACATTCCCAATTTTTCGATGCAAAGAAAGTAGCATGGCACGGTGCAAATTGCTATCATGCCAAGCACTCCGGACGCGGGTGTCGGGCTTCATAAAGCCAGTGATTGTCGACGCTCCACACCGTTGATTTGTCCTGTCCAGTTGATCCCAACTTTTGGAGGGAGGCGATATGAAACGCTCGATTCGATTTGTTTTGAACGGCCATCCCGTCACCCTGGACACAGATGACGACCGCACGCTGCTGTGGGTTTTGCGTACCGATCTTGAACTTACCGGCACAAAATACGGATGCGGTGAAGGAGTATGCGGCGCATGCACCGTTATCGTTGGTGATAGGACAGTTCGCTCCTGCTTGACACCGCTCAAGAATATACAAGGCAAGGAAGTCCTCACGATAGAGGGTCTTGCCCGCGACGGCAAATTGCACCCGTTGCAGCAGGCATTTGTCGATCATGGTGCACTGCAGTGCGGCTACTGCACCTCGGGCATGCTGTTGCATGCATACGCCTACCTGCGCGAAAATCCGACGCCGTCGCATGATGCAGTTGTTGCCCATATGGAGCGCAATCTTTGCCGTTGCGGAGCCCACCAGAGGATAGTCGCAGCGATCGAATCCGCTTCCCGTCAAATGGGGGGACAATCATGAATGCGTCTGTTGGAATGAGCCGCCGCACCTTCCTGAAACTGGCTGGCGGCGGCATCGTCGTTTTCGTCACTCTTGACCCTTTTACGGCGCTCTCGCAAGGTGCGAAGCTGCTCTATCCCGAGGATTTTAACGCCTATCTGTTGATAGGCAGGGACGGACGAGTCACGGTTTTTTCCGGGAAGATCGAGATGGGTCAGGGGGTGTTGACCTCGCTCGCGCAAATGGCGGCCGAAGAGCTGGGTGTTGACCTTGCTTCGATCGACATGGTGCTGGGAGATACTGACAGATGCCCATGGGACATGGGTACGTTCGGGTCCCTGACCACGCGAATGTTCGGGTCTGCGCTCCGCACGGCGGCAGGCAAAGCGCGGCAAGTCGTGATCATGCTTGCCGCAGCAAAGCTGGGTGTCCCGAATGACAGGATCAAGGTCAAGGACGGCATTGCCTTCGTCGCGGACGATCCGAACCGGAAAGTCAGTTACGGCGAGCTTTCCAGGGGAGCTCGAATCACGGAGGTGGTTGACAAGAAGGCCGTGCTGCGGTCGGCAGCCGAATTTAGTGTGATGGGCCGTTCACCGAAGCGGCTCGATGCACTTGAAAAAGTGACTGGAGCCGCGAAATACGCTGCCGATATCAGAGTCCCCGGTTTGCTGTACGCGCGGATTCTGCGCCCGCCCATGCATGGCGCCACACTGCAACAGCTTGATACCGCCGGTGCAGAGAAACTTCCCGGGATCGTCATCGTTAATCGTGGCGATTTGATCGCAGTCTTGCATGCCGAGCCCGAAGCGGCCGGAGACGCGTTTATGCGCATCAAGGCGGACTGGCGATTGCCCGAGGCGAAGGTTGACCCGGAAAGCATCTACGAACACATCGTCGTTCAGGCCGAGCCGCTGAAAAATTTTGCCGATTTAAAGGACCGGGGCAATGTTGAGGCAGCCCGCGCAAGCGCCGCACGCGTGTTCGAAGCGACCTACCACAAGGGCTATGTCGCACATGCCGCAATGGAGCCGCATGCAGCCCTGGCCGAAATCAAGGACGGGAAGGCAACGGTCTGGGCATCGACACAGACCCCGTTTCCGACACGTGACCGGATCGCCCGGGTTCTCGGGCTGGACTCAAAAAACGTCCGTGTGATTACCCCGTTTGTTGGCGGCGGGTTTGGCGGCAAGAGTGCCGATCTTCAGGCTGTCGAAGCGGCGCGTCTTGCACAGATCACCGGAAAGGCCGTGCAAGTAGCCTGGACCCGTTCTGAAGAATTCTTCAACGACACATTTGATCCTGCTTCAGTCGTGAAGATCGTGTCGGGAATCGGGCAAGACGAAAAGATCTCGCTTTGGGACTATTCGGTCTACGCAGCCGGCGAGCGCGGGGCGGCATATTGTTACGATATTCCGAATGCGCGCTTCAGGTCGACCGGAGGAATCGCGTATGGTTCGGCTCCCGGTGCTGCACACGCGAGTCCTCATCCGTTTCCCGTCGGACCCTGGCGGGCACCCGGGGCAAACATGAATGTATTTGCCATCGAATCGCAAATTGACATGATGGCATCGGCAGCCGGAGTGGATCCGCTCGCGTTCCGGCTTCGCAACCTGACGGATCCCAGAATGCGCAGAGTCCTGCAAGCCGCGGCAGATGCCTTTGGCTGGAAGGCGGCTGTCGCGCCAAGCAAAAGGGGCTATGGAATTGCGTGCAATATAGATGCCGGCACCTGCGTCGCGACGATGGCCGAAGTCAAGGTGGATCCAACCAGCGGAAGTATCAAGGTCATTCGGATTGCCTGCGCTCAGGACATGGGGATCGTCGTGAATCCGGATGGCGCAAGAATGCAAATTGAAGGCGCGATCACCATGGGACTCGGCTATACATTGGCAGAGGAGCTTCGTTTCCTTGGCGGTGAGATTCTCGACCGGAATTTCGACACTTATGAGATTCCGCGCTTCTCCTGGGTTCCAAGAATCGAGGCCGTCCTTGTCAGGAATGACGATTTGGCTCCCCAGGGCGGCGGGGAACCGCCCATCACGACTACCGGTGCGGTGATCGCCAACGCGGTGTTTGATGCGACAGGGGTGCGCATGTTCCGGTTGCCGATGACTGCGGATCGTGTCCGGCAGGCAATCGTCAAGTTGAATGCTGGTTGAATGCTGTTTGTGAAGCTATGTACAACCGAGATGATGGCTATCGAATAAATGCTATCCAAACGAGCAATATCGCGTTGTTGCTCGAGCCGTTCGGATCTGTTACTGCGGTTGCCGGCCGCGTACCAGCAGGATGGGCACCGGGCAACCGCGCACGATCCCTTCCGCCACGCTGCCCATCAGCAGATGATTCAGGCCAGTCCTGCCGTGGGTACCGGCCACAACAAGGTCTGCCGGCCAGGCGCCTGCTTCCGCCACGATGGCTTCGGCCATCCGCGCGCCTGGGACTTCGGTTTCAAGCAGCTTGATTTCGGCGTCAACGCCGGCGACACGGGCCGATCGCTGCGCCTTGTCCAGTATCCGGCGTCCGATGTCTACCCATGTTCTCTCCACTTCGGGTGATAGCTGGGTACTGTTGTAGATGGCAATCTTGTCGATCACATAGACAATCCGCAGTTGGGCGTGTTGATCCTTTGCCAGGCCGATGGCTTCCCGCAGTGCAAGATCCGAGGTGGGACTATCGTCTACCGCTGCAAGGATGCGCTGGTACATGTGATCTCCTCTAGCCAATTTGGGGCAATTTCCTGGCCTTGCCAGGCTTGATTACAGCTAATGTTGAACAATCATACTCCTTCGATGATAGGTGAACTCCACCATAGCAGGTTCAAGAAACCGAAAAGTTTTCGGGGCTGGATTGACAACAGAACGAACGTTCTGTATCTTGGAAATGAAACCATATTAACCCCAAGCACGCTTTGCCATTGTGACACGCTGAATTATGAATCTGGCTGTTGAAAACGCCCCAAATATTGGGCCAAATATTGGTGAAGAAACCTACCTTGCCCACCTCAACCCCGAACAACGCTTTGCCGTAAAGCACGGTACTGGCGGTGATGGGTCATCTCCGCTGCTGGTAATAGCCGGTGCCGGGTCCGGCAAGACCAATACCATTGCCCACCGCGTCGCCCATGTGATTGCACAGGGCACCGACCCGGGGGCTATCCTGCTTTTGTCCTTTTCGCGCCGTGCGGCGGATGAGGTGGCGCGGCGAGCGGAGCGCATCGTGCGCCAGCTTGCTGCAGACCGTCCGCGGCTTGCCGGTGCAAAACTGGGCTGGACCGGAACATTCCACGGCATCGGCGCGCGGCTGTTGCGCGAATATGCCGGCAGGATCGGCCTCGACCCGGGCTTTACCATCCACGACAGGGGAGATTCCGCCGATCTTATGAACCTGGTACGGCATGAGCTGGGTGCATCCTGCAAGGCGAAGCGCTTTCCGCTGAAGAACACCTGTCTTGCGATTTACTCTGCTGCGGTAAACACCATGTTGCCGCTGGATGAAGTGCTGCAGCGCCGCTTCCCGTGGTGTGCGGAATGGCAGGAAGAACTCAAGCAGCTGTTCCTCTCCTATGTGGAGGCCAAACAGAAACAGCACGTGCTCGACTACGACGACCTGCTGTTGTATTGGGCACAGATGGTTGCCGAACCGGTACTTGCGTCAGAGATCGGTGACCGTTTCAGCCATATCCTGGTGGACGAATATCAGGATACCAATCTGCTGCAGGCCGGCATTCTGCTTGCACTCAAGCCGGATGGCCGGGGGCTTACGGTCGTCGGCGACGATGCCCAGTCCATCTATGCCTTCCGGGGTGCAACCGTGCGCAATATCCTGGACTTCCCCGCGCACTTCGATCCTCCGGCAAGGATACTCACGCTTGAGCAGAACTACCGTTCTACGCAGCCTATCCTTGCGGCGGCAAACGGCGTGATCGGACTGGCTACCGAGCGATACAGCAAGGAACTTTGGAGCAACAGGATCTCGGGCGAGCTTCCGCAACTGGTCACGGTTCGCGATGAGGCGGATCAGGCCGCCTTTGTGGTGGAGCAGGTGCTTGAGCGGCGGGAAATTGGCATTCGGCTCAAATCGCAGGCGGTGCTGTTCCGCGCCTCACATCACAGCGCGACGCTGGAAATCGAACTTGTCAGGCGCAACATCCCGTTCGTGAAGTTTGGCGGCTTGAAGTTTCTCGAATCCGCCCACGTAAAGGATGTGCTGTCGGTTCTGCGCTGGATCGAGAATCCGCGCGACCGGGTTGCCGGGTTCCGCGTGCTGCAACTGATCCCAGGCATCGGCCCGAAAACATCGGCGCTGGTGCTCCAGAATCTTGCATTGGCGCAGGATGTGATGGTGGGGCTGCAGGAGTCGCGTGTGCCGCCCGGCGCGGCCGAGGATTGGCAGGACTTTCTTGAATTGGTTGAAAGCCTGCACCAGCGCGCTGTGCCGTGGCCGCTGGAATTCGAAACGATCTGCACCTGGTATAAAGTTCATCTGGAACGCCTGTTTGAGGACGCGCCGGTTCGCCTGAACGACATCGACCAACTGGAAAAGATTTCAGCCACCTATCCTTCGCGGCAGCGCTTCCTGACCGAACTCACGCTGGACCCGCCCGATGCCACCAGCGACGAATCCGGTGCGCCGCTTCGCGACGAAGACTACCTGATACTGTCCACCATCCATTCGGCGAAAGGGCAGGAATGGACGTCAGTCACCCTGTTGAATGCGGTGGACGGCTGCCTGCCATCCGACCTGGCTACCGGAAGCAGCAGCGAGATCGAGGAAGAACGAAGGCTGCTTTATGTGGCCATGACCCGCGCCAGGGAACATCTGCAGATTGTGGTGCCGCAACGTTTCTTTGTCACGCAACAGTCGCAGTTTGGCGATCGCCATGTCTATGCCGGCAGGACCCGCTTCATTCCCGCCAGCATCGTTGACCTGTTCGAGAAGAAAACCTGGCCGGTGGCTGGGGCAATTCCTGTCAATGCGCCAGAACGACCGACAGGACGATCGCATCAAGAGGTGGTGGATCTGCTGGGCAAGATGAAGGCGATGTGGAAGTAGCGGCTGCGACACGTTACTGGTGGAGCTACTGATAGAACTACTAGCCATCCCACTGATATAACAACTAGCCATTCCACTAGGATGTCAAAAGACAACATCCAAGTTGCTGGTTATAAGCAACCAGAAGACGGTTGCCAAGTGGTTGTTTATAGCCATTCGACTAGCCGAGAAAAAGATACTCGCCAAGTCGCTGGTTATGGCGAAGCCAGCCGCTTGCGGGACAACGCAGTTGCGGTGAAGGCTCATGCGCTATGCGCGTGATGCCGGAACCAACAGCCGCCTCTGAGATTTCCACACCAAAGCTATGTGCTGCTCCTTGAGCTTCATCCCGAAAAATGAATTTTGGAAGTGCAAAATGAACGCATCCCTGGATTTAGTGCTAAAACACCCCGGGATCTGGCGCGGTGACCACCTCGCCCAGATGGCTGACGAGACGCTGCCCACCGGATATGCTGAACTGGATGAACAGTTGCCGGGAGGGGGATGGGCCCGGGGAGCGCTGACGGAAATCCTGCTTGAGCGCGAAGGAATCGGCGAACTGCGCTTGTTGCTCCCGGCGCTGGCCCGCATATCCGCACAAAGTGAATGGCAAGCCTGGGTATCTCCACCCCATGTGCCTTATGCGCCGGCATTGAGTGTAGCAGGAGTCAACCTGAAGCAACTTCTGGTAGCACAGCCGCAAATTGCAGCCGATGGCTGGTGGACTGCGGAACAGGCGTTGCGTTCCAAAGCATGCAGTGCCGTGCTGGCATGGCTCAGCATGCCCGATGAGCGGCGCATGCGCAGGCTGCAACTCGCCGCAGAACATGGGCGCACATGGGGCGTATTGTTCCGTTCCGCGAGTGCCGCGCAGGAACGTTCCACAGCCGCACTGCGGCTGCGTCTGGAAGCAACATCGAACGGACTTGCTGTACATATCCTTAAACGCCGGGGCGGATATGTGAGCAAACCCGTGATGGTGAATCTGCATCAAACAAATGGCGTTGGACTTGCAAGTCCATTGGTGCCATCCAGGTCAGTTGTGCAGTTTCCTCGTGAAGCAGCACTAAGCTGACCGGCACATTGCCGCTGTGAGCATCCTTCATGTTTTGGCTGGCCATGCATTTTTCCGCGCTTCCTCTGGAAATCTTCTCCCGGGGTGGAGCTGCGCCGGGTCCCATCGCTGTCATTGAAAAGCAGGGCAACCGTTCGCGCGTGAAAGTCTGTGACAAAGCCGCCAGTGAACTCGGGGTGAGGCCGGGGATGCAGGGCTCCGCCGCCCGGGCATTGGTAACCGATCTTATTGTGCGCAGTCGTGATATCTCGGCAGAGAACGAATCGCTGACTGGCCTTGCTGCCTGGGCGGGGAGCTTTACACCTGACGTGAGCCTCCAGCCGCCAGACGGGTTGCTGATAGAAATCGGCAGCTGCCTGCGATTGCATCGCGGCTTCAGGAATTTGATTACTCAAATGCGTAATGGGCTGAATGAAATGGGCTACACAGCCAGTCTTGCCTGTGCACCGACGCCGCATGCAGCCTGGTTGATGGCGCTGGCGGGAAGGCAGGTTGCCATCCGCGAATCGGGCAAGCTGGAAAGGGTTCTTGGTGAATTGCCGGTGAGCGTGCTCGATCAATCTCGGGATACCTTGGCGAGTCTGGAAATGGTCGGCGCACATACATTGGGGGACTGCATGCAGTTTCCGCGTGGTGGCATGGCAAGACGCTTTGGCCAGAGCTTGCTGGACGAACTGGATCGCGCTCTGGGCCGGTTGCCCGAGGCGCGAGAATTCTTCGTGCCGCCGCCCGGTTTCGAACGGCGTCTGGAATTGCCTACGCAAGTGCACGAAGTGGAGGCGCTGCTTTTTGCCGTACGCAGATTATTGTTGGAACTGGAAGGTTATCTGAGTTTGCGCCAGGCCGGCATACAGGAACTGGTACTCGTCTGCAGCCATGAAGATGTGCCAGATACCGCTTTGAAGATAGGGTTCGCACAGCCCACCCGCGATTTGAACCGGATGCTGCTGCTGGCGAGGGATACCCTGGTTCGCACCCGCTTGCCTGCCCCCGTCCATACTATCCTTTTAAAAGCCGGCTTCATTCAAACCATGGAATTATCGAATCTGGATTTGTTCCGGGATAGTGCAGAAACCCGGGATAGTGCAAAAACAGGGGATGGCAATCTGCTGCTGGAACGGCTGCGCATCAGGCTTGGCAAGGAGGCCGTGTTCAGCATCACTCATGCAGCCGACCACCGGCCGGAACTTGCCTGGCGACAATGCGACACAGGAGAGGAAATTCCATCGCCAGGCAGACTTCAGCGGCCGTTGTGGCTGCTGCCCAAGCCATTACCCTGCCGGAAAGACAGGCTTGAATTGGAGTCCGGACCGGAGCGGATCGAAAGCGGCTGGTGGGACGGTATGGATGTGGTGCGCGACTATTACGTGGCGCAGGGCCGCAATGGCTCAAGGCTGTGGGTATTTCGTGATCGAACCAGCGATGCATGGTTTGTGCACGGGTTGTTCGCCTGACGCAATGGATGATAGTCATGAACGCCTACGCAGAACTGCATTGCCTCTCCAACTTTACCTTCCTGTGCGGTGCATCGCATCCCGAAGAACTGGTGGAACGCGCCCGCATGCTGGGCTATGCGGCATTGGCAATTACCGATGAGTGTTCCCTTGCGGGTGTCGTGCGCGCCCACGTGGCGGCGAAAGCATGCGGGTTGAAGTTGATCGTGGGCAGCGAAATCCGTTTTGCCGGCGGACCGAACATCGTGCTGCTGGCGACAGACCGTACCGGTTACGGCAACCTGTCTGAACTGATTACTACGGGGCGGCGCAACGACATCAAGGGGCGATACCGTCTCAAGCTCTGCGATATTCAGAATGGCATGCCAGGTTGCCTTGCACTGCTGTTGCCGGATCCCCTGCCTAGCATGGAACAGGCACAACAAGTGGCGGACGCTTTTCCCGGACGGTCATGGCTGGCCGTGGAAATGTTTCGCGCCTCTGACGATGCACGGCGACTGGCTTCGTTAACCGGGCTGGGAGCGGCGGCCGGTTTGCCTCTGGTCGCCGCCGGGGATGTGCACATGCATCAGGCTACACGCCGTGCATTGCAGGACACGCTCAGCGCGATCCGTCTGGGCATGCCGGTATTTGCTGCAGGTACCGCACTGTATCCAAATGGCGAACGCCATCTGCGCGAGCGCGCCGATCTTGCACGCTTGTACCCGGCTGAATTGCTGGAGCAAACGCTTGTTGTTGCCGGGCGCTGCCAATTCTCGCTCGACGAGCTGCGCTACGAGTATCCCGAGGAACTGGTACCGCAGGGCGAAACGGCCATTACCCATTTGCGCAAGCTGACCGAAGCGGGTCTCGCACAGCGCTTCCCGGATGGCGTGCCGGACAATGTTCGCCAGCTGGTCGAGCATGAACTGGCCCTGATCGAGGAACTCAAGTACGAACCGTACTTCCTCACTGTGCACGACATTGTTAGCTTCGCAAGAGGGCGAGGCATCCTCTGCCAGGGGCGCGGGTCGGCGGCCAACTCGGCGGTGTGTTATGCATTGCATATTACCGAAGTGAATCCGGCCTGCATGGAAATGCTGTTCGAGCGATTCATTTCCAAGGAGCGCAACGAGCCGCCGGACATAGACGTGGATTTCGAGCACGAACGCCGCGAGGAGGTGATCCAGTATCTCTATTCAAAATACGGCCGGGACCGTGCGGCACTTGCTGCGACCGTGATCACCTATCGGCCCAGGAGCGCGATGCGCGATGTGGGCAAGGCACTGGGCTTCGACCTGGAACAGGTAGACCGATTGTCCAAATCAATGGCATGGTGGGACGGGCGCCAGGTCATGCCGGAACGCCTTGCTGAAGCCGGTTTCGATCCATCCAGCCAGAAAGTTCGTCTGCTGATGCAACTGGTCGATGAGCTGGTGGGTTTCCCGCGCCACCTTTCACAGCACGTGGGTGGCTTTGTCATTGCACGCGGCAAACTCTCGCATCTCGTTCCGATCGAGAATGCTGCGATGGTGGATCGCACCATCATCCAGTGGGACAAGGATGATCTCGATGCGCTCGGATTGCTGAAAGTGGATGTGCTGGCGCTCGGCATGCTCACCGCCATTCGCCGGGCGCTGGACGAGGTGGGCAGGCTGCGTGGCCGGCCGTTCACGATGGAGGATGTACCGCGCGAGGATCCCGCGGTCTACGACATGATAGCGCACGCCGATACGGTGGGCGTGTTCCAGATCGAGTCGCGTGCGCAGATGTCCATGCTGCCCCGCATGCGTCCCCGGTGTTTCTACGATCTAGTGATCGAGGTGGCCATCGTTCGGCCCGGCCCGATCCAGGGCGGCATGGTGCATCCCTACCTGAGCCGCCGCCAGGGATTGGAACCGGTAACCTTCCCGAGCGAGGAGGTGAAAGAAGTGCTGGAACGGACGCTGGGTGTGCCTATTTTTCAGGAGCAGGTGATGCGGCTTGCGGTCGTGGCGGCAGGTTTCACTCCAGGGGAAGCGGACAAGGTGCGGCGCTCGATGGCTGCCTGGAAGCGCAAGGGCGGGCTGGAGCAATTCGAACGGCGCCTGATTGACGGGATGCGCGAGCGTGGATACAGGGAGGAATTCGCGCAGCAGATATTCCAGCAAATACTGGGCTTCGGAGAATACGGATTTCCGGAGTCGCATTCGGCCAGCTTTGCATTGCTGGTCTACGTGTCAGCCTGGCTCAAGCGTCATGAGCCGGCGGCGTTCGCCTGTGCTTTGCTGAACAGCCAGCCCATGGGTTTCTATGCGCCGGCGCAGATCGTGCAGGATGTCCGCCGTCATGGCATCGAAGTGCTGGGGGCGGATGTAACAGCAAGCGACTGGGACTGCACCTTGTCGCATTCATCCCGACAATCCGGTTTTACCGGTAAAGATGGGCAAAGTGATAACGTGCAGCCAGCACTGCGCCTGGGATTGCGCATGGCAAGCGGCCTCTCTGCCGAAGGTGCGTCACGCGTCATGGAAGCGCGGCAGCACAGGCCCTTTGCAAGCGTGGAAGACCTGGCCTTGCGCAGCAGGCTGGACAAGCGCGACCTCAAGTGGCTGGCAGCAGCAGGAGTCCTGACCGCATTGGCGGGACACCGCCGACTGGCCTACTGGGAGGTGGCCGGTATCGAACCGGTCACTCCGCTTGCTTTGTCCGCTGCAGAAGAAGCGCAACCGGCACTGTCCCCGCTGACCGAAGGACAGAGCCTCGCAGCAGATTACGCCAGCCTGGGGCTTACACTTGGCAGGCATCCGCTGGCACTTTTGCGCAATATCCTTGAGAGGCAGCGACTGGTCACTGCGAAGGAATTGCGAGCCTTTCCGCACGGGCGGCTCACACGCGCAGCAGGGCTGGTAATTTCCCGCCAGCGCCCCGGTACCGCGAGTGGTGTGACTTTCATGACGCTGGAGGACGAAACCGGATCAATCAACGTCGTGGTATGGCGGGATATTGCCGACAGACAACGACGCGAACTGCTTGGATCAAGACTGCTTGCTGTTTACGGGGTACTGGAACGGCAGGGCGAGGTCACGCATCTCGTTGCGGGGCATTTGAAGGATTTGACGCCTCTGCTCGGTAATTTGGTAACGCAGTCCCGGGACTTTCATTGAATATAACTTGCTTGCGTAGTTACTTTCTCGTGTCCACGGTGACCGGGAAATGATAGCTAACCTTTGCTCGATCAGTCATTTTGAACTGCGGCCAATTTAGTACCATTTGTTGAGAGAGTTTTTTCATAATACGTCAGTGCTTCATCCGGTGTAAATCTGGGGCGATCAGGTTGATTCGAGCCTCTGGCACCGGTGGTTTGTATCCAAGTGAATTGTGCGGCCGGGTCGTGTTGTAGTGCCATACCCATTACCTCAATGTTTGAGTTGTGGTTGGCTCTGCTGCCTGGTCAAATTTGGTCGCCGGTAAGAACGAGAAATCCCCTTTTTGCATGGCAGCGGAGTAAACTCCATACCCTCTAAACAGCATCACTAACTGAGAATGCGGCCAGCAGGATCAGCTTATTCAGCTCTATATACCGCCATGTTGATTTTCAATATGCCAAATCATTTTTGGCAAGCAAGCACTGAGGAAGGGAGTACGCTCCGATGAGCAACCTACGGAAAACCATAACTTTCATCTCCCTGATGATGTTCGCCTTGAATGCTCCCGCCGAAATGAACAAATGCACCGATTCGAATGGGAAAGTAACCTACACAAACATGGCTTGCCCACCCGGCTATGAAGTTACGAATAGTGGCGCGGACAATTCCATTGTCGTCTCCGGTAACCCGGCATTCTCACAACAGGAGCTGGATCAGATGCTGGCGCCGATTGCACTGTATCCGGACCCCCTGCTTTCGCAGATTCTGATGGCGTCGACCTATCCGCTGGAGGTCGTCGAAGCGGCACGCTGGTCGACGGCCAATCCAAATCTCACGGGCGATGCGGCGGTTCAGGCGGTAAACAGCCAGAATTGGGATTCAAGCATCAAATCGCTGGTTGCCTTTCCCCAGCTGTTGCAAACCATGGATCAAAATATTGAGTGGACCGAACGTTTGGGTGATGCATTTCTTGGGCAACAATCGCAAGTGATGGATACGGTCCAGAGGCTGCGCCAAAAAGCCCAGCAGGCCGGCAATCTGAGTTCCAGCCCGCAGGTCCAGGTTACCCAATCTGATGGCGACATCGATGTCACAGATGCAAATCCAGACGTGGCATATGTGCCCTATTACGACCCCAATGCGGTCTATGGACCCTGGTGGTGGCCGGACTATCCGCCTGTGTACTGGGCACCATGGGATGACTACGGCTGGGTTGGGGGATTCGCGTGGGGCATCGGAATCGATATTGGCGCAAATTTCTTTTTTGGATCATGGGATTGGCACAATCACGGCGTCTACGTTCGCAACCCCCGGTATCTAGGCAACGGCCACCCGTGGAAGCACGACCCCGGTCATCGTCACGGCGTCCCATATCGCGAAGCGTCGCTGAACCGACAGTTCGGTCGTACGGTCACACCCCCTTCTACGCCTCCTGTGGAATTTCGTGGAGTTGATTCTTCAATAAACACCCGTGTTGGCGAACCAGGCAATCGCTTGCCAAAGGAATCCGTCCCCAGAACTCCTCCGACTGAAACGCAGGAAAGGATACCGTCACGAAGCGTAAGTCGGTCGTACGTTGAGCCAAGGGCGCATGCTTTCGAGAATGTCGGGCGCGGTAGCGAAGTGCGCAGTTTTAGCGCGCGCGGGAATGCCAGCCTGTCCGGCAGACCTTCTGCGCCTCCCGCTAGATTTTCTGCTCCTGCGGCTTCGCACGGATCCTCTAACCAGAGGCGCTATTGAAGCGCGGTGTTATTGATAGCGAACATTCCCCGTGGCAAATGGAATGTGAAAACACAACGATTAAGGACCTTAGCATCGGTTAATACGGAAGGAGCAGGCAGTGAATATTTCGCAGACAATATTGTCACTCGTGAGCAATTATCAGCGGCGTTTGAATATCATCATTTTTGCGTTGGGGTTGGCATTCATTGCCCCGACCATGGCTTTTGCGGTGGATCAGCTAACCTTTGAATCGCCCGAGGCCGGCGTTAGCGCGTTGATAAAGGCCGTAAAGGCAAATGACGAAGCGGCATTGCGCGCAATCTTCGGACGTAAGGGCAGCAAGCTCCTCAGTTCCGGCGATGCGGTTGCAGATGCGAATAGCCGCGCCAAGTTCAGTCAATCCTATGATGAAGCTCACAAGGTTGTACTTGAAGGCAAAACACAAGCGACGCTTGTCATAGGGAAGGACGACTGGCCGATGCCGATTCCATTGGTCAAATATCAGGACGGGTGGCGTTTCGATACGGTCAAGGGCAAGTTGGAAATACTCAGGCGGCGAATCGGCCGGAACGAACTCGAGACGATGCAAGTATGTCTGGCGATCGTCGGTGCAGAACGCGAGTATGCGGCTCGTCACCTTGATCGCGATGGCGTCCCTGTGTACACGTCCCGGTTCGTCAGCAGCCCGGGCAGACATGATGGATTGTTTTGGCCTGTGCAGGAAAACGAAACACCCAGTCCGCTTGGTACCCTGATTGCAACTGCTGCTGAAGAAGGATACACAAACCCGGGCATATTCTTCGACCAACCCTACCACGGTTACTATTACCGCATTCTGACTGGCCAGGGGAATGATGCGCCAGACGGTGCGCGAGATTACATGATTAAAGGCAAGATGATCGGCGGATTTGCTATCTTCGCGTATCCGGCTCGTTATCGGGCCTCAGGGGTAATGAGCTTTCTTGTCAATTACGACGGTGTGATCTATGAGAAGAATCTGGGTAAAAATACGAAAATAATCTCGGCGGCGATTACAACATTCAATCCCGGATCAGGCTGGAAACAATCAGAGTAGATAAAATGGAAAAAAGAATATCCACTGTCCGGATTAATTGCAGCTAACGTACGACAATCATAATCCGTTGAGGATAAGTCACTTGTAACTGACAAACAGACAAAGGATTCTCATTGCAATCACACCAGCCCCGATGCACCATATGCTTCGCAACGGCCAAACCGAATTGATATGCATCCTCCATGAGAAAGAAGCGCGCCCCTGAACAATATGCGGCCAAACCCAAAGGTGTGGTCGTCAAATCCGGTACCATGCCCCCAATGCATCCGGCGTTAGATGCGGCTAAAACGTTGGTGAGTTGGATGGCAAGGGGTGGAGTGCCACCCAGCATCATCCTGTTGCATGGCCTGCATTTTGCTCGTAGCCCAGAAGATGATGGGCTACCGGTGGACACGTATCGGCCCCAGCTCAAAATGCAGGGCATTGACAACAAGGCCATCTCGGCGATACTGGATGCCTTGGCACGCCCTCAAGCCGACAAAACCCAAGTGCTCGCGCAATGGCTTCAGTCGGTCTGGGTGAAGAAATCCCCAGTTAAGTCTCGTGTTCCTTCATCTAAAAATGAGCAAAGCAAATCCACCCTTTCCAGAAGCCCAGTCAGTCCAGCAACAAGAGCCAAACGCACCCCATCGCCCAAACCCATTACCAAAGCCAAAAAGAAAGGATAGAAAATTCGCGCTGACGAATGCTGAGCATTCCGCCTTTGGGATGCAGCTTTTATTTTGTCGCAGTTTGCTTGTTACCAGCGGCAGTTTTTTGGACCTCCGCTCAGCACATTACTGATATTCTTCGCTTCACTCTAGGGGACATTATGACCGCGAGGAACATCGCCTTTGTGCTCCAGCCAACCGCCGCCCAAATCCTGATAGAGCGTGATCAGGTTGATGAGTCGATCGAGGCGCGTTGCCGTGCGTGAGAGTTGGGTATTGTTCAAGTCGGTCTGGGCGGCCAGGAGCGTGAGATAACTGTCAATACCGGCCTTGAAACGCGATTGAGCCAGTTGCACGCGTCGCTGCTGTGCGGCCACCAGGCGGTTCTGGGCGTCGACCTGGTCTTCGTACGTGGCGCGGGCGACCAGTCCATCGGCGACCTCGCGGAAGGCGATCTGGATCGCCTTTTCATATTGGGCCACGGCGATGTCTCGCTGCGCCTGTGCCTTCTCAAGATTCGCCGAATTCAGCCCGCCGTTGAAAACCGGCAATACCGCGCTTGGCTGAATTCCCCACGCCCCCGTCCCTGACTGAAACAGATGCGCCAGCACCGGGCTTATCGAACCCGCTGCTCCTGTCAGAGAAATGGATGGGAAGAAGGCCGCCCGTGCGGCACCGATATTTGCATTGGCGGCCATAAGCAGATCCTCTGCCTCGACGATGTCCGGTCGGCGCACCAGGAGATCCGAGGGTAGACCCGCCGGGATATCGGTGACAATTTCCTGCTGATCGAGCCGCAATCCCGGGGGCAGGTCCGCAGGAAGTGGTGCTCCAAGCAACAGGATAAGTCCGTTCTCGGTCTGGGCGCGGGCTCGCCGCTCTGCTGCACTTTGCGCGCGCGCCTGCTCAAGTGCCCCCTCTGCCTCGCGCAGATCGAGTTCGGAAACAGTTCCTGCGTCGTATTGCAGCTTGGCGAGCCGGTAGGACTCCGCGGCCAGCGTCAGCGAGTCGTCGGTCACCTTTAACGCCTCGTCGGCAGCAATCAGCGTCAAATACTGGTTTGCCACTTCCGAGACCAGAAGGATCTCTGCGGACTTGCGCGCTTCGGTGCTCGCCAGAAACTGATCGAGCGCAGCTGTCTCGAGACTCCTCACTCTGCCAAACAAATCGACTTCCCAGCTTACCGATGCATATGCCGTGTAGGCTGTGCTGACAGTCGTGCCGGGTTCAAAAAGGGAAAGGTTCCCCCGGCCTCGGCCTGCAGCCCCGTTGAGCGCAAGCGTCGGAAACATTTCAGAGCGTTGAATCCCGTATTGGGCGCGGGTCGATTCGACATTGAGAATGGCGATGCGCAGATCACGATTATTTTTCAACGCGATTTCGATCAACTTCTGTAGCCGCGCATCGTGCAAAAAATCCTTCCAACCTATTGCGGTCGCGTCAGACCCTGAATTCGTCTCGCCAATCGTCGAATTGGCCATTGACGTGTTTTCGGGACCAACAGGATATGCATTTGCAACCGGCAGCGACGGACGATGATAACCGGGCTCAAGCGTGCACGCCGCCAAAAGCGCCATGCTTGCCAGGATGGCGCCCCACAGTATTATCGACATCATTGGCCTACCCATTCGACGCCCCACTACTGCTTTTCGATGCATCCGGAGTGGAATTGGACCGGCCAAACCGGTTTGAGATCACGACAAAGAACAGGGGAATCATAAAGATCGCGAGAAACGTTGCAGTAAGCATGCCGCCAATCACACCCGTGCCGATTGCATGTTGGCTACCGGAGCCTGCACCGTTACTGATCGCTAGCGGCAAGACACCCAAGATGAAAGCCATCGATGTCATCAAAATTGGGCGCAAGCGCAAGCGGGACGCCTCAACAGCGGCAGCGATCGTGGTCTTCCCCTCCGCCCTTAACTTGCGAGCGAATTCAACAATCAGGATTGCGTTTTTGGACGATAAACCAACCGTAGTCAGCAAACCGACCTGGAAGTAGACATCGTTCGGAAGGCTACGCAAAGTGGCTGCGATCAGGGCTCCAACCACACCCAGAGGCACCACCATGATGACTGCTGCCGGAATCGACCAGCTCTCGTAGAGCGCCGCCAGGCTGAGGAAGACAACCAATACCGAGATTGCATATAGGAATGGCGCCTGCGAGCCTGCGAGCCGTTCCTGAAAGGATAGTCCGGTCCATTCGTAGCCGATCCCATGGGGTAATCTTGCGGCGAGCTTCTGCATCTCTTTCATCGCCTCACCGGAGCTCTTGCCGGGCGCGGCCTCACCTTGAATTTCCATGGACGAAATCCCGTTGTAGCGTTCCAGCCTGGGTGACCCGAAAAGCCAACGGCTTTGCGCGAAAGCGTCAAAAGGCACCATCTCCCCATGTGCGTTGCGCACATAATAGAGTCCAAGATCGTCGGGATTCATGCGAAAGGGGGCATCAGCCTGAACGTAGACCTTCTTGATGCGACCATCGACATCCAGGAAATTATTGACGTACTGCGAAGCCCAGGCGATCGAAAATGTCTGGTCGAGAGCCGACAGGTCGACGCCGAGCGCGCTGGCCTTCTCACGATCAATGTCCACTTGAAACTGGGGGGAGTCGTCCAGCCCATTAGGCCGCACCAGTGCGAGTTCAGGGTCACCGCGCGCCAAACGCACTAACTCATTGCGGGCATGCATCAGTTGGTCGTGGCCCAAACCCGTCTGGTCTTCCAGTTCGAAGTCAAAACCCGCTGCTGTTCCCAATTCCGGAATGGGTGGTGGATTGATCGCGATTATGTTCGCATCTTTATAATTGCTGAAATGCTGGCTCAGGCGCCTGATTACAGCTTGAACTTTGAGTTCGCTGGAACGGCGCACGCTCCAGTCCTTCAGGCGAACGAACAATAAGCCGGAATTCTGGCCGCGTCCTGCGAAGTTGAATCCCATTACTTCTAGCACACCGTCAACAGTTTTGGCTTCGTGTTCGAACAGATAGTTCGCCACGTCATCAAGGACCGCTTGTGTGCGCCCTTGTGTTGCGCCTGAGGGTGTTTGTACCTGGACGAAAAACATGCCCTCGTCTTCAACAGGCAAAAACGAAGTCGGCATGTGCAAGAAGAGCAGCGCGACGGCCACGATTACCACGGCATAGATAATGAACCAGCGCGACGAATGCGCGATGACATCCTGTACGCCATCGTGGTAACGGTCCCGGCTGCGATAGAAGTTTCGATTGAACCATCCGAAAAATCCACTGCGCTCGGCGTGTCCCTCCGGTGCGGATTTGAGTAGCAGCGGACACAGCGCTGGCGTGAGAATCAGGGCGACCAGTACGGACAGTGTCATTGCTGCCACGATGGTGAGCGAAAATTGGCGGTAAATCGCGCCGACCGCTCCTCCGGAAAAGGCGGAAGGAACGAAGACGGCCGACAGGACCAGGGCCACCCCGACCAAGGCACCCGTGATTTGGCTCATGGCTTTGCGCGTTGCTTCCAGAGGCGACAAGCGCTCTTCGTCCATGATTCTTACAACGTTCTCCACGACGACGATGGCATCATCGACCAAAAGACCTATCGCAAGCACAAGCCCGAACATGGTCAGGGTGTTGATGGAAAAACCTGCCAGGGCCATGATGCCGAATGTACCGAGTAGCACCACCGGCAACGCGATCGTTGGGATCAGCGTAGCGCGGATGTTCTGCAGAAACAGGTACATGACCAGGCATACCAGCGCCACTCCTTCAAACAGGGTCTTGACCAGGTCCTCAATGGATATCTGCACGAACGGGGTGATGTCATTGGGATAATGCACTTCCATGCCGTGCGGAAAACTTGCCGAGAGTTGCTGCACTTTTGCTCGTACGGCTTTGGCGGTTGCCAAGGCATTGGCTCCCGATGCGAGCTGGATCGCCAAGCCTCCTGCCGGAGCGCCGTTGAACTTGGTATCCGTGTTGTAGTTCTCCCCGCCGAGTTCGACTCGAGCGACATCGCGGATGCGAATCTGGGAACCGTTGCTATTTACCTTCAGCAAGATTTTGCCAAATTCATCTGGAGTGCGAAGCAGCGTCGCTTCGCTAATCGCCGCCGTTAGCTGTTGTCCGGGTACAGCGGGCAGCCCCCCCAAACGGCCCGCCGCAATCTGCACGTTCTGGGCCAACAGCGCGTTCGAGACATCGACTGGAGTCAGCCCAAAGCTGTTGAGCTTGTTGGGATCCAGCCAAATTCGGATCGCATACTGCGTCCCGAACAGGGTCGTGGATCCCACGCCATTGATGCGACTCACGGGGTCCTGAATGTGTGAAGCGATATAATTCGTCAGATCGTAGCGCGTCATGCTCCCATCCGACGAAGTGAACGCCATAATCATCAGAAAGCTGCCGCTCGATTTGGTGACAGCGATCCCGGCTTGCTGAACGGCCAAAGGCAGAAGTGGCATGGCCAGCTGAAGCTTGTTCTCAACCTGCACCTGCGCGATATTTGGATCGGTGCCGGCCGCAAATGTGAGCGTTGTCTGAGCGGTTCCTGCGTCGTCGCTGGTTGAAGACAGGTACAACAGGTTATCGAGGCCATTCATCTGTTGCTCGATGACCTGGGTGACCGTGTTCTCCACAGTCTTGGCCGAGGCCCCGTTGTAGACTGCACGAATCTGGATTGAGGGCGGTGCAATGGCCGGATACTGGGCAACTGGCAATCTCATAATGGCCAAGCCGCCCGTCAACATCAAGACAATCGCAAGCACGATCGCAAAGATTGGCCGCTGAATGAAGAAATTGACCATGATTGATTTTGCAGGGTTTTAGTAAGCAGGGACGGTCTGTTGGACCCCGCTGGCCCCCTTGTGCTCTCGCCCCGGACCGGTAACAATCCCTGCGGAAACGCTGCGGCCCTCCGGTACGATGGCCCTTACCGGTTTTACGGTCTGGCCTGGCTGAACATTCTGCATGCCTTCAACAATCACACGATCATTGACTTGCAGTCCGGATTGGACGACCCAGTCCGAACCTTCTGTGCGCCCAGTCACGAGCGTCCTCAACACGACCTTGTTGTCGTTGCCCACGACCAGTACCGTGGGCTGGCCCTTCTGGTCATGCGTCACAGCGATTTGGGGTACGAGCAGACCGTCTTGATTTACACCTTCATCGATCTGGGCATGCACGAACATGCCCGGCAAAAGCACCTGATCGGGGTTCGGAAAGATCGCCCGCATGATCACGGATCCAGTACCCTGGTCCACCGTAATGTCGGTGAACTTGAGCCTTCCATGCAGCGCATAGTGCGAGCCATCCTCGAGGACGAGCGATACCTTTGATTGATTGGGTCCAGCTAGCTTGATTTGGCCACTCGCGACTTCGCGTCGCAATCGCAAGCCATCGACGCTCGACTGGCTCAGATCAACATAAATTGGATTGATCTTTTGCACGGTGGCCAGCAGGGTCGCAGAGCCGGCCTGAACAAATGCGCCCTCGGTGACTTGGGCAATGCCGATACGTCCGGAAATCGGTGCGGTGACATTGGTATATCCCAAGTTGATAGTCGCGGTCTGGACTGCAGCTTCCCCAGACGCAACGTCTGCTGCAGACTGTCCCGCTGCGGCCACCGCATTATCGTAGTCCTGCCTGCTTACCGCATTGTCCTTGACAAGTATCCGGTAGCGTTCCATCAGTGCCTTGGCTGATTCGAGATTTGCCTGGGCCTTCAACAGGGCCGCCTTCGCGCTAGACAGGTTCGCCTGATAGGGGGCAGGGTCGATCTGAAAGAGAAGCTGGCCAGCCTTGACATCAGCGCCTTCCTGGAACGCGCGCTTTAAGACGATGCCATCGACGCGCGCGCGGATCTGCGAGTCCAAGTAAGCCGAGGTTCTTCCGGGGAGGTCGGTGATTACTCGTAAAGGGCGTGATTCGATCGTCATAACGCCGACTTCAACGGGCTCTTTCTCCTTTGGCGCGACATGTCTCTCGCAAGCAGTGAGGACCAGCACGGTCATCACGATCGCGCCGCTGACGCGGGGCGAGTCCATGATGATTGCGGCCATTCGTTTAACATTGAAAATCGGCACGAATATTCCTCCCTTTCGCGCAGCAGAACCGAGGTGCTAAACCCGTAATGACATAGCCGTGACGGTGGAGGCGTCTTTCATAATAATTCAGCTCTTCGTTGGATACCGTCAGATCAGCACTGCTGCTCCATGTAGTCATGGGCGCCATGAATAGAGCATTTCTTATCATGCGTCACCTCGTTATGAAGGTTCTTCAGTATTACTGCAGCAGATGTTGTTCCTTGACTGGCGGCGTAGCGCGGTATTGGCCCTGGAATGCGAGCATCCACCCGGAGGTTATTCCGGCGAGCGGGCGCTAGCCTCATCGAGTGATTTTATTTCCGCTTCAGACAGAACCAATCTTGTGGCTGCAAGATTATCCCTTAATTGCTCCATACGTCGCGCACCGATAATAGCCCTTTGCAACCGCTATCTTACAAGCCCTTTGTTGCCATCAAAAAAAATGCCAGAATCGAACCGGACGCAAAGCCCAATGCAAGCACTTGTACAGCGATGTAGCTGAAGTAAATGCGCTTTAGCGCTTTGGCACGCTTTAGATTAATCAATGCATCCGCGCTTGCCTGAGCAATTGTCAGTATGCTCTCAAATAGAACACCAAAGAAAAGAGCGAGCAGAGTACATACGAATTGGAATTTAAAAGTGGAAATGGTCAGATTGGCATAGGGTTGCTCAAATCTATAAGTGGCGTAGAGCATTACCAATCCCCCCAAAATAATCACGTCCCCCTTCATATAGAACAAGCAGGAGGTACGGATCCGATTAGTCAGCGCTTCGAATGAGATTTCGTTCACTTCGCGTAGCTCTTCTTTATTGATGAAAGAGAATATTCCCTAACGGCGACGTTAAAAAGACCTCTACACAACCGCATCCTGCAATGAATCAAATGGAATATCAAGTTGAAGTTCCGTTTGTGGTACAAAGTGTCAGTTCATCTCTTGATCCACAAAGCAGATTCCGCCAATCAACCAATGTCCGTCGCGACCGTCTGCTTAGGTATTTATTAATGATAGAGCGTGACTGGCTATAATGCCAGCTACACTCGCGGCTTATTGCTAAATTTCGGTCTGCTCCGAAATCTCTAAGGCATCATCGACATCAATACCGAAGTATCGCACTGTGCTTTCCAGCCTGGTGTGTCCGAGGAGCAATTGGACGGCGCGCAGGTTCTTGGTACGACGGTAAATCAAAGTAGCCTCGGTGCGCCGCATCGTATGAGTGCCATAAGCCGTGGGATCGAGGCCAATTGATCCTACCTTCCCCCAGAGATACCACCCAGTTGTTAGCCACTAGGTTACATAGAGGTTGCCTTGGACAACCCGCTCCAGTGCTACGTGGAGAATTCGATACCAAGCTGATTTATACTGATGGCCGACTGATATACGAGACCTGAGCATGCCATGGGATATTGAATACTACCCACAAGCCATGAAACATCTGCCGGCCCAGGTACGCGCCAAGGCGATCGTGATAGCCAATGCTCTTCTGGCCGAAGGCCACGATGAGGGCAGCGCCATCCGTATCGCCATCGCCCGCGCCAAGGCATGGGCATTGCACCATGGATTGACCAAGCAAGATCTGCCGTGATCTTGAACCGCGGCGCTGCATTGGGAGCAAAAGGATTCTGGGTCGCCGCGATTGGAAGTCGGTGGTTGGTGGCGACTTATTTGAATCGGACAAACAGGGCGAAATCACCTTTGACTTAGCCGGCTCTCGAAAAAACAAAGAGGCCAGGTTCGCAATTCTTTTTAGTCCCTATCCGCAGTGACTTATTGCCTGGAGTTCATTGCTACCTAATGCCAGCGATGCCGGAATCGCAGCGCTGTCTTAAATTCAGCCTGAGCCAATTCCAATCACGCCAGCAATTCCCAGTTACGATGTATCAAATTCCCTGATGCACCCGTTTAAATTCCCTGTTATTTTTTGAGTCAAAATTGCATGGATGGCTGGAAACAGGCTATGTGCTTGGGCTACATCGGGGTAGGGCATCAAAAAGGGGATTAATAATTGAAAAATTCCCTGTAAATTTCCCTGTTAACGGGAATTTACTGAGGTGGGTTAGCTGCAGACTGTGCCCACCGCCAGGTATCAAGCATTAGCAATGCTTGCAATGCAGATTCCAAAAATTGCCCACTGATTTCCCCCCGCTTCGTTCAAGCTGAACCCCGCCTTTCGGCCCGCCATCCCTGGCTGACCGCTTATGACCCCAGATTTGTATTGGCGCATGACAAGTAATTAATCTGGGCGCTGCAAGGAGATTGTCATCGTTCCTTGAAGTTCCGCTTGCAGTCAATGCGCGGAGGGAACTCAATTCCAGCCAGGATTCAAAAGAAAGGCCTAAGCACTGGTCAGGCTGGGCTTTGGCGGAACCAGATAAGTTGGATCCAATGAAACGCTCCTGAAAATCTAATTGAATATTTGCGGGAAGACTCAGGGGATAAGATTTAGCATGCTGTCCCGCACATTCAGACAAAAATCAATCTCATCTTATGGACCAGGAAAATTGGGAGTTCTGGCTGACTCGATCCTGCCGTGAATAAGGAACCAATAAAAAACCCGCCATTACGCGGGTTTCAGGATTGTTGCCGGAATTACTTTGATGTTCAATTGGTGGAGGCGGGGGGAATTGAATGAAAGGGAAGTCATTTGTTTACAATAAGTTGTTGGACTTTTGACCATATTGCGACCATAGGTCTTCAACTTTTCTGCCAGCGATAGGGTTCATATCGGGTATCCAGCGCCCGTAGGTTTTACGAATCATTCCCCAGTCCGAATGCCCCATTTGATGTGATACCCACATAGGGTCTTCACCAGCCGAGAGCAGCATGCTCGCGTAGGTGTGGCGTGTCTGATAG
>JBAVGB010000031.1:0-19143 GCA_049684555.1 Gallionella sp. | reverse complement strand
CTTCCCAAATGCCTCGAATCCATTCACTGCCAACGTCTGTTGTTTCATTTCATTCGCCTCGTGGAGTTACCTCGGGCATTAACGCACTACACATTCATCGCGTGGACTTATTCGGCGTTTCCCTAATTTAATTATTTTGAATATGGTCGCGGAGAAATCGAATAAAAGCCTTAAGCGGGGCCGATAAATGTTGGCGGCTAGCATAATATAAATACCAACTATCGTACGTCGGAGACCACTCAGTAAGCATGGGGACCAGCCGACCTTGAGCGATATCTTGACTCATGTAAGCTTCCGCCATATATCCGATCCCGATTCCATCGCGCAACGCCTTCACCATTAGATCGACATCGTTGACGATTAATGGACCGCTTACCCCAACCTCGATTTTTTTCTTGTTCTTTTCAAATTCCCATGTCAGTAGTTGCTGGTTACCACGCCTGAATCGAATACAAGCATGACTTTGCAAATCCTGAGGGATTTCGGGCATAGGGTGCTTCGCAAAATATTCAGGAGATGCAACAGCGATCATACGCGAGGGAACACTAGCCTTAACCATAATCATGTCTTGTGCAATCAGCCTGCCGTAACGAATTCCTGCGTCAAATCGTCCTTTAACGATATCTATATTGACGTTACCTACATCGATGTCCAGATTAATGGAAGGATAAGCCTTCAAAAAATCCTTCAGCATCGGTGCAATAATCATCTGGGCAGGAATAGAAGAAACGCTAAGACGCAAGGTTCCCATTGGGGCATCACGAAAATCATTGATCGATTCGACTGCCGAGTTCAGATCTTCAAAGACTGGGCGTATACGCCCAAGAAGATGCTGTCCCGCCTCGGTAAGAGATACGCTACGCGTGGTTCTGTTGAGCAAACGGACACCAAGCCGCTCTTCTAAAGAACGAATAGTCTGGCTAAGCGTCGAGGGAGCCAGCCCAAGATAAAGCGCAGCTCGGGAAAAGTTGCCTTGCTCCACTATCTCTATAAAGGCACTTAACTGCGCAAATTCAGCGCCGCGCATTCTTCATCTCCATTTTTCTACAAGTTTTCCTCATTTAGCGCCGTCTATAAAAGTATTGCTGCCTTTAATGAGTGCTATACGAGTGTCACCATCATTATTCGTTAACAACGAATAATGTATGCACATTGTTGCATATTATCATAACAATACATCTCCCCTAGAATTCCGCTTTTCAAATCTAACTTGATGCGGAATGCCATATGACGAATAAAAGCCTGGGTCAGAATCGGCTTCGCCAATACTTGTTTATTGGGGGAGGGATTGTATTTATCGCAATCGCGACAGTTTTTTATTTAACCGGCGGACGAATTGTTTCCACTGATGATGCTTATGTTCAAGCGGCGCATGTAGACATCAGCTCAAATATCGCCGGGCGGATCACCAAAATTTTCGTCAAGGAAAGCCAACGAGTACACCAGGGTGATCCTCTTTTTGAACTGGACGACCGCGACTACAAAATTGCAATAGTTGATGCAAAGGCCAAGTTGGCGAATGCCAGGTTACAGATTGCAGCCTTAAAAGCTACCTATAAGCAACGCCAGGCGAATGAAATTGCCGCAACAGCAACTCTTCTATATCAAAAAAATGAGTTTGAACGCGAAAAACTTCTGGCCTCCAAGGGAATTGCATCGCAAGCTCAGCTGGAACAGGCGCGAAATGCACTTTCCGATGCTACACAGAAATTGAGTGCAGCCAGGCAAGAACAAAGGAACGTACTCTCTTTGTTGGGAAATGACCTGTCTCTCAATATTAATGACCATCCCGCAGTACAAGAAGCACAAGCGATGCTGGACCGGGCCCAGTTAAATCTGTCATATACCCTCATTAAGGCACCGATGGACGGTATCGTTTCCAAGGTAGACCACTTGCAGCCAGGCGATTACATAAATGCTGCGGCTCCTTTGTTTTCACTTACATCCGGAAGAATTGTCTGGGTCGAGGCGAACTTCAAGGAAACCGAACTAGCCAATATGGTTCCTGGCCAAAAAGCCACTATCGAAATAGATGCATATCCGAATCGAACGTTTCATGGCAGCGTAGAAAGTTTCAGTTCTGGAACCGGGTCAAGCTTTTCCTTATTGCCACCCGAAAATGCGACCGGCAACTGGGTCAAAGTTGTGCAACGGCTTCCAGTACGCATCAATATTGATGATCTCGACCCCCAATCGCCATTGGCATCCGGACTAAGTGCAATCGTGAATGTCGACACCCATCACAGTCGTATAAAGCGAATTTGGCAATGACGGAACATTCCTCGCCAAACATGCAGCTTGAGGAGGTGATCGAAGAGGCTGGTGAAGGTGCCACAGTCCCTCATCCACCACATTTGGATAGTTCCAAGGGTCCGTTAAACCGCCCGCTGATCACTTTTTCCATCATGGCGGCAACCATTATGCAATCTTTGGACTCTACAATTGCCAATGTGGCACTGCCCCAGATGCAAGGCACTCTTTCTGCGACACAAGACCAAATGGGTTGGGTGCTTACTTCGTACATCATAGCCGCAGCCATCATGATTCCACTGACCGGATGGCTGGCCGGGCGGTTCGGACGAAAAAAAGTATTTCTGATATCGATCGTCGGCTTCACTGTGACTTCTGCATTGTGCGGCATCTCGACAAGCTTGCCGGAAATTGTGCTATTCCGCCTCTTGCAAGGAATATCCGGCGCGGCGCTCGTGCCGCTTTCCCAAGCAGTTCTATTCGATATCAATCCGCCAGAAAAGCATGGGAAGGCCATGGCCGTCTGGGGTATAGGCGTAACATTGGGACCTGTTCTGGGGCCGGTACTTGGAGGATGGCTTACCCAGGATTACAGCTGGCGCTGGGTTTTTTTTATTAATGTGCCGATTGGCATTATCGCGTTCCTGGGCCTGTCGACCTCGATGCCGGAAACAAAAAAGCTGTTCAGCCGCTTCGATTTCTTCGGCTTCGCTACCTTAAGCGTTTGCATTGGGGCATTGCAATTATTTCTCGACCGCGGTGGAATCAAGGACTGGTTCAATTCCGGCGAGATCATCATGGAAGCCATGGTGGCGTGCATGGCTTTCTATTATTTCATTGTCCATTCGTTCACACATCGGCAGCCATTCCTGAGCCCCGCGCTGTTTGCCGACCGGAACTTTGTCACGGCCAATATATTCATCTTCCTGATCGGTGTTGTGCTGTTCGCCACTCTGGCCCTTGTACCGCCCATGCTGCAGAACGAAATGGGTTACCCGGTCATGTTTAGCGGGCTTGTTACGGCACCCCGAGGTGCAGGCACGATGATCAGTATGATGGTAGTCGGCAAGCTGATTGGCAGGATCGAAGCGCGAGCAATTATGGCTGCAGGCTTGGGGTTAACAGCGTTCTCTCTATGGCAAATGACGCATTTTGATTTGTTAATGAGCGAGAATCTCGTTGTCGTTTCCGGCCTTATTCAAGGATTTGGAATCGGCTTGGTTTATGTGCCACTCTCCACTTTTGCATTCGGCACGCTGCCTGCATCACTTCGCAATGAGGGAACGGCATTCTTCAATCTGCAGCGTAATCTGGGGAGTGCGATCGGCATTTCTGTCGTAGAAACGCTTTTGACCCAGAATACCCAAACTATGCATGCGTCTCTTGCAGAACATGTCACTCCATATAACCTCAACAACCCAACCTACTTATCCAGCCATATTGACCCTCATAGCCCTTCGGGTATCGCCGCGTTAAACCATATGATCACAAATCAGGCAGCGATGGTTGCATACCTTAATGATTACAAGTTAATGATGGTGCTGACAATTGCAGTTATTCCCCTGCTGATATTGTTGCGCCCTCCGGTTCAATCGAAAAGTCCAAATGAAATGGCGGTGATGGAATGAGCATAACAGTACAGGGCTTTATTCTTGGGATTTTGGTATTGCTTTCGGCTTGCAGCACTGGCCCCAATTTTAAAACTCCGGCTCCCCCTGAAGGGACTACATTTACCTCCAAGGATGAAGTAGTGCCCTTGAATCAGCGCATCGTCCTGGGCAAGCAGATTGAAACTGATTGGTGGACTCTGTTTGCGTCAGGAGAATTGGATAGCCTTATCCATCAAGCTGTAAAAAACAACTACGACTTAACCTCTGCCAAGGAAGCGCTTGCTCAAGCAGCAGAAGCTGTTAAAGCTGAAAGCGGAGGTCTTTTGCCTCAAGTCTCGCTAGGCGCGACAGCCGGGCGTCAAAAATATGGCGTCGCGCTGTTCGGGCCCAGTAACTTCAACATTCCGCCATTCAGTTATTATCAGGCGGGCCCCTCAATCAGCTGGTTGCCCGACTTGTTCGGTGGCGGGCGACGTGCAGTTGAGCGGCAGCAGGCCTTGGCAAATTACCAGGTGCATGAGCTTGATGCTGTATATATAGCGCTTACCGGCGATACCGCCTCTGCTGCATTGGAAATAGCTTCGGCAAATGCGGAAATTGCTGCAGTCAAAAGTATGATCGCAGAAGACCAGAAAGCACTTGCGCTTGTTCAGGAATCGTATGCTGCGGGTGCCTCCACCAAGATGGATGTCTTAGACATCAAATTCCAGCTTAATATTGATCAGGCGATACTGCCGCCGCTGGAACAGCATTTAAGCGTCAGCCGCCATGCACTTTCCATCTATCTTGGAAAAGTCCCAGCCAATTGGACGCCGCCACATATTGAATTTAACGACCTCGTGTTGCCTAATAAAATTCCTGTAAGTCTTCCATCTGACCTGGTAAAAGAAAGACCGGACATTTTGGCGGCGGAAGCCGACTTGCATGCAGCGAGCGCGGCCATAGGCGTGGCCACAGCAAATCAATACCCACAACTAACGCTCACCGCAAACATGATGCAAGAAGCATTGACGCCTGCCGGTATATTCCGAGCAGCAGGTAACGCATGGTCACTTGCCTCCGGATTAACGGCGCCCATTTTCGACGGGGGAGAATTAACTGCAGAGAAGCGCGCGGCAGAACATGCTTATCAGGCTTCCCTCGCTCAATATCAACAGACAATCATTGTCGCTTTCAAGCAAGTAGCCGACGCCCTTACGTCACTTGCACATGACGATGAAGAGGTTGCTATCCGAAATAACGCGTTAGACAATGCCAAGGTTTCGCTGGACCTGATGCGTTCGAGCTATCGAGCCGGTTCAATTGGCCTTTTGCCGGTGCAAAATGCGCAGCATGCATTGGCCAAAGCACAGCTAGATATTGTTGAAGCACAGAATCAACGTTTCTTGGATTGCGTGCGATTGTTTGTTGCATTAGGGCGTTCTCCAATAGCAACAAAGCAATCATAGGATTTATCTTTTCTACATGGTGCCAACATGGTGCCTAAAGTCCCTGCACGAATAAAAATATCCTGACAAATATTTCATGGTGAATGCTATCTGGAGAATCTCTGATCGTCCGCTTCTGGCACTTTCCAGCTGTTCGCTAGTTCCCGCTTTGGGGCGTCTTAATTCTCAGTACAGTGCTCCACATTACAACAGCGTTCAGGTAACACAGCGGGATGTGTTCTCCGAATCACCAATTGTAATTAAAGGGGCCAGGCTCGAATATGTTGCTACGCCGCCATCTCTTCCACTTCGCGCTCGATGCGATCTTTTAGTTCCGCTTCGGCGATCTTCAAATCGTAGCTTAGTTGCAGGTTCAGCGAGGACTGCGCATCCGTGCCGAAGTAACGCACCAGCCGCAGTGCGGTATCGGGCGTGATCGAGCGGCGCTCCTTGACGATCTCGTGCAGCCGCGTGGCGGGCACGCGCAATGCCTGCGACAGCGCGTGAACGCTCATGCCCATAGGCGCGAGGTATTCCTCGCGCAAGATTTCTCCCGGGTGTACCGGGCGCATTTTATTTTTCACCATGTTGAGCCTCCTATAAATCTATCTGGTCAGAGTCCTAAAGGGGCCAGGTTCGGATTAAATTCGCCCACGCCAGTATGCAGGGCGGCGGCTTTGGTGTGCAACCGCGAATATGCGCAACTCGTTATTGGATACGGTGTAAATGATCGAGTATGGAAATCGTAGCATGACGAACTTGCGCTTGTTATTTCGCCAGAGGGAACCCAGCAGCGGGTGTCGGAGCAGGCGTTCAACCGTATGCTCAAACTCGTTCAGAAACGCCTGAGACAAGATATTCCCCGCCTGTTTCTGGTAGTAAGCCGCCACATCATCGAGGTCTTGCGACGCATCTGCATGCAGCGAGTAGTTCACGCGTATTTGGCGCGGATTTTTGCGAGCGCCTCAGGCCCTGAGATCATCTGTGTCTCGCCGGATTCGATCTGCGCATGTCTGCGTTCGACCTCTTTCGCCCACGCGTCTTCGACTTCTGTTTCCACGTCAAGACTGGCAATGAGAGCCTGTACTAGTAGCGCCCGTTCGGCAGCCGGGAGTTGCAGCGCTTCCGCCTCTAAAATTTCAACTTGGGTAGCCATGGTTCCTCCATGAATTGCTGGGTTATGCATGATTCAACTTTGATTCGATATATTCTAGACCGCTCAGTCTATTTAAGCCAAGTGCGTCTGATAACTATCTTGATGCAGCACTCGCATTCTCTATCACGCCTCGTTGTTTAGCAATCGGAGACCTCAGGGACGGAGCCCCATTCTTCTCATAAAATAAATTGGTCACCATCCCTAAGGTCTACAAACCGGCGTATCCAATCGACTGCAGTTCCTTGAATATCTTTTCGGCCAGGCGTACATGCCCTTCAGCATTTGGATGCAGGGTGTCGCCCTTCAGTTTAGGATCAGATAGAACGTCGGCAATCGCGTCCTCGATCAGCGGGACGTGCTGCGCTTCGGCGACCTTGCGATAGAAATCAGGCGCGGTCAGGTCTTGAAAAACCGCACCCATCACGCTTGGCTGTGGCGTGGCCAGCAGCACCGCTTTCGCCCCATGCGCCTTGATCATGGTGAGTATCTGTTCCAGATTGGCAATGGTTTGTTGCTGGGGAATGTTGCGCAGCATGTCGTTGCCGCCCAGCGCCACCAGCACCAGTACCGGGTTGTGTTGTTCCAGCAGGCCCGGCAAACGCTGCAACGCTTCTTCGCTGGTGTCGCCGCTTACGCCGCCGTTGACCACCACCCACCCGGTCTTTTGTGCCAGCAGACTGGGTCACGCTTCTTCACTCGTCACGCCCAGGCCTTCGGTCAGGCTGTCGCCCAGCGCCAACACCTCGCTGCCGGCGGGCAGTGCCTGTTCCTTGGCCTTGTGAGAACAGGCGGCGATCAGGACGATGACGGCAACCAGCATAACCAACTGCCGCAGGAAGCAATTTCGGGTGATGGCATGGCTTGCCTCCTGGATGTTTTGCGGGGAGTTACTGTTAAATAATCAAAAGGGCAGAGTTACCCGGATCAGCAATTGTCATGGCGCTTGCGACACTCTTGTCTGTAGGGCACTTCTAAAAACCCATATTTCATCCCCTTCAGAAATGCCCAAATAACAAATTCACATGTAAAGCCCGCCTGTCTGCTCCATCCAGTCCGCGATCTTTTCGACTGCGTTCGGGACATTGTTGTCGGATATGTCCAGCGTCAAGATTGGCAGTGTGGATGCGCCGATCAGCTTGCGCAGCAGCTCCTGCTCGTCAATGAATAATTGCAGGTCGTCATATTGGGATGGTTTGCCGGAGACCTTGAGCCGCTCGGCCCTGGCCGCCGCAAAAGATTCCGGAGTCCGCGTGCAAAATACTATACGAAAGCCAATCGGTCGCAGCCTGTCTTCCAGCCACTTGAAATCGTAATGCTTGCCGTATTTGCGCAACTGGTACATCTGGGTGGAAATATGGAACCGGTCCACGATCCACGAATAATATTTCTGCAACTCGAACAGCCGCACCCAGGTCTGGTATGTCTCCATGGCCAGGTCTTCTTCCTGGGGCTCAAAGTTGATCAATCCCCGCCCCCACGGAACGTTGGTAAAAGCACACCACTCGGCCGAGACGATGGGCGAGTGATAACGATATTTGCGCGGCCCGACGATGCGCGGGTGCTCATTCAGCGCGAAGGCGATGTCGGTCTTGTAGGTCAGGCGCGTGCCTTCAAGAATGATTTTGGGGCAGAGTTTGGGCATGGTTGACCTCCCCTGTTTTAATTTTATCGATCATGTTGAATACGCTTTCTAGCGTGTAAAGGAGTATGTTCCCTGAATTACCAATTGTCATGACGAGCGCGACGCTCTTGTCTGTAATTGGTGTCTGTTTCGACACGAAGGCAGAGGTAGTGCAATCCGGGTGTAGAGAGCATCAGGTGTGGCCTTGGTGCCGGATGGGCGAACTTCAATACGGCGTGCCGTCTTTGTGTGCGAACTGCCATTTGCCTTCGACCGTGGCGGCCTGCAAGTCATCGTCGGGATACACAACGGTATCACCCGCACTGCGGTCGCCGACCTCGAGGTAGATGACACTTTCTCTTGAGCGATTCAGCAACTGGTGTGCATTGCCGGTGCCGAACCTGAATCCCGCGCACATGCCGGCGGAGAGTTGCGTTTTGCCTGCATCGGTGATCAGTACCGCATCGCCTTGCACTATGTAGACGAATTCGTCTTGCCGGGAATGGGCGTGCCGCAAGGCCGAGCCAGCGCCGGGCAATAGCCGCACCAGGTTCACCCCGAAGTTGGTCAGGCCGAACAGGTCGCCGAGCGGATGTTTTACCCGCCCCGCCATGCGCGAGGCGAACGGCTCGGGATAGTTCGTTTGTTTCGCGCGCGGCGGAGCCTGATCTGCCACGATGGCGACGGGGATGTTTTGTTCATTGCCTGATTGCTTGTTCATGGCGATCCCTGACTTCGGCCGGTTTCCCTGTTGTAACGCTCCCGGCTTTCTGCCAGAAGCACTGTTAATTTTTCCCAAGCTTTGTTTGTCGCCTCTGCCGCTGGTTTCTCTGCTGCCCAGGCGGCTATGCTTTCCTTGAAGTTTGCCAATTGCAACACACCTTCAGGCACGCCTTTGGGAAACTCGCTTCCACTATCGAACAGCACCCACGCCTTAATCCCGTCAAATTTCACCTGGTCTGCCGCATGATTTACGAACAGCTTTACATGTTCGAGCGGATTCTTGAATTTTGTGGACTTGTGGTTTTCAACCTGCGTCCATAACTCGATGTCGTCTCCGCCAAAAACATAACCTTTCACCCTGGGCAGGTTCAGCGCGAGAATTCTGCCCGGCAACAGTATCAGGTAATCTATAAAGAAGTTGCCGCCTATACCATCCGAAAAATTACTTCACTCTCATAAGCATCGCTGTATCTTTTAATGACACGTTTTATTTTTCTGCTATCTGTCGTCTTGTATAAGTAGCGAACAAACAGGATCACGGCAATGACCAAGATTATGGCTGCCGCGAGCACTCCCATTAACATGGGCATATTTTGGCTATTCAAATAGGGCATGTTTTGCAATACCCAATATACCGAGTTGTTGCTTCGCTCCCGCCACCAACCACGCATCCGGTGTCAGCTCGGTCGATATCGAGGACAATCTTTGTCAGCTCCGCAGGCTGATCCTGTGCAGCGTTTCGACCAGCGCATCCGCCTCCGCCCGGGTGTTGTAGAACGCGAACGAGGGGCGCACGCTGGATTTGAGGCCGAAGCGCGCCAGTATCGGTTGCGCGCAATGGTGGCCGGTGCGCACGGCGATGCCTTCCGCATCCAGCATCCGGGCGACTTCCATATCGGGGATGCCGTCGATCACGAGCGAGATGACGCCGCCTCTATCCTTTGGCATGCCGATCACGCGCAGGCCGGCTATTCTGCGGATGCTTTGCAGCGCGTAAGCGAGCAGGTCGGTTTCGTAGCGTTCGATCGCGGCCAGGCCGATGCCGTTCAGGTAATCGATGGCGGCGCCCAGCCCGACCGCCTGTGCGACGGCAGGGGTGCCCGCCTCGAATCTTCCGGGCGGCATGTCGAAAGTAGTCTGCTCGAACGTGACGTGGCGGATCATGTGGCCGCCGCCCTGCCAGGGCGGCAGTTGTTCCCACCGTTCCTTGCGGCCGTACACGGCGCCGATGCCGGTGGGGGCGAACAGCTTGTGTCCGGAGAACACATAGAAGTCGCAGCCGATCGCCTGCACGTCCACGCGGCGATGCGGCACACCCTGCGCGCCGTCGATCACCACGGTGGCGCCATGGCGCTTGGCCAGCGCGGCCATCTCGCGGATCGGCATCACGGTGCCGAGTGCGTTGGAGATGTGCGTGATGGAGACGACGCGGGTGCGCGGGCCGAGCAGGCGTTCGTATGCTTCGAGGATGATCTCGCCGTTGTCGTCCACCGGTGCGACGCGGATGATGGCGCCGGTCTTCTTTGCGGCGAATTGCCACGGCACGATGTTGGAATGATGCTCGGCCTGGGTCAGCACGATCTCGTCGCCGGGTTGCAACAGGTTTTCGCTGAACACGGCGGCGAGCAGGTTGATGCCTTCGGTGGTGCCGCGCACGAACACGATCTCGTCCGGCGACTCCGCGCCGAGGAAGGCGGCGACCTTGGCGCGCGCGCCCTCATAGGCGTCGGAGGCTTCCGTCGCCAGCGTGTGGGTGCCGCGATGGGTGTTGGAGTTCTCGTGCTCGTAATAGCGCACCACGCGGTCGATCACGGCCTGTGGCTTCTGCGTGGTCGCGGCATTGTCGAGCCAGACCAGCGGCTTACCGTGCACCTGGCGCTGCAGCAGGGGGAAGTCGCGGCGGATGGTTTCGACATCGAGCATGGCCGGCTTGGGCATGCCTGCGTCGGCGGGCGGATTGTAGTTCTGGTTCATTTCCTGAATATCCAGAAAAGAATCGTCAGCACGGCGGAAATGATGATGCTGGTCGTAACCGGAAAGTAGAAGCCGAATCCTTTTCGCTCGATATGGATATCGCCGGGAAGATGGCCGAGGCCCAGCCTGGACAGCCAGGGCCAGGCCGCGCCAACCAGGATGAAAATGATGCCGATGATGACGAGCCACTTTGCCATGGTCGGTGGTCCGTTAAAGGGGTCAGGTCCGGTTTGTTTCTCATTTCCATTCTACACCTTGTCCCGTTGGCTACCGGCCGAGCATCCTCTCCTGGCAGTTATATGAAGGTGGCGCCGCCGCCAACCACGGCATCGACCGTGCCGGCACACGATTTAGACGGTCTTTGAGCTATCCACTGCGTGAATGGCATACAACGCATTCAGCATCAATGCAACGACCAGCACATTCACCACCAGCGCACAGATTGAAAGCCAGTGGATGCCTTGAAACAATTCGTAGAGCTCGAAGGGAATGTAGATGGCCCCGCTCACGGCAGCAAACCATTCGGCCCAGCGCCGGCCATTCCACAATCCGTAAGCCTCGACAAATCTTACCAGAGCGTAGGTTGTCGCCAGGGTTGCCAGCAACTGCAGCCGGGTTTCCGTCAGATTTGCCGCAGCATCGATAAATATCCGCGGGAAATGCTTTGCGGGGTTGAGGTGCAAATGTCCGATCAGTTGTTCCGCGAACTGTTGGGCATCGTGATGAAGGTGGGACAGCACACCAAATCCCGCCACCAGGACCAGGGTGCCCTTGGCCGCTTCAAGCAGCGCGACCGCGCGAACCGTACCAAGCGATGCCATAGCCAACTTCTCCATTCCCGACAAGATCAAAGGAGACCGGTTTGAATCATTTTCCGCACGATCAGCAGTGACAAAAAGCCGTGTACCGCCTCATCCCGGGCCGGTTGCGGGCACAGACGAACTGCATGCCGAACATCCCCGGGCACCTCAAGCTGGCCCCGAAACGAACTCACCGCTTTTTCAATACCGCCTCGAACTGCGCAACCGGCATCGGCCTGTTGAACAGGTAGCCCTGAAAGCTCTTGCAGCCCATGTCGAGCAGGATCTGCCACTGCTCCACCGTTTCCACGCCTTCGGCGATCACGTCCAGGTCCATGCTTTGCGCCATCGCGATGATGGTTTTCACGATGGCCTTGTCGCTGCTGTCGCTGGCGATATCGCGCACGAACGACTGGTCGATCTTGAGCTGGCCGAGCGGCAACCGCTTGAGGTATTGCAGGGACGAATAGCCGGTGCCGAAATCGTCCATTGAAATCTGGACGCCGATATCGTTCAGCACCGCCACGGTCTTGATGAATTCCTCGACGTTATCCAGCAGCAGGCTCTCGGTCAGTTCCAGCTTGAGCAGTTTGGGATCGATGGCGTGGCGTGTCACCGCAGCCTGCACTTCCGCGGCAAAGCCGTCCTGGTGAAACTGTTTGGGGCTGACGTTCACCGCGATGGCGAATCCGCGCGTGAGCGTATCGCCCTGCCACAACTCGAGCTGGGCGCAGGCTGTCTCCAGCACCCACCGCCCGATGGGCAGGATCAACCCGGACTCCTCCGCCAGAGGGATGAAATGCGGGGGAGAAATCATGCCGCGTTCGGGATGTATCCAGCGGATCAGCGCCTCGACACCCAGCACGCATTGCGCCTGGTCGACCTGAACCTGGTAGTGCAACTGGAAATGGCGATTCTCGATGGCCAGGCGCAATTCGTTTTCGAGCGCGGCGTGCGCATTGATGGCGGCCTGCATTTCCGGGTCGAAGAAGCGCATGGTGTTGCGGCCCGCCTTTTTGGACTGGTACATCGCGATGTCGGCCTGTTTCATCAGCTCCTCCAGCGACACCTGATGCCCGCTGAAAACGGTCGCGCCGATGCTGGGCGTGCTGCGGCAATCATACTCGGCAAGCCGGTATGGATAGCTGAGGGCGATGAGAATCTTTTCACTGACCGCTTCGGTTTGCGCGCCCGCTTCGACCGGGTGTTCGCTCAGGCCTTCCAGTATCAGCATGAACTCGTCGCCGCCCAGGCGGGCCACGGTGTCGCCTTCGCGCACGCAGGATGCAAGCCGTTGCGCGACCTGCTGCAGCAGCAGATCGCCGATGTCATGGCCGAGGGTGTCGTTCAGCATCTTGAAATTGTCGAGGTCGATGAACAGCAGCGCGCCCCTGCGTCCGCTGCGCGTGCTCGAAGCGATCGCCTGTTGCAGCCTGTCCATCAGCAGCCGCCGGTTGGGCAACCGGGTGAGCGGGTCATAGAATGCCAGATGCTGTATCTCCTCTTCTGCCGCCTTGCGCTCGGTGATGTCGATGTGGGAGGCGACATAATGGGTGACGACACCGTCGCCGCCCTTCACCGCGGAAATGGAAAGCCATTTCGGATAGATCTCGCCATTCTTGCGCTTGTCCCAGATCTCGCCCTGCCATTTTCCCTCGTTCTTTATCGCCGCCCACATTTCGCGGTAGAAGGACGCATCATGGCGTCCCGATTTGAAAATGCGCGGTGTCCGGCCCACGACTTCCTCGGCGGTATAGCCGGTGTCCTCGGTGAATGCGTGATTGACGCGCAGGATCACGCCGTCGGCATCGGTGATCATCAATATCTCCTGCGACTCGAAGGCCACGGACGCGATGCGAAGCTCGGCCTCGTCCTTCCTGCGCTGCGCGATGTTCCTGACGTATGCGACAACGATCTCCTTGCCCCCGAATTTGACAAAGTTGGCGCAAACCTCGACCGGAAAAACGGAACCATCCTTGCGCCGGTGCCTAGACTCGAATGTGAGGGCGCCTTTCTGCCTCGACATCTGCCAGTGGCCGACCCACACATCGGCCGGCAAGTCCGGATTGATATCGGTGATGGACATCTCCAGCAGCTCTTCCCGCGCAAAGCTGCGTTCGCGGCAAGCTGCTTCGTTGACGTAGACGATGTGCGCCTGCTCGTCGATCCAGAAAATGCTGTCGGGCGCCTGATCGCTGACGAACTGGGTAATGAGCAGCTTTTTTTCGATCTGCTTGCGCTCGGTGATATCCCTGAAAAATCCGATGATCAGTTCCCGGCCTTCGAACTCGATCAGCGTGGTAAAAACCTCGATCGGAAAAACCGATCCGTCCTTGCGCATGTGCCGTGTCTCGAAGGTGAGGCTGCCCTTCTGCCGCAACCGCTGCCAGTGATGCGGCCATCCTTCGATCCGGGCACCATGATCGAGGTCGATCACGGTCAGGCCGAGCAGTTCGTCTTTGCTATAGCCGTATTCGCGGCAAGCCGCGTCATTGGCATAGACGATGCGCGCCTGCTCGTCGACCCAGAGGATGCATTCGGGCGCATGCTCGCTGGCGAAACGGTTGATGCGGAGCTGGGCCTCGATCTGCTTGCGTGCGGTGATGTCGAGAAAAAACCAGACGCGCCCCAGGTACCGGCCATCGCCGTTGCGCAGGACAGTGGAGCGGCGTTCCAGCGTCCTGCCGTCGCGCAATTCGAGCTCGCAATGATCGTCCAGATGTGGGTTGTCGTACAGCTGGCGCACCCGCGCGAGGAATGCGTCGGGTTCTGCCACGAGTTCGAGCACCACCGGCAGCAGCGTAGCATCCGGCTTTCCGACTGCGGAGCCGGTTTGCCGGAATTCGCTTGAAACTTGCCAGACGTCGAGGAAGCGCCGGTTATGGGTGACGACCATACCCTGATCGTCGACGACCAGAATCCCTTCGGGAGATGCTTCATTGATTGCGCTACACAGCAAGTTCTGCAGTTCGATATCTTCCACGCGGATCTCAAAAATCTGGCCACCAAAATTCAATTCACTCAATTATAGTGTAAACAATGAAATCTCCGCATCGCTGCGAGCGAAGTTGCCGATATTTCCACTTCAAATTGGGCCTGATCGAGTTGACCCCTTCAATTCCAGCATGAATCGCAGCCCGCATTGACACGAGAACGTTCGTTCTGTATCGTTGCCGGGGCGCCGCTCGACGAAATGTCGCTGTTCTGATTAACGTATGCATTCAGGAGATGTAGATGTCAGATGTGAAGAAGATTAAATTGACGCCCGATGAGATTCGCACCGCCCGGAATGCGGCGGCGGCAGAAAAAGCCCTTGCTCTCGCCAATAAGGTGATACTCGCAGCGAATCAGGCCGCCGCAGAGGCCGAGCAGATAGTTGCAGCGAAACAGGCCATCGCGGCCCAAAAGGAGGATGCCGCGAACAAGGCACGGGCAGCTTATGAAATGGCTGTCGACAGCAATGCGGCAGCCGAACGGGAGTTGAGCGCGGCAAAGGATGCCGGCGCAAAGGCCCGCGCGCAGGCCGAAGCGGACAGGGTTGCCAGATTCATCGCTGCACAGGAAGCAGCAGCCGCAAAGAAATCTGCAGCAGAACAGGCAAGGAAGCGAGCGCAGGAAGCAGCCGCCGCCAAACTGGCGCAGGCAGCCGCCAGAAAAGAAGCGGCAGAACAAGCGGCTGCGCTCAAGCGAGCCGAAGCGGAGGCACGGAAGCTGGCCGCGCAACAGGCCGCAGCGGCGAGGCAAGCCGAGGCTGCAGCCAAAGAGCAGGCAGCCGCAGAAGCCGCAGCGCTGAAGCAGGCTCAGGCAGCGGCAAAGAAGGCCGAGACGGAAGCCAAAGCCCGCGCCGCGGCAGAAGCCGCCGCATTGAAAAAAGCCGACGCGGAAGCGCGCAAGGTGGCTGCGCACCAGGCAGTAGCGGCCCGCCTAGCCGAGGCTGAAGCCAGAAAGCAGGCTGCCGCAGCGCTGAAGCAGGCCCAGGCAGCGGCCAAGAAAGCCGAGACGGAAGCCAGAGCCTGCGCCGCGGCAGAAGCCGCCGCATTGAAAAAAGCCGATGCGGAAGCGCGCAAGGTGGCCGCGCAACAAGCTGCCGCTGCCAAAAAAGCTGAAGCTGAAGCCAAGAAGCAAGCCGCACAAGCTGCGGCGGCGATCAGGAAAGCAGAAGCAGAATCCCGCAAGCTTGCCGCACAGCAAGCCGCGGCAGAGAAAAAGGCAGAAGCCGAAGCCGGAAAACAGGCCGCACAGGAACTTGCCTTGATCAAGAAAGCTGAAGCCGAGGCTAAAAAGATCGCCGCGCAACAAGCAGCAGCGGAAAAGAAGCTGGCAACAGAGCAGGCCAAAATTGCCGCGCAGGAACTGGCCGCAGCGAGGAAAGCGGAAGCCGAAGCACGCAAAGCCGCGGCCGCCCATGCAAAGCTGATCGCACAGCAGGAGACTGCGGCACGCAAAGCCGCGACAGCACAAAAAAGAGCCGAAGCCGCCGCCAGGAAAGCCGCTTCGGCCCCGCCCGAGCCGGTCTGGCCTTTCCCGACCGAAGAAATCAAGGAAACCAGCGAAATTTAACCGGATGAATTAAAGCGACAGAACGCTGATGATCGAAGTGGCAACTTCGGCTATACGCTGCCATTTCTTCGGCTTCACACTCGAAACAATTCTTCGATCAAGGTATTTGGAGCCGGGCTCGAACCAGCTTCAGCATTAACGATATTACGAAAGTGATGTTGTCGCTTTAATCTCCGCCACCGCACTCACGCTCTGTCAGCACTATAGGCAGCCAGCATCACAGGCGGGAGTGGCTGGAATGTCGTCATGGCCTGTTTTGCTTTCGCGCTCGCCGGCGTGGATGCGCCGGGGGCTAAGCCCCGGTCTCATCTGCTGCCGTTACCGCGATCATTGGCGCCATGGTCGTCATCCTTTTCCTGACCCGGTTTCTTCGCATTGTCTTTGCCGCCGCCGCGCGATTTGTTCCTGTCTGCGTTCTTCTCGTCCGTCTTCTTTTTTGCAGCTTCAGCCGCCTGCGGGCGGTTGCCCTTGAGGTCGAGTGCCTTGCCGTTCACGAAACCGGGGTGAGAATCGCCGGCATTTGGCTGGCCTTGACGCAACGGTTGCCCAGGCTGGCCGGGGGCAGGCGGTGTCCCGCCCCGGATAAACGCAGACGGGGGGGTTCCGCCACCTTGGCGCTGCCCGGTATCGACCGGCGCTTGATTCACTCGACCGCGATCCTGGTTGCCCGGGCCGCGATTGTCGCGGGTCTGGTCGCTGCTCCGATCCTGGCCCCGATTCTGGATAAAGCCAGGCGGGGCATTGCTCCGGCCATTGTCTTGCCGGGCCGGATTCTGCGCCGGATTCTGGCCAGGGGACTGGGGTCGGTTGCCAGCCGGGGCGTTGCCCTGATTGGGCGGGTTATACCTGAAGTGCGGTTGCAGCCGCTCGGGCACGGGCTGCGCTTTGCGATCATTCCCCACATGGTAGGGGACGCCATTCAGATAGATGATGCGCGATACAGGATAACCATCGCGCACCTCCCTGTCATTGCTGAAAACCGGCGGGCGGCCGAGCCTGTCATATTGATAATTGCGGAAGTGGTCGTAAAGACGGGGCGGGATCGGGCGGATGGCGCGGTCATCGTCCACATAGTAGGGAACATTGCCGATGAAGATGATGCGCGCGTAGAAATACCCCTCGTAGGACGGGGTGTTGCGGTAATCGTAGTAGCCTTCATCGTATTGCTGGCCAGGGTAGACGGGTTGGTCAGGGTAGCCGGGCGGGTAAGGCCGCGGGCTAACGACGCAACCGGCCATCAATACCGCCAGCACGGCCGCTAACAAGATATTGCGAAGATTCATATTGCACTCCCTATGAAAGAATGATTTTGTCTGAATCGATCAAAGCAAAGATAATCAGGGGCCGACGTTAGCCAATCCGGCAATTCGGGCACTTTCAAATGGAACCTTAACACGCTTGGAGGTGTGAAGGGTAATAACGATGCCAATGCTGAGCATCAGCGGCAAGGATACTGCCATGGCCAGACATTGGGCCGCAATCCTCACTGCCTACATGTTGTATATGGCCACGTAATGGGTAGTTTCCTGCCGGTCATTCTTGACCGCAGTGATCACCATCTCGAGCGCAAAGTCATTGCCCTGCTTGTCCCTGATGCGCGTTTCCCCGGACCATGCGCCATTGCGCACTAACTGGTCCCACATTTTTTTGTAGTATTCCTTGCCATACCGGCCTGTCTTCAGGATGCGGGAATGCTTTCCGACCAATTCTTCGGGGCGGTAGCCGCTGATCTTCAGGAACATCTTGTTGGCGCGCAAAATGTTGGCTTGCGCATCGGTGATCAGGATCGGTTCCTTGCTATTGAAAGCGACCGAGAGTGTGCGCAAATTTTCCTGTGCCAGCCGGATCTCGTCGATATACCGCGCCATCGGACGATAAACCAGAAAATAGAAGATGGGGAAGATCAGCACGCTCAGCAACGTTGCGTCCAGCAGGAACTCAACCCCTTTGTGCATGGGCGGCAACATGTCCAGCAGGAAATTCACCAGCAACTCTTCCAGGAATGCCGTTACTGTCAGAATCACCAGCAGCATGGAGAGTGGCAGTCGTTTTCGATTTCCGGATTGAATAAAATTAACGGGCATAACCTGACACGCCTTCACTTTTCACTTTCGGCCAGGCCCTCGCGCGATCCATGCACGGTTACCAGGCGGATTTGCATTGTGCCGAATTCCGGGCCGGCTAATAATTGTATATGGCCACGTAATGGGTGGTTTCCTGCCGGTCATTCTTTACCGCGGTGATGACCATTCCGATCGCAAAATCATTGCCTCGCTTGTCCTTGATGCGTGCCTCTCCGGTCCATGAGCCATGGCGCAATAACTGATCCCACATTTTCTTGTAGTATTCCTCGCCATAATTTCCCGACTTGAGGATACGGGGATTTCTCCCGATCAGTTCGTCCATGCTGTAGCCGCTGATCTTCAGGAACATCTTGTTGGCCATGAGGATGTTGGATTGCGCATCGGTAATCAGGATCGGGTCCTTGCTCTCGAAAGCGACCGAAACCGTGCGCAGATTTTCCTGTGCCTGCCGCAGCCTGTCCATGTTCTTCACCAGCGGGCGAAACACGAGCAAGTAGAATATCGGAAAGATCAGGATGGACAGCAGGGTCGAGTCCAGCAGGAAGACCTCTATCCTTGGTATGGGCGGCATCATTTCCAGGAACATCGCTACCAGCAGATTGATCACGAACACCGACCCGATCAATATGATCAGCAGCCGTATGACCGAGCGGTGATATTTGATCTGTGACGGCAAGGAATCGTCGAACGTCATTCAATGTTCCTCATTTTTGTTTTGTAGCAGGCGCGGGAAGCGACTGTTTTAATGTTATTTGCTGCAGTCCGGTTCGACCAGGTGTTTCGGTGATGGGCACGGGGCACCGACACCATCCGGCCCAGACCGTGTAAAAACGCAGCAATTGTACCGAGTCTGCAATTTTTCATTTCTACCAGCTTCTGGTCGATGTCAGGAGCGGATAGCAGAGCCTACAATTTCCATGCATCGGTTCTGAGTTATA
>JBAVGB010000030.1:0-10607 GCA_049684555.1 Gallionella sp. | reverse complement strand
CTACACCGTAATAGGTAAAGGCGGTTTGATCAGGGAGGTGGCCATTCCTCTGTGGATGTCTGAAAAACTCGAGTCCAAAAGAATTCCCCCGAAGCAAGTTATCGATCGTGGAATTTTCTATGTCATGAACTATGAAATCGGTTTTGGCCAAGCGTGGAGCCAAAGTTTTTCTGATGCTAGCAAGAAAGCATTGGGTTATTCCACTGGTGCGCACGGACTTCGGCACAGTTTCGCGAAGAAGCGACTGTACGAATTAATCGATGCTATTGAACTTCATGATCCAAAGATTGCGCAGGATCGAATCCATGAGGAAGCGCTTCCAATTTTGAGTCAGGAGCTGGGCCACTTCAGACTTGACATTGTTTACTGCTATTTACGGTAATGCTTTTTTAGTCACGTGAAAATCACCACTTAAGTTAGATTAACAAAGAGCCACGCACCAGCGAAATAGAATGACTTTATTTCTAACTGACCACGAAATTATTGAACTGACTGGATATCAGGTGGCTCACTATCAGGCTCGCTGGCTGGAAGCGCATGCTTATCCGTTTGAGCGTACTATGAGCGGAAAACCGCGCGTCCTGCGCGCCTACGTCGAGAAACGGCTCGGGCTTGCAACAGACCTCCGATTGAAGCAAACTGAGCCAGACTTTTCACACTGGAAACAATAAAGGATCATCACCAATGGTCGGACGCCGAAAAACCGCATCCTCACTTCCACCGCGCATGTACCTTTACAAAGGCAAGCGGCGCGACACCTATTACACTATCACCAGGGATAACCGGCGCATGAATCTTGGCCACGAGCTGCTTGCCGCGAAGCGCAAGCTGTTGGAGCTTGAAGAGGGATACAGCATCACTGGTAGCATCAGCGAACTATTGGATGATTATTTGAAGGAAGTAAAATCAAAAGTTGAATCTGGCAAGCGCTCCTCGCGCACACTGCAGGACAACACAGCAGAGATCATCCAACTTAAAAAAGCCTTCGGAGGGATGCGGCCAAAAGACCTACTCCCGAACCATGTCTGGTCATACCTGCATAAATTCCGTGGCAAGGAAGCTCCAGTGCGAGCAAACCGAGAAGTGTCATTTCTGCAAGCCGCCTTTAATTGGGCGCGCGGCCAAGGCACCGTACGCGACAATCCTTGCGCAGGCGTGCAGCGCAACGAAGAAGATCCTCGTACTCGTATGATTACCGATGCCGAGTTGGATGCCTTCATCGCATTCAGCCGAAACAATGGTCACCTGGAAGAAGATAGCGAACGCAAAGAAAGCAGCGATGCAGGCCTTCGTATCGCCCTGGCTGCTCGCATTGCCTACCTCACAGGCAAGGCTCAGGCGCAAGTGCTACGTTTGCATAAGACACAAATCACTGACAAAGGCATCCTGTTTAACCAGCGTAAGCGCGGCGCGGCCACGCTAGTCGAATGGACACCAATTATGCGCGCCGCAGTGGACGAATGCTTAGCGCTCCCAAGCAAGATCACTTCGATGTACCTCCTCTATAACCGCCACGGTCAGCCTTACAGTTCACAAGGCTTCAAGTCTATGTGGCAGCGACTGATGAAATCGTGGGTAGCGGAAGGAAATGAACGCTTTACGTTCCATGATCTTCGCGCCAAAGCCGTCACTGACCTTATCGAGGATGGAAGAAAAGCAAGCGAATTAACCGGCCACCGTACCGAGAGCATACCGGCGAAGGTGTATGACCGCAGGGCAGTTAGAAAGTCGAAAGCGGTAAGGTGATCTTACAAAAACCGCGTTTCATCTTACAAAGTTAGCTAGTGCTATCGTTATAACAAAGCAAATATGGGGTGACTGATGGGACTCGAACCCACGACAACCGGAATCACAATCCGGGACTCTACCAACTGAGCTACAGTCACCATTGATCGAACGACTGGTTAATAAGCAAGCCTGAAGAAAAATTGCGCTTACGCCCGACAGGCACACTGGCGTGCCCGACAGGAATCGAACCTGTAACCCCCAGCTTAGAAGGCTGGTGCTCTATCCGGTTGAGCTACGGGCACAATTCTTTTCATGGGCAATTTTACACTGACTATATCTGGTCGGGGTGGAGAGATTCGAACTCCCGACATCCTGCTCCCAAAGCAGGCGCGCTACCAGGCTACGCTACACCCCGAAGGCTGCGCATTATACAGACCCGGACTCATAAATCAATTCAGTTTGCGATGTTTTCTGAGTCTTGGTGACGCAAGCATCAGGTAATAACCCATCGACCAGATCGTGAGCAATGCGGCAAGGTACAACAGCCATGAACCGACAGCCTGGCAATTAATCCCGAATAATCTGTCGTGGTAGAGCAGCAGCAAGATTGCCAGCATCTGCACGGTGGTTTTCAGTTTACCCAGCATGGATACCGCGACGCTCCTGCTTTCGCCCAGCTGCGCCATCCATTCGCGCAGCGCAGAGATCGTAATCTCGCGCCCGATTATGATGAAAGCAATAATCGCATCGGCACGTTCCAGCTTCACCAGCACGATCAATGCGGCTGCGACCATCAGCTTGTCGGCTACCGGATCAAGAAACGCGCCGAACGCGGAAAACTGGTCTAGTTTACGCGCCAGGTAACCATCCAGCCAATCCGTGAATGCAGCCAGAAGGAATACACAGGTGCTGATCACGTTTTGCAGGTGCGGGCGGAGCGTATCGTTGGAAAGATAAAAAAATGAAACGAACACGGGGATAAGCAGGATCCTTAACCAAGTGAGCAGATTGGGGATATTGATTGGCATTCTTCTAGTGTAGCTGCTGATAAATCCATTCAGCAACAAAATATTGAAATATTTAATGGAGTTGCCGGTAAATTTTTTCAGCAAGCGATTTGCTGATCCCTTCCACTTGGCAGAGTTGCTCGACGCTGGCCTGTCTAACTTCGCGCAGTCCGCCAAAGTGGGTCAGCAGGCTGCGCCGCCGCTGGTCCCCCACGCCGCTAATTTCTTCCAGCGAGGAAGCCGTCCGTGCCTTGCCGCGTTTGGCGCGGTGACCGGTGATGGCAAAGCGATGCGCTTCATCGCGGATCTGCTGGATCAGGTGCAGCGCTGGATCGTCGCAGCGCAACTGGCGTGCGCTGCCATCCGGGTAAATCAGCTGTTCCAGACCGGCTTTCCGTTCCTCGCCTTTGGCCACGCCGACCAGTGCCATATCGTTCAACCCCAATTCATGCATCACATCCATCGCGATATGCAACTGCCCGAGGCCGCCATCGATCAGGACCAGGTCAGGCCGCCCAGCCTCCTGCTTTGGACCATCTTCGGCAAGTTTCTGGTAACGGCGCGTCAATGCCTGGCGCATCGCCGCATAGTCGTCGCCCGGGGTAATCCCGGTGATGTTATAGCGGCGATATTGTGAGGAACGCATGTCGAGATTCTCATACACCACACAGGAAGCTTGCGTCGCCTCACCCATGGTATGGCTGATGTCGAAACACTCGATGCGACGCAGGTCCGGCATGTCCAGCAATTCGCGGAGCTTGTCCAGACGCAGCTTTTGCCCGCCCTGCTGGGTTTCCCTCTGTTGCAGGGCCAGCAACGCATTGCGTTGTGCCATTTCCAGCCACTGCTTGCGTTCCCCGCCCGCCGCCAGACTGATCCTCACCGGATGCCCGGCCTGCTCGCTCAACAACTGTGCCAGCGTTTCGTCGTCACACTCGGCATCCAGCACCAGCAGCGGAGGCACGCTGCGATCCAGGTAATGCTGCGCGATGAAAGCCTGCATGATCTCGCTTGCGGTCAAATCCTCGGCATGATCGGGAAAGAAACTCTTGTCGCCCAGATGCCGCCCGCCGCGCACCATTGCCAGATTCACGCAGACCAGGCCATTTTTCATCGCCAGCGCGATGATGTCGGCATCGGTGGCGCCGCCGGTGGATTCGACAAACTGCTTCTGCTGTACGGTATGCAATGCGCGCAACTGGTCGCGCAACACGGCCGCCTGCTCGTAATGCTGCCCTTCGGCAGCCTGCTCCATGGATGCGCGCAAGTGTTGTTCGACTTCCTGGTGACGGCCCTGCAGCAGCAGTACCGCATTGCGAATGTCTGCGTGGTAATTCAGCTCGGATATCAGCCTAACGCACGGCGCTGTGCAGCGGTTGATCTGGTGCAGCAGACAGGGTCGTGTACGGTTGTTGAACACGCTGTTCTCGCAGGTTCGGATGCGGAATATCCGCTGCAGCAGCTGGATGCTTTCCTTGGCCGCATATGCGTTCGGGTAAGGACCAAAATATTGATTCCGGCGATCGGGTGTGCCACGGTAATAAGTCAGGCGCGGGAACTGATCACCGGTCAGGACAATGTATGGATATGACTTATCATCACGAAACAATATGTTATAGCGTGGTCTTAAAGACTTTATTAAGTTGTTTTCGAGTAGCAATGCCTCTGCTTCGGAGCGCGTCACCGTGGTTTCAATACGCGCGATGTGCGATACCATCAACCGGATGCGCGGCGAGACATTGGTTTTTTGAAAATATGAGGCAACCCGTTTTTTCAGCTGCTTGGCCTTGCCGACATACAGCACCTCGCCGTTGCCGTCGAAGAATCGATAGACGCCCGGCAGCAACGGCAGGCTGTCCAGTACAGGTTGGGAATCAAATTTCTCTGCAGCCAAGATGACTACCCTCGGGAATCCACGTGTTTAACGATATTGCCGATCACCGTCTCGAACATCTCCGCCGTCAGGCGTTTGGTTTGCGTGTTGTAGCGGCTGCAGTGGTAGCTGTCGAATAGCGTCAATCCGTTCGGCAGGTTGTGTTGCGCCCCATGCCCGAAAGCGAAACTGCTCTTGCGCAAGTTCAATGCCATCAACACTGCCTGGTGCGCAATCGTTCCGAGTGCCATCACCGCCGAGCCATGCGGCAAAATCGCCAATTCCGCGGCAACGTAGCCGTTGCAATTGCGAATTTCAACCGGCTCCGGTTTGTTCTGAGGCGGCAGGCAGCGCACCGCATTGGTGATCCGGCAACCGCACAAGTGCAATAGCGGGTTCGCATTTCCCGCTGCATCGAGGGGTCCGGCACAACTGGCAAACCCAAATTTATGCAACGAGGCGTACAGCAAGTTCCCGGCATAATCGCCGCTGAATGGCCGGCCGGTGCGGTTCGCGCCGTGCATACCGGGCGCCAGCCCGATGATCAGTAACCTGCTCCCGGGTTCACCGAACGAGCTGACCGGCAAGGCATGGTATCCGGGATGCTCGGCGCGAACCTGGTCGAGGAATCCTGCGAGGCGCGGACACAAGCGGCAATCCTCTGAAAAAACCATCAATTGCCCATATCCCTGCCATGTCCGAAGAAACCGACATACCACAAACCAATCAGCACCAGGATCGCCATCGCGATCATCAGGTAATAGGGCCAGACCACCCTTTTCTCGGCAAACGGATCAACCATCGAGCGGTTCGCATCCTTGGGCAACTTTGCCAACCCGGTCAACGAGGTACCGAACGGGATATTGATCAGCACCCGGGCGTTGATCGCCCACCCGTTCGCATCCAGTATCGGGCCGAGATTTCGCTGCTTGAGCTTGAACCATGCCAGCAGCATCGATGGGCATGAGATCAGCAGCATCAGGCCGATCACCGCCAGCGGTATTTGCCAGAATTTCAGTCCCAGCAACCCGCCGATGAATGCGGCAAGGATGCCGCCGATCGCACCGATCGCCAAACCGATGGCCGCGAAAATTCCGGCGAACTTGGCCACATCAAACGGCGGCTTGGGCGGGGCCGGGGGTGCTTCAGCCACCGCCTTGCCGCTGTCCACCACGGTCTTGATCATTTTCCCCTGAATGGCAGTCGCCTTGGATGCTGCGAACTTCTGCAGCTGGTCGCCGATCGCCCTGACCAGTTTCTTGTATGGAGACCAGAACGCCTGGCGGATGCTGATCGGATTGTCGATGATGCGCACGATAGTGGCATCCCAGTCCCTGCCCTGGCGGTCGTAGAACACACCGTTTCGTCCGACCATCAGGAAATCCGAATCGCCGGCCGTGAACGCGGCGGCGATGCTCATCTTCTCTTTCCCGCCATCGCGCACGCAATCGCAATATGCCAGGCATATTGCGCTGGTGCTGGCAAAGGACGCATGCTTGTTTACATCGTCAATTTTGACGCACAGGTGGCAACCGCGGCCATCCAGATACAGGCTGCCGACCTGGAATATCGCCTTGTCCTTGCCGGTGTAGAAATGCCGGAACGACACGAAGTTGTTCACCAGGCTGAACAAGTCCCGGTTATAACGCAGGAGTCTTTCCACCGAACGCATTGCCTTCACCTCGGGTTCGACCGCCTTGTCCTGAATAATCAATTCCTCGATCAACGTCTTATCGTTACCGCCCAGAATCTGGCGTATCCGTGCGAACCCCAACTGCTCGACGCTGTTTTGCGGTTTGGCTTTCTGCCATGCGTCGTATGAAGAGAACCGGTCACATAGCGAGTGCCATTCTGCGGCGGTCAGCGTGTCCCTTTTGCCGAGCAGCGGCATGATCACTTGATCGCGCAACGCTTCCACTTTGCCCTGCCAGGCGGGATTGATGCCGGAGATCAGCGGCAACTGCTTGTTCGCTTCCACCGTGGCCAACGGAAAATCGGCAAGCTCGGAGTTTTTTACCGACAGGCTTTGCGCGGCCAGATGCTGGTAATCTTCCACGGAACGGCTCAGCGGCACCGCGGCACGCATGTCGTATGCAGCCATTTGGCAGCGGATAAAATAATCATCCACCTTGTCCCTGACCGCATTAAAGGCCGTTGCCGCTTCCGGTGTCTTGTCACCTGCAACCAAGATTGCCGCATCGTCCCCGCCTTGACCCTGCCATGCCGAATAGGCAGCTGCCTCGGCGAAGAACTTGTCGCAAATCTCCTGGTTGATGCCTGCCTCGCCGCTCAGATCGGCCACCGAACCGTTGCACTTGATGATGTCTTCGACCTTTGCGCGCAGGCCGCTGTCATGAATTTGCCGGGCGCACACCACTCCATCGCCGTTAAATTCCAAGCCCGTGACCAGTTTGTCGATGTCCGCCACATCCGCCAGGGATATCTCTGTCGCTGCGGACTTGCCCTGGCTCTTCAGTATGTGACGCGCGGAGACAAGCACCAGCTTGCCTTCTTCGCTGCTGTCATCGATATCGGCAAGTGGCAAATGATCCGAACCGCGGACCAATGAGTCGGCATCCTTCAACAGTCCGCCAGCCCACGCGATCGCCGCCAGCACATCATTGGCGCGTACACGCCCATCCGCGTCTGCGTCGATCAGGTCCAGTGTTCTGGTATCGAACTCGATGCCGCGTGTCGGGCAGCTCAGTGCCACCCAGAGCTTTTGATCCAGATCCTTCAGGGCAAGCAGATCAGAACCGTTATCCAGTTGCACCTGATCGAACCCTCCCGCGCGGAAGAAATTCCATTTATGAGAATCGGCCATTTGACACCCCTTCAGTTTGGACAAACGTTGGTCGCAAGTCGATTATACAAGCCCGCCCGGCCCGTTTTCATGAAATTCGAGCGTGAAAGCGGCACTGTTGTCCCGTCCCAACACCTCGACCAGGTATGGCATTACCTGCTGCAGTTCGGCATGCAAAGTCCAGGGGGGATTGAGAATGAACATGCCGCTGCCATGCATGCCGAAGCCGTCTGCGCCGGGTGCTTGCACGCTCAGCGCCACATGCAGCCAGCATTTCACCGGCAGTTGCTTGAGTTGTACGGGTAACTGCCTGGCCTCGGCGCGCTGCAATTGCGGGTACCAGACCGCATACACTCCGCCGGCGAAGCGCTTCAGCCCATCACGCAACGCCGCGACCACGCGCTGATAATCCTGCTTGTCTTCATAGGGCGGATCGATCAGCACCAATGCCCGGCGCGGCGGGGGCGGCAACAGGGCTTTCAGCGCGGCAAAGCCGTCGGCCTGCTGCATCAGCACTTGCGCGCCATGCCCGGCAAAATTCTGCCGCAGGATTTCATGGTCGGTGGGGTGCAGCTCAAACAGCCGCATCCGGTCCTGCTTGCGCAACAACTCGAGCGCGACCAGAGGAGAACCCGGATAGAGCTTCAAGTACCCGTCGGGATTGATGCGCTTCACCAGCGCCACGTACTCGGCCAGGGATGCGGGCAGATCATCTCGGTCCCAAAGCAACGCAATGCCTGTCTCATATTCGGCATTTTGAACTGCATAGCCCTCGGCAAGCGAATAGCAACCCGCTCCGGCATGGGTGTCGATATACCAGAATGGCTTGTCTTTCTGGGCCAGATAGCGCAGCAGCTGCACCTCGATGCAATGCTTCAGCACATCAGCATGATTGCCGGCATGAAAGGCATGGCGATAACTCAGCATGAAATCGGATCAGGAGTCGTTCGGGATGTGATTGTGACATGCCTATGCAGCACGGCAAACAATTACGGCGGGTGCGGCATAAAAAAGCCGGTGCGGTAGGAGCGCGCCGGCTTGGTCGGGAAATTAAATCAGAGCGCGGCTTCGTCGGTCTCGCCGGTGCGGATGCGCACGACCTGTTCCACCGGCGTGACGAAAATCTTTCCGTCGCCGATTTTCCCGGTATGTGCCGACTTGACGATGGCATCGATCGCTGTTTCCAGCAGTTCGGTCGATACCACAACCTCGATTTTGATCTTGGGCAGGAAATCGACCACATACTCGGCACCGCGGTACAGCTCGGTATGCCCTTTTTGGCGGCCGAAGCCCTTGACTTCGGTAACCGTCAGCCCGCTGATCCCGACCTCGGAAAGCGCTTCGCGTACATCATCCAGTTTGAAGGGCTTGATAACGGCTTCGATTTTTTTCATGGCGGTTCCCTAATGACGTTGCTTTGTTTTTAAAATATTTCTGATATCCGGGCTGTCCTGCACATCCATTGCTTCATGGACGCCGGCTTGATGCCTGGTCATCCCTCAATGCCTTTGCCCAGCTATAACGATCCGAAGCATTGCGCTCGTGGAGCATGATCAGGTAAATGATGTCGGACGCGACTTCCCGGGGGAAACCCTGGCGATTGGTACGCGTCGTCGTCATCAGGTCGACCATGTAGGATTCGAACTCCGGCGTATTCCATACTGCAATGATTTTTTCAAACACGCGCGGAAATTGCTTTTCCAGCGCATACGGATAGTTTTGTTCGCTGCTGTTCAATAACTTCAATAATCCAGCATCCATGATGGTAAGGTCCGGTTATTTGTGAACAAGTCCCAGAATCAGCTTCGCCTGCTTGTGCCTAGGCGTGCTTGTGCCTAGTCAGGGCGCAACATAACAAACTTCGGATCAAGCGTAAAGCGCCCAGACGCAGCTTTCAGGGTCAGTTCAGGATGGAATAAACGACCCCGACCACTTCAAGCTCGTTGATTCCGGTCGGGGTGCGCAATGTCGCCACCTCGCCTTCCCGCAACTTGAGCAGAGCCCGCGCCAGCGGAGAAACCCAGCTGATCCGCCCGGCGGACACTTCGGCCTCGTCAACGCCGACGATGCTGTAGGTGCTTTCGCAACCGCTTGAATCGCAAACCGTCACCGTCGCGCCGAAAAATACCTGTTCGCACTCGCCGCGCTGCGCTGGATCAACCACCTCGGCCAGCTCCAGGCGCTTGCGCAGAAAACGCACGCGCCGGTCGATTTCGCGCAGCCGCTTCTTTCCATAGATGTAGTCGCCATTTTCCGAGCGATCGCCGTTGGATGCGGCCCAGGCGATGGTTTTGACCAATTCCGGGCGCTCCACTTTCCACAGGTGATCGAGCTCTTCCTGAAGCTTGCGGTAACCGCCGGGCGTGATGTAATTTTTCACGCCCGCAGGCAATTCGGCCGCAGGAGCCAATTCCTCGTCATCCGTATCCGTTTCGCGTGTGAATGCTTTGCTCATAACAGAATTTTACCGAATTGGAGCGACGCCCGGCTTGCTGCCCCAACACAGAAAAAACAAGGGGGCAGATCAATCTGCCCCCTGGAATGTGGCGTCCCCAACGAGATTCGAACTCGTGTTACCGCCGTGAAAGGGCGATGTCCTAGGCCTCTAGACGATGGGGACTTTGACTTTTATAAAGCTCTTTGGTGGGATAAGCACACCCGAACGTCCGCGTATTTATTTGCTTTCATGGTATCGAATGCCACCGATACCCCCAATAATACCCCCACCAGACGACGTGATGCTTAAAACCGAACCAACTTTGCAACGGCGCGCATTGTAGGTTCGGTTTGAATTTTTAGCAATACTTACTTACTGAATTGTTACTAACTGAATCGCGCTCACGCTGACACGTGACCTCGGAATCGAACCCAAATCCTCAATCACTAAACAGCCTGCAGAAATGTGGGCTTTTTTTCTTTTTGTGTTGCATTTTCGAGGTTGTCTTATTGATATTGTCGTGTTTTATATTTTATAGATACGTGCAATACGTTCATAAGCGTTTTTATCATGCTGTGTTTCACCAATAGCTCCTGAGAGTAGCCAATTCGGTGTAACTCTCCAGGCGGTGGGGACGCTTCCTGAGTAACAAAACAGACCTTGTATTAGTCGCGCCTATACGTTTCATCATATTGATTTTATTGATAATAAATATTAAAATTAATTGATTTAAACCATCAATTGTGGATAATTACAGGT
>JBAVGB010000029.1:0-1650 GCA_049684555.1 Gallionella sp. | reverse complement strand
CTTTTTATTTATATAATACCGTTGCACGTATTTATATATTACGCTAAGATAATAAAAATAGATCGTATTGATTGAAAAACAGCCAATCTTTTTTTAACGATTTTCAGAGGCGAAACCAACGCGATCGAGCAAATAGCTAACCATGCCAACCATCAACCCTCGCTACATCCGTCACCGCGACGCACCTGCCTACCTGGGCATGTGCCGTGACGTATTTGATGCGCAGGTAAGGCCATTGCTAACCGAGATTCCGATCGGCTCACGGGGCGTGGCATTCGATCGGCTTGAATTGGATGCGTGGGCGACGCACCATAAATCAATTAACGGCAAGCCACCAGCACACGGAGGGCAATCATGGCAACAACCAGAACGCGCGGAATCTCACTCGAAGCCGATGGCTCACGGATCATCAACAAAGTCCACAAGGGCGAGCGTATCTTCCTTCGGCTTGGGAAAGTCTCCCAGGACGAAGCCGAGCAGCGGCTCGCCGATGAAATCCGCCAGCGGCAAAACACCCAGCATCGTCGAACGAACGCTCGCCCTCTGTTTGCAGACTGCGCAGCGCGCTACCTGACCGAATCGCAGCACAAGCGCACCGCAGAATTACTGGCCTACCACATCACCATTCTGCTGCCCTTCATCGGCACCATGGAAATCAGCCACGTCCACGACGCCACCCTGGACGAATTCAAGAACGCGCGCCGACTGGATGGTGTCAGCCCCACTACCATCAATCGCACCCTCGAAGTCGTGCGCACCGTCCTCAACCGCGCCGCCCGCGCCTGGCGCGATGAAGCTGGACAGCCGTGGCTGCTCACCGCCCCGCCGCTGATCACAATGGAACAAGAGAACCGGCGCGCACCTCATCCGCTGAGCTGGGAAGAACAAGACACACTGATGCCACTGCTCCCCCTTCACCTGCAAAACCTGATCCTTTTCGCGATCAACAGCGGCTTGCGCGACGAAAACATCTGCGGCCTGCGCTGGAGCTGGGAGACCCCAATCCCGGAAGCCGGTCGCAGCGTCTTTATCATCCCGTCCGGAGATTACAAAACCGCGATCAACCACGTCGTCATCCTCAACGATGACGCGTGGCACATCATCGAACAACAGCGAGCCAAGATAAACAAGGAGGACGGGAGCGCGAAATATGTCTTTACCTACAGTGGCCACCGCGTCGACACCATGAACAACAACGGCTGGCAGAACGCCAGGGCAAAGGCCGGCCTGCAAGACGTCCGCATCCATGATCTGAGGCATACTTATGCCAGCCGACTGCGTCTCGCCGGCGTGCCCCAGGAAGACCGCAATGCACTGATGGGCCACAAGTCCGCTTCGATCCCGGAACACTACGCCTCGGCAGATATCGGCAGGCTGATCGAGCTTTCAAATAAGGTGCTGGACAGGCAGGGGACACGCACGCTGCTGCGCGTGGTGAATGGATAGTTTTAAAAATAGTCGCGCAAAATGTCGCGCATAAGAAAAATGGGTTAGATCATTTCTGACCTAACCCATTGAATTGATGGTGCGCCCGGAGCGATTCGAACGCCCGACCCCTTGGTTCGTAGCCAAGTACTCTATCCAGCTGAGCTACGGGCGCGCACTAACTTTTTGCCTTGTCGAAAGCGCGCAGTTCCCTTTCGACAAGGC
>JBAVGB010000028.1:0-3247 GCA_049684555.1 Gallionella sp. | reverse complement strand
GACAAGATGACTGCGGCAATGAGCAAACTCTTTAAATAAAGCGACTCCTCGCAGCCTTGCTTCAACCGGGCCCTGTATGGCCGGCCCCCGGCAATCATCAGGTCTGACTTCCCTTCAACGCCGAATTCCCCGGCCAGCTTGCACCCGAACTCAATTCGCATTGGTTCAGGGCGGGTTTCGATTCCAAACAAGTATTTGATATTGGCGCGACGCGCGCCTGGGAAGTGCCCCCGTCTTTCGTGCAAATTGGCATAAATCGAAGCACGATCATTGAAATTCCGAGAGCCCGGATAATTGAACTCCGGTCGCATGTAAACGCCCCTTTGTTTTTGGTTTGGAAGTATTACTGTCGAAGTCATCAGGTGCTGAGTTTCAGGATGACCGGGGTTTGATATTGGCAGCTGATCATGGTGTTTGGCCGGAACAGGGGAGGGATGAATGTGCGTTGGCTATATCGAGCGTTCTTAATGTTGCCGGCACTGGCGATGGTGAATCTGGCTTGGGCAGCCGATTCTGCCGGGCAAACCCCCTTGATACTCGCTGTTCATCCCTATCTGGCGCACGATGAACTGATTTCGCGTTTCACTCCCCTGGCCGATTATATTGGCCGGGCAATTGGCAGGCCGGTGGTGGTGAGGATAGGCCAGGATTACGAAGATCACGTCAATGCCATAGGCACAGACGAGGTGGATATCGCCTACATTGGCCCCGCCGAATATGTGAACATGGTGGCCAAGTATGGCAAGAAGCCGTTGCTGGCCCGTCAGGAAATAGATGGCCAGCCGTATTTGAAGGGCGAGATCATTGTTCGCAGCAACAGTCCGCTGCAATCGCTGTCGGCATTGAAGGGAAAAAGATTTGTGTTTACCGATGCCAGCTCCACGATGGGTTCCCTGCTGCCCCAGTATATGCTTGTCAAAGCAGGCGTTCCGTTAAGCAGCCTGTCAGGCTACAAGTTTTTGGAAGGGCACGAGAATGTCGCGCTGGCCGTACTGGCCGGCGATTACGATGCGGGCGCGGTCAAGGAAGAAACGTTCCAGAAATTTGCACCCAAGGGGTTGCGGTCCTTGGCCCACCTGCCATTGGTCTACGACCATTTGTTTGTCGCCAGCAACAAGCTTCCCGGGGGTATGGTCGATACCCTGCGCCAATTGTTGCTGAACCTGGACAAGTCGGCACAAGGCAGAGCGATCATGAAATCAATTCATTCCGGGATGACTGCCCTGGTCACCCCGAAAGACAGCGAATACGATAACCTTCGTGTGATTCTGGGCTCAAAAGGCTTGAACAAAATACACTGATTGCACATGCGCAGACCATTCTTTTCGAGATGGTCCTGGCTGGTGCTGGGTTGCATTTTGCTTGTGTTGTCGGCAATTGCCGGATTTGCAATGCGGCACCAGTTCAAGCAAAACCTGGCGCGTGCAAGCAAGTCGGCTGAAGAGCACCTTGAACTGGATGCATCGATTCTTTCCTTGGAAATGAATTCCGGGCGATACCAATATATCGAAAACCTGTTCGATAAATGGGCACAGGCAGACGACAGGATTCTGGAGCTGCGACTCGATGCGGCCAACGGTTTCAACATTGCCAGCGATCAACGTCCGGGGAATGACCGTCATACCCTCGAACTAAAGTTCCCGATCACATACTCGTATCATGGACAAGCCGCGTTCAGTGCGCGCATGAGCCTGGATGAGGTGTATCAACGCAATGATCAACTCCTCATGCTGATCGTGGGATTGTTCACGGTCTTTGCCGGACTGCTTTGTTTTCTTTTGCGGATGGCGATCCGCCTCCAGAACGAAGCGGGAAAGTCCCGGCGTATTTCCAATTTGTACAAGGCCTTGAGCGAAATAAACCAGGCCATCGTGCGTATGGAGCAGCAAGACGAATTGTTTCCGCTGGTATGCCGTTGTGCGGTCGATTTCGGGGGCATGAGCATGGCCTGGGTCGGACAACTGGACGAGAAAAGCAGCTTGTTCTTTCCTGCTGCCAGTTATGGCCGCGGGCAAGACTACCTTGAAAATATAACCATATCTTCGCGTGGAGATGTACCTGAAGGTCGTGGGCCTATGGGCACCGCTTATCGTGAGAACCGGGCAATCATCGTTAACGATTATTTCGCCGACCCGGCCACTGCACTATGGAAGTCACGTGCTGCCGGCAAGAACTGGCGCTCAGCCGCAGCATTTCCGATACCCAGGGGAGGGCAACCGTTTGCGGTAATCTCGGTGTATCACTCGCAGAAAGATGCCTTTGACGAAAATGCCGTTGCCTTGCTGGATGAAATGTGCCGGGATATCTCTTTCGCGCTGGATAATTTTGATCGTTCGATAAAACACGCGGAAGCACAGGAATCACTGCGGCTCGCGGCGTCGGTTTATGCCTCCAGCAATGAAGGCATCATGATCACCGATGCCGACAACCGGATCATTTCGGTCAATCCGGCTTTTTCGGAGATGACCGGTTACAGCCTTGCAGATGTCATTGGGAAGGATCCGCGTTTATTGGGTTCCGGACGCCATGATGAAGACTTTTATCGAAGCATGTGGGAGAAAATCCATCGCTCCGGAATCTGGCAGGGCGAAATCTGGGACCGGCGCAAAAACGGTGAGACCTATCCGGTCTGGCTCAGCATTTCTACCGTCAAGCAGGATGACGGGACCATTACCCATTATGTAGGTGCGCTTATCGACATCACCGAGCGCAAGCGCCAGGAAAGCCAGATCAGGGAGAATGAGCAGCGCCTGCTAGACATATTGAATACCAGCCCCATCGGTGTCCGGATCGCAACCAAGCAGGGCCGCAAGGTGGATTTTTTCAATAATGTCTATGCCAAGATGATCAGGAATCCCGATGCCATTGGCGATGACCCAAAGCGATATTACGTCAGGAGTGAAGAATATGAAAAAGTGATGGAGATACGGGCGCAAGGCAAATCCGTGATCAACCGGCAGATGTAATTGCGTGTTCCGAACGGCGCCACGGTATGGACCTTGGCCTCCTACATGCCGCTACGGTACAAGGGCGAAGATGCGGTACTGGCATGGTTCTACGATATCACCGAGCGCAAGCGCACCGAGGAAGAACTGATCCGGTATCGCCATCATCTCGAGAAGTTGGTTGAAACCCGGACGGCAGAACTGGATGCCGCGCGCATCGTCGCCGAATCGGCCAACCGTACCAAAAGCGAATTCCTGTCCAGCATGAGCCACGAATTGCGCACGCCGCTGAACGCGATCCT
>JBAVGB010000027.1:0-35121 GCA_049684555.1 Gallionella sp. | reverse complement strand
AGGATCGCGTTCAGCGGCGTGCGCAATTCGTGGCTCATGCTGGACAGGAATTCGCTTTTGGTACGGTTGGCCGATTCGGCGACGATGCGCGCGGCATCCAGTTCTGCCGTCCGGGTTTCAACCAACTCCTCGAGATGATGGCGATGCCGCATGAGCTCTTCCTTCCCCGCTTCAAGATCGCGAGTCTTCTCGCTCACCTGACGACGAAGGTATGCACTGATCAGCAGCGAAATGAGCAATAGAGTTGCCAATGTGACCATGCTCTTGAACAGCCAGGAAGGAATCACGGTTGGAGGCGGCTGAACCGTCCATTTTTCTAATACCTTATAGTAAGGCGAGTCTTGTTGCTCGATCCAGGCTGCCAGATGTCGATCGATCGCGTTTAACAGGTCGGCGTTTTTCCCCCGTTTTGTGCCGTAATACAGCTGATCTGGATGAAACATGATAGGGGAAGCGACCAACTTGTAGCCGCCTGCCTTTGCGTAGCCGAAAAAACGATTGGCGGCAACTGCGTCAGCTTCATTTTTGGCAACCATTTCAAAACCTTCATTCAGCGACTTCGCAGGTATCAGTTGTGCTTGAATGCCAAAACCAGCCAGCAAATCTTGAAGATACACCTGCTGAATGGAGTCCTTCAAAATGGCGATTCGCTTCCCTTGCAAGTCGAGCATGGAATTTATGGTCGTTCCTTCGCGGTGATACATTTCCGTCCAGCTATGAAGTACTGTCACCTTATTGAAATCGATTGTTCGCGCGCGCTGTGCGCTGTAAGCAATATCAGGCATCAGATCGATACGGCCGTCCTGCAAAGCCTGCAGGCAATCAGCCCAATCGCATTGCACAGGCTGCAGTGTCCAATTCTCCCGCTTTGCAATTTCGTTCAGGATGTCGATTAAAATGCCAGTTGCATGACCATCATGATCGACAAAGATTTTTGGCTCATTGGAGTAGACACCGACCCGAACTTCGCGTCCCCCTGCGTGGGCGGAAAAACTCACCGCCATTACTGAAAGAAAAATCAAACCTGTGCAGCAACGAAACCATCTCCTTCTGGCTGGTGATATTTCTGAGCTCGAATTGTTGCCAGAACTGCGCATAACTAACCTCGTTTCCGCGACTCAGCATGGTTAACCAGAAAGTGAGGATGGTGGTTGCCTTTTCGGCCCTCCTTAAATGCTGAAACCGGCCAGCTTCTTGGGCACCGCGACATTTTTTAGGCGGATATACTGCGGCAGGCCATCCTTGAACGGCGGATAGTCTTCGCCCTTGATCAGCGGCAACAGGTAGGTGCGGCATTTTGCGGTGATGCCGAAACCGTCGGCGGTGATGAAATCGCGCGGCATGAATTTTTCCACATTGGCGACCTTGCTCAGTGGCGCGACGCCGATCTTCCATTTGTAGGGTTTGTCGGAGATGCGGTCGACCGTGGGCATCACCGCGTTCTGTCCCTTGATCGCCAGTTCCACGGCGGCCTTGCCCAGCGCATAGGCCTGGTCGACGTCGGTCTTGGAAGCGATATGTCGCGCGGCGCGTTGCAGGTAATCGGCCACGGCCCAGTGGAATTTGTAGCCGAACGCATCCTTGATCATGTTGGCAACGACTGGCGCCGCGCCGCCGAGTTGCGCATGGCCGAAGGCATCGCGCGTACCCTGTTCGGCGAGGAAACGCCCGTCCGGATAATGGCAGCCTTCGGAAACCACCACGCTGCAATAGCCGTACTTCTTGACCTTCGCGTCCACCTTGGCAAGGAATTTCTTCTGGTCGAATTCGATCTCGGGGAACAGGATCACCACGGGGATGTCGTGCTCCTCGACCAGTCCGCCCGCCGCGGCGATCCAGCCGGCATGGCGGCCCATCACTTCCACCACGAAGACCTTGGTCGAGGTCTTGGCCATCGAGGCCACGTCGAAGCTGGCTTCCAGCGTGGAGACCGCGACGTATTTTGCCACCGAGCCGAAACCGGGGCAGCAGTCGGTGATCGGCAAGTCGTTGTCCACGGTCTTCGGGACATGGATGGCCTGCACCGGGTAACCCAGTTTTTCGGACAGTTGCGAGACCTTGAAGCAGGTGTCGGCAGAGTCGCCGCCGCCGTTATAGAAGAAGTAGCCGATATTGTGCGCCTTGAATACTTCGATCAGCCGGTCGTATTCGCGCTTGTTGGCTTCCAGGCTCTTCAGTTTGTAGCGGCAGGAACCGAATGCGCCTGAGGGCGTGTAGCGCAGCGAGGAGATGGCCTTGGCGGATTCCTTGGTGGTGTCGATCAGGTCTTCGGTCAGCGCGCCGATGATGCCGTTGCGGCCGGCATACACCTTGCCGATCTTGTCCTTGTGTTTGCGCGCGGTCTCGATCACCCCGCAGGCGGAAGCATTGATGACGGCCGTGACACCGCCGGATTGCGCATAAAAAGCATTCTTTTTCGACATCGTCGTTCTCCCAGGTTGTTGAATATGGTTGCTGAATATTTTCCTTTGCTTTGCACGATTCCTCAGACCAGAATGATTTCATCTTACGATATTTTCAGGGCCAGAGTGAAGGTAAAGCATCCGGTCGGCTGCATATTCATTTCTACCGGGACCAAGGACGAGCAGATCAACGCGGGTGGCAACGATGCCGCGCAGGCCGTGGCTGGATCGGTTCGCGCGGTACCGCTGCGGGTAGCACTGGGCGGCTAGTTCACGTTCAGCCGGATCACCATCACCTCCACGGAGGGGACCGGGTTGCCGTCCTTGATGGCGGGCATGAATCGCCAGTTTTTCAATGTCTCGAGCAGCAGCCGGTTCAGCCGGGGATTTTGCGTGGGCGTGACGAGGGTCACTGTTGCGGTGCCGTCCACCGCGATCTGAAAGCGCGCGGTGGCCGTTTCGTTCATGGCGTCCTGGCGCAATTCATCCGGTATCACCGGCAAGGGATGTATCAGCGCCTGTGCGCCGTGATTTTCGTTCATTGCAACAACAGGCCTGCTGGGCGGTGCAACGACGGGCGGAACGACCGGGGCCGGCGGGGGCGGCGCCACACTGGGCTGCGGTTGCAGCGCCGGTTCGACACGCGGCTGCACGACGGTTTTCTGGCGAACTTGCGGCTGGGGCGGTTCGGGCGGCGGCAGCTCGACCAGTTCGGCGGTGACCGGCACCGGGTCAGGGGAGTGGATCACCGGGCGCCACATCGAATAGGCGAACAGGCTGAAGGTGACCGCGCAGATCAGCAGCGCCAGCGGCAGCGTCCAGTGCAGCCTGCGCCAAGGCGAATCCATGCGGGCTTCTGCAACCCAGGGCAAGACGCTAGTCGACATGCTTGACCGCGATCAGGAAATGCTGGGCACCGGCTGCGCGGGCCCTGAGCATGGATTGCACCGTGATGCCGTTCGGGGCGCTGCTGTCGGCCGCGACGATGATGCTCGCATCCGGCCCGGACAGCATGGACTGCAGCGTGGCGGTCAGGGTATCGAGCGTGACCGGTGTCTTGTTCAGGTAGATCTTGCTGTCCGCCGTGATGGTCAGCGTGATCGGCTTCTTGGCCTGGATCGGCGCGGCATGTCCCTGGGGCAGGTTGACCGGCAGCGAATGCAGGTTCTGCATCGACAGCGAAGCCAGCATGAATGTGGCCAGCAGGAAGAACATCACGTCGATCATCGGGATGATCTCGATGCGGCCGCGTTTGTATCCGCGGGATTTGCGCAGTTTCATTACTTGCCCCCGGATTCTTGCTGGTTCAGCCGGATGTTGTCGATCATGCGCGTGCCGAGCCGCTCCATTTCTTCCAGCACCGTGACCTGGCGGCGCGAAAAGTAGTTGAAGCCGAACAGCGCGAAGATCGCGATGAAAATGCCGAATGCGGTGGCGATCAGCGCCTGCGCGACGCCGCCGGTGACGCCGCTGGGATCGACCAGCCCGGTGCCGCCGATCAGGTTGAACGCATGCATCATGCCGGTGATGGTGCCCAGCAGTCCCAGCAGCGGCGCGCCGGTCACGATGGTTTCCAGCACCCACATGCCTCGCCCCATGCCTTCCTCGATGAGTTGCGCCTCGTCGCCGGCGCGCGACTCCAGCCACCATACCGGCTTGTCGAGGTTGCCCTGAACGATGCTGAAGAAACGGGCATAGTAGTTTTCGGACGGGAGTGCAGCCAGTTCCTGTTCCAGTTTTTCCCAGGAAAAATTATAGGTCTCGATCAGACCGAGCAGGGATTTCGGCAGGCGGATGTAGCGCCGGTACAGATACAGCTTGTCGATGATGATGACCAGCGCCAGCACCGCCAGGAACAGCAGCGGGTAGATCGTCGCACCGCCGAACTTCATGGCCTGGATTGCTTCGGATATTTCTTGCATGTTTGATTCCTCTGACAGGTTATGCAAGGCATAACCTGTTCTCAGTTGTGAAAGTTATAGTTCCTTGGAAAGACCGATGAACAAACCACGGCGCGGGCCATACTGGGGTGCGAAAACGCCTACTCCGGAACCATCCCGGATCTCGTAGACCTTGTCCAGAATGTTATTGGCCACCAGTCTCACGTCGATGGGGCCGATCCCGTCCAGGTTCATCTTGCGGCTCGCGCCGAGATTCACCACGGTATATCCGGGCAGATGGGTGGTGTTGTCAAAGCCGTTGCGCAAGCCGCTCTCATAGATAACGTCGCTGGTCAGCCGGTAGCCGGACCACAGATAGGCCGCTCCGCCAGAGAGGGTCAGGGCTTGTTCATGATCGACATTTATCCAGTTGTTGGCTGCATAGGCGAGTTCATCCGGGGCGAACAGATACTGGCTGGAAATGATGTCTTTGCCAAAACTATCCGTTCTGGCCAGGTTCGCATAACCTGTGAAATCGCCACTCTTGTAGTTGCTGGTCAGCTCCACACCATAAATCTTCCCTTGTGCATAATTGAATGGCGTCAGGATCGGAGCAGGACTGAACTGACCCTCGTCAATCAGGTTCGTTGACTGTTTGTAGAAGGTATCTATCCCAACATTTACCTTGGGCGTCAACTGGTGTATCACGCCGGCATCCAGATAGTTGGATCGCTCTGATTTTACGGGTGAGTTGAGTCCGGATGTTGCACCGGTAGTACCGTTATACAGTGCCAGTGAACTTGAAGAAACCAGCTCGGTTGGCGGCGGGGTGAAATATCGCGAGTATCCAGCATGCCAGGTAGTCTGCTCGTTGGCCTTGTATACCAATCCCAGCCTTGGGCTCAGTTGATGCTCGTTTACGTAGGCGTTGACCGTGTCGAAGCGTGCCCCATAATTCACGGTCAGCTTGCCGGTCGCCTTCCATTCGTCCTGAAGGTAGGCGGCAAACAGGGTATTCCCATTCTTGGGATTATCGTCGATGATGGTTTGTTGATTATAAGGAGCGGTCAGATTAATGACGGTAGAGGTGTTGTTGCTCACGATGCCTGTATCGCTGCCGAATATGCCCATGCGCAGCGTGTGCGTGTCATTGAGCCGGTAGCTGCCGTCAGCCTGAATTCCCGTGCTGGAACTGCTGCGGAAATAATCCGATGCGATGCCATTGAATGCAAGGTCGCCGGCGACGTCCGGCATGTAATGAACACTGGAATATTGAGCAAATAGCGAGACCTGATAATCGAACCGGTCGCTAAGTGAGCTCTGCAATGTCGTCACTGCAAACTGGTTTGATTCATGTTGCTGGTCGTTGAGCGTGGCAGAGTCGTATGTCGCCGGCAAGCTTCCCAAAGCACCATTTTGGCTGACATAAGTGGGTTGTCCAGGATTGTCCGGAATCTGGAACTTTCCCTCATAGCTGCCGAACATGAAGCTCAGCTTGGTGTCGGGGTTCAGAAGTTTGGATACATAGGCGAAGCCTTTCGTCTGATCAGTATTATCATGGATCGGGTTGGTGCTTGATGTCGGGTTTTCGATTCCGATATTGTTGTGCAGGAACGAGCCGTCAACGAAGTAGGACAGGTCACCCTTGGTATTTCCATATTCGAAACTGGGGTTGTAGGTCTGGTTGCTGCCGGTGTAGATATCTACTTTCCCGCCTGCCTCGAAGTTGGTTTTGGTGTTGATTTCAATGACTCCCGCCTCACGGTCGCCATACTGGGCTGGTAATGCACCGGTCAGCAAGTCGATACTTTGGGCAAAGCGTGTATCCAGAATCTGGCCGAAGCCGCTGATACCTTCCGGCAGGATCACTCCGTTGATCCGGTATTGGGTATTGGCATGATCGCCACGGACATGCAATTGGCCATAGGAATCATTGACGACGCCGGGAGCCTGAAGCAAAACCTGATTGAATGAGGTGCTATCTCCCTGAGGTAAATTGTTGATGTCCTTGGCTGAGAACTGGTAGACGCTGCCGCCTGTTTTAGGTGACAGGCTGTTGCGGGCTTTTTCGAGCCTTGTAGCGTTAATGACGATTTCCTGCGCCTGGGAAGCAGCCAGCGTGATGGTGGTACTCACTTGGCCGGCGGCGAGCGTCACGATAGAGGAGCCGGCCTCAAAGCCGGTCTTGTCCGACAAGACCGCGTAGGTGCCCGGTGCGATTTCGGAAAAGCTGAAATGACCCTGCGCATCGCTGCTGGCATGCGCAACCACTGCGCCGCTTGCCGATTGCAGCGTGACATTTGCCTGCTTGATCGGACGCCCGATGGTGTCTTTGACCAGGCCCTGAATGGCAGTGAGTTCGGTTGCTTCGGGTTTGCTTGCTTCGACAACCGGCGCATTTGGCACCGGTGCCTGGATTGGTTCCTGGCCGCCAGCGGCGTAAACATACAACGGCGCCGACAGCGCGGCGCATAGTAAGGCGTGCTTATACATGGTATTTCTCCAAAATAAATTGAAAAACCTGCCCCTTCCCGCAATGGGCGAAGGGCAGGTGTTTATGCTTGATTCTGGAGGGGAGCAGGAGGGCCGCGTGCGACGGCGGCCAGAAGGCGGGTGGTTAGAAAAGTTGCGGTGAACTGCTGATCTGCGATGCCGGAAATCTGCGGGGGAGTGAAATCGATCGGGGTGGCAGTCATTGCGCTGCCAAAATGAGCATAATTGGCGCATTTTTCGCATGCGTCGGAATGCGGTGCCTGCTTGTCCTGATGCGTCGAGATATCCTCAAACGCATGCCACACCGCATGTGCTGCCCCGGCTTGCTGCGCGAACAGCAGCACGAAAGCCAGGAGGAACGGCAGATACGGGCGGGATAATTTCATGGCCGGCATGATACCCCCAACACAGCGGGGGAACCATTCTTTTGTGTTTCAAAATACTAAAACAAACAGTTGGCTTCTAGCGATGACATAAACAGCGATCTTCTCTGGTCACGGTAACGCACGTTGTCCATGCGAAAAAAAACGGCAGCCAGATTGGCTGCCGCTCCAGCGGATATTTGCTTCAAATGAATCAGATCAGCGGCACGATCAGCAGCGCGACGATGTTGATGATCTTGATCAGCGGGTTCACCGCAGGACCGGCGGTGTCCTTGTAGGGGTCGCCGACCGTGTCGCCGGTCACCGCCGCCTTGTGCGCTTCCGAGCCCTTGCCGCCGAAGTGGCCTTCCTCGATGTATTTCTTCGCGTTATCCCATGCACCGCCGCCGGTGGTCATCGAGATCGCGACGAAGATGCCGGTGACGATGGTGCCGACCAGCACGCCGCCCAGCGCCTGTGCGCCCAGTGTCACGCCGACGACCACCGGCACCGCCACGGGCAGCAGCGAGGGAATGATCATTTCCTTGATCGCGGCCTTGGTCAGCATGTCCACGCAGGTGCCGTATTGCGGCTTGCCGGTACCCTCCATGATGCCCGGGATCTCCTTGAACTGGCGGCGCACTTCGATCACCACCGAACCCGCGGCGCGGCCGACCGCTTCCATGCCCATCGCCGCAAACAGATAGGGCACCATGCCGCCGATGAACAGGCCGATGATCACCATGTGATTGGACAGGTCGAAGGTCAATCCGGGATGGTTGACGGAAAGCGCGTGGGTATAGTCCGCGAACAGCACCAGCGCAGCCAGGCCGGCAGAACCGATCGCGTAGCCCTTGGTGACTGCCTTGGTGGTATTGCCCACCGCATCGAGCGGGTCGGTGATGTTGCGCACTGCTTCGGGCAAGCCCGCCATCTCGGCAATGCCGCCCGCGTTGTCGGTGATCGGGCCGTAAGCGTCCAGCGCCACGATGATGCCTGCCATCGACAGCATCGAGGTTGCCGCGATCGCTATGCCGTACAGGCCGCCCAGCGCATAGGCGCAGTAGATCGCCAGACACACGGCCAGCACCGGCGCCGCGGTGGATTTCATCGACACGCCCAGGCCGGCGATCACGTTGGTGCCATGGCCGGTCGTGGATGCCTGCGCGATGTGGCGCACCGGGCTAAACTCGGTTGCGGTGTAATACTCGGTGATCCATACCATCGCGCCAGTCAGCGCGAGGCCGATCAGGGAGGCCAGGTAGAGATGCATCGACGACACCAGTTTGTCGCCGATCATCACGCCATCGCCCAGCAGCCAGGTGGTCACCGGATAGAACGAGACCACCGCCAGCAAACCGGACACCAGCAGGCCACGGTACAGCGCGTTCATGATCCTGCCGCCTTCGCGTGCATTGACAAAGAATGTGCCGATGATGGAGGCGATGATCGAGACACCGCCCAGCACCAGCGGGTAGATGACCGCATTCGGTGACCCGGTGATCAGCAGGCCGCCCAGCACCATGGTGGCGATGATGGTCACGGCATAGGTTTCGAACAGGTCGGCGGCCATGCCGGCACAGTCGCCGACATTGTCGCCGACATTGTCGGCGATCACCGCCGGGTTGCGGGGGTCGTCTTCCGGAATGCCCGCTTCGACCTTGCCGACCAGGTCTGCACCCACGTCAGCACCCTTGGTGAAAATCCCGCCGCCGAGACGGGCAAATATGGAGATCAGTGAGCTGCCGAAAGCCAGTCCGACCAGTGAATGGGTGGCCTCGGTGGTGTTGGCACCCATCACCGTGGTCAGAAATACGAAGTAGCCGGTCACACCCAGCAGGCCCAGGCCAACGACCAGCAGGCCGGTGATGGCGCCCCCCTTGAAGGCAACGTTGAGCGCGGCGTTCAATCCTTCGGTGGCGGCCTGTGCAGTGCGAACATTGGCGCGCACCGATACGTTCATGCCGATATAACCGGTCAGGCCGGAAAGCATCGCGCCGATGGCGAAGCCGACCGCGGTCGGCCATTTCAGCGCGACCAGAATAATGACAAACAGGATCGCACCGACGATACCGATGGTGGTGTACTGCCGGTTCAGGTAGGCTTGCGCGCCTTCCTGGACTGCAGCGGCAATCTCGCGCATGCGATCATTGCCGGTTGGCTTGCCGAGTATCCATTTGATTGAAAAGATGCCGTAAAAGATTGCAACAATGGCGCACAACAACGCAAATCCTAGACCACCAGACATGTTACCTCCCCTTATAAGAACAAGATAAATCAGCCATTTGCCCCGACATAAAACGCATGCTGGAGCTTCCAGAAGCAATTGCAGGGTGCAAGGATACTTCCAATTTGGAAAAAGCGTGGTGCATTTATTGGTTATGGAGACATGCCCTGAAGTGCGATAACATTGTTATCTTAAGGGTTATATGGAATGCAATAGCACGGCCGCAGGAATGAGTGAGCAGCATGCATATCGGCAGGGTTAACCGCGCGATGCGAGAGGATGTGATTATTTGCTGTCTTCTTCGACGGCGATCCTGAGCATCCCGAAAATGTCCGGGATGGCGGAAATCACCCGGTTCCAGTTCGGGATCAGCGGTGTGCTCATCGGGTTTTCCATGAAGGTCTGCGCGGCCAGCCCGATTGCATTGGTGAAGGTTTCCACGGCCTTGGCTTCCTCGTGCCGGTCGAAATCGAGCCCGTTGATCATCGCATCAGCCTCGTATTTCATCAGTGTGTCTTCGGCTTGCCTCAAATAGGTCACCAGCAGCGATTTGAACAGGCCGTCCGAGAACACCACGCCTTCCGACGCGAGCGTGCGGAAGATCGATTTGCAGATATCGACCGCCATTTTCTTCAGGCCTTTTCCGGCATCATCGGGGAAAGCGCCTGATGCTTGTGCTCATAAGTCGCTGCGATGTCCACCTGGCAGACGCGGCGCGGTGAATAATTGCGATGCACTTCTGCAAGCGAGCCAACCTCCAGCCCCCAGTCCCACGGAATCCGGTTCACCCGCGCCAGGTCGGTGGTCATGCAGAATTCGCCGGCGAGCGGGTAACGGAAGCTGTCCAGAAAAGTCAGGAATTCATGCTGTCCCACGACTTGTTCTATCGAGCGCACCAGCGGTGTCACCAGCAACCGCGTGACCCGCCCGTTCATCTTGTTGGAGACACGGCTATAATATCCCTTGCAGAACACATAGTCCAGATTCGGGTTGGCCAGCGGATAACACAGCCTGGCCAGCAGTTCGCGGTTATAGGTGACGATGTCGCAATCGTGCAGCGCGATCACGCTGGAGCGGCCGCGCGCGAGCACATAACCGTAGGCGAGCCAGGCGGAACGCCCCTTGCCTGGCTGACCCACATCCAACCCGTTTCGCTTAAGCGTCTCGTAGACTTCGGTGATTCTTTTGCCGTTGTTGTGGATGATGCTGAGTTCGGTCGGTATCGGCGACATCAGCTCGCGCACGTGATGAAGTTCCTTTTCCGTTGCCTGGTCGAGCGCCAGCACGATCTCTTTCAGGTACTTTACCTTGCTCAGTTCCTGAATGATGCCGGGCATCGCCGGCCCCACGAACTCGGAATACAGCGCCGGCAGTACCAGCGCGATCTGCTTTACCTTGGCGAACTTGAGCAACTCGGATTCCAGCCGCTCCAGCGAAGGCTTGCCGAGCTGGTGCAGCGTGGTGATGATGCCGGTCTGGTAAAAATCGCTCATGGCGGTCTCCTGGTGCCGAATTTACAGTCAATTAAATATGTTCGATCTCGTCCTTGGTTTCTTTATCCTGTTTGGCCGCGGTTTCATTTTCGATCATCCGCCTGGCCGCGGTTATGCCGCCCACGCCGAACGAGATGGCAAGCGCGATCACGATACCGCCGAAGATGATGGAGAACGCAGCCAGCACGATGCTCGGCGCGATCTGCAGCTGCTCCATTACCATTGCCAGGATCAGCACGATCAGCAGCGTGTTGACCGCCTTGGCGAGCAGCTTGGCGTAGTGGAAGCCGCTGTTTGCGGCGGTGATCAACACCGTGCGGCTGATGAATCCCGAAAGCAGGTAACCGACGACCATGATCATTGCGGCGGAAAACAGGCGCGGGATATAACTGAAAAATTCGCCGACCAGCTGGTCGATCGCCGGTATCTGCAGCGCGTTCAGCCCGGTCATCAGCGTGATGATGATCAGCAGCCAGAACAAAATCTCGCCCAGTATCACCGAAGGTTTGCTCCACATGTCGCCCTTGCGCATCAGCTTGGTAAAACCCATGCGGTCGGACCAGCTGTCGAATTTGATCGCGATCAAAAATTTTACCAGCAACAGTTTGACGATGCGGGCAATGACGATCCCGAGCAGCAGTATCACCAGCATCGCCAGCAGGTTGGGCACGAACGCCTTGAACTTCAGGAACAGTTCCTTCAACGGCTCGAGGATCAGATTGAGAAAGTCTTCCATGTCACACCTCCTGTTGGTTATTTCCAGTGGCTTGCAAGGTAATCTTTGCTGTTTTCAAACTCCATGCAAAGTCTTTCGATCTCGGCTTCCGCGTCCTGCTGCCCCATGTCTTTTGCCAGCAGGATGAACGAGGCCTTCTTGCCGACGTACTGCGGGGTCATCGACTTGATCAGTTGCTCGGCAGGCAGTTTTCTGTTGTGGAAGGCGAGCGCGTAATCATAGACCACGCGCGTCCATAGGCCGATCGGGAAATTAAAATCCACGTCGCCTTGCGCGCCCAGCCGTTCGACCTCCCTGAAATCGCCGGCGCCGAGGATGTCGATCCAGATTTCCCCCAGGTTCCTCAGTCCTTCGCGGAAAATGTTCAGCATCCTCGCAGTGTTGACGTTTACCTGTTCGAGCCCGACAGAATATTCGAAACCAAAAGCCGGCACCCTCTCCGAGCCGCGTATCGGTTTCCATATGTCGGCATAGGTCTCCATCAGCGCGAAGGTCGCGCTGACCACCTGGTAGAGCATGTTGCTGAGGTCGGTTCCGGGATCCTTGGCGTCATGGATCTTGGCACCGAGAAAAGACTGGGTGACCTTGAAGCCGTTCGCGATCGCGGTCGTGGTCATCCAGATATCGATGCCGAAACGCGCGACATCGGTTTCCCACACATCCTTGCTCAGGTAGAACTTCGCCACCTCGCCGGAAAAACCGAAATCGCCGCCGATCGGCTGGCGCACGCGCTTGCCGTAAAGCGCGCGGGTGAGCGGATACACGATGCTGTTGGTGATGGTGCCATCAAACTTGTGGCGGTGATAGAGTGCGCGACGTAATCGTAGCCGCCGTCCAGTACCGGCTTCACCAGCAGCTCGATCCATTCCGGTGTGATGCTCCTGAGATCGGAATCGACCACGGCGCAGGCTTTCACGCCCAGCGCATCGGCGATCTCGAAGATGGTGCGGAAGGCGCTGCCTTTGCCCGGAATGCCGGAATAGGGGAATGAAATCTTGGATACCGGCAGCACGCGGTGATGCAGCAGTATCGCGTTAAAGTCGTCGATGGTTGTATTGCGCACCACATCCATCGTGCCATCGCTGGAGCCGCCGTCGGAATTGACGATGATCGCCTTGCGGTCGGGGAAATATTTGGCCAGGCCGGCCTGGATCGCGCGCACCACGTGGCCGATGGTTTGTGCGTTATTGTAGCTGGGGATTCCGACGAGGATGTCGGCCTGCCCGATGCGTTCGAGTTGTTCTTGCACTTCCGTTCTGAAGGTGGCGGTATTCATTGCCGTTTGCCCTCCCTGGAAATTCAACTAACCTGAGTATTCGGTTGCAACTCTAGCTGCTATGTCATGTTCCGATTCAACAAAACGATCTGTATGTCCATCACATTGGTGCCGGTCGGTCCGGTCATGAAGTGGCAGTGCGAGCCTGATGCGCTGTCGAGCTGCTGAAAGAATGTATAGGAATCGTTGTTGCTCAGATAGTGCAGCGGGTCTATGCCCAGCTTCTTCGCCTGTACCATTGTGTCGCCATCAACCGTTGCGCCGGCGGCATCGGTCGGCCCGTCGGTGCCATCGGTGCCGGCAGACAGCATCGCCGCACCACGCAAGCCTTCGATTTCGAGCCCGAATACCAGTGCGAGCTCCTGATTCCTGCCGCCCTTGCCGTTGCCGTGCACCGTGACGGTGGTCTCGCCGCCATACAGCAGGCAGCCCCGCTGGTTAGGTTTCATGCCGGCAAGTTCATCGCGTGAGGCCTGTGCCAGCAACCGCGCCGCATCGCCGGCCTCGCCTTGAAGTTTATCGGAAATCACCCTTGATGAATACCCGAGCTGTGTAGAACGCTGCTGCGCCGCGGCCAGCGCCTGGCCTATGCCGGCGACGATCACGTTGCGGGTACCGGCCAGACAGGGATTGTTTGCCTTCACGGTTTCCGGTGCCTTTCCGGCGATGCCGCGCTGCAGATAATCCTTGACGCGCGGCGGCAGTTTTTGCTGCAAGCCGAATTTTTCGATCACCGCCCACGCCTCGGTGTAGGTCGAATTGTCAGGCGATGTCGGACCGGACGCGATCACGTCGAGCGGGTCGCCGATCACGTCAGAGACGATCAGGGTCACCAGCTTTGCCGGAAAAGCCGCCTCGGCCAGCCTGCCGCCCTTTACCCGCGACAGATGTTTGCGCACCGCGTTCAGTTCGAAAATATTTGCACCCGCATTCAGCAGCAGCCGGGTCGCTTCCTGCTTGTCCTGCAGCGTCACGCCTTCGACCGGCGCGATCAGCAGCGCTGAGGCCCCGCCCGAGATCAGGCAGATCACCAGCGTCTTGTCACCGGCGCCATGCATCATGTCCAGGATGCGTTGCGCCCCCGCGATCCCGGCCTGGTTCGGCACCGGGTGGGCAGCTTCCACCTGCTCGATGATGTTCAACGGCGCGGTATGTCCGTCCTTGACCACGATCAATCCCGCGGCGATCCGGTTGCCCAGCAGCGATTCGAGTGCCAACGCCATGCGCGCGGTCGCCTTGCCCGCGCCGACCACGATGAGGTGTTCGAATTCGGCAAGGTCGTACGCAGCACCATCCACATGCAGAATATCGCGCTCGACTCGCAGCGCATTGAGCACTGCGTTGCAGGGATCCACCGCCGCCAGCGCAGCGTCAAAGATGCCGACCAGTTCCTGCCGGTGTGCCGGCGAGCCTGCTTCGGGATTCCGCGCCAGCAGATCAAGCACGGTCTCGTTCCATCCAGCGGGGCCGGGAAGCCTCGTCTTCAACAGTCCCGGGATGTCGATGCGACTATCGAAGCTGCCGTCCGCGTGCTTGACCAGCACCGGCTGGCAGACTTCGGTCAGCATCGGCAGGTCGTTCAGGCTGTCGCCAAGCGCGATGGTTTTTACACCGCCATATTGTTTGCGATAGAGCGAAATCAGCATATTTACTGCGCGACCCTTGTCATGGCTGCCCATGATGTGGAAGATGCGGCCCCGGGTCCAGCGCAGACCGGCGGTTTCTATCGCCTTCAGGAAAGCTTCATCGGGCGCGCCGTCAAAGATGAAAGGCTCATCGAAGTCGCGCCGACGTGCCAAAATCGCCTTGTCCTCGGGAAGTCCGGTCAGTGCCGCGACATCGGCGACCGTCATGTCCGCAAATCCGCGTACTTTTGCACGCAACTGTTCACGCAGGCGCACAAATATATTCCTGACTTCCGCATAGGGCATGCCCAGCCGGATCACCCGGTATCCATCGGCCTGTTCGGCTTCGACGGGAAACGGAAAATATCCGGGCGGGATGAATATGCCGCCGCCGTTCTCGGCGACGAAAGGGTGCGGATTGTTCAGAAGCAGGCGGTAATCTTCAAGTTCCCGGCGCGTTTTGCTGGAGCAAAGTATAAGCGGCGTCCTGCTGGCCGCGACCCTTTGCAACGCTGGCAGTGCGCTGGCGAAGGAATAGTTCGCCTGATTCAGCAGCGTTCCATCCAGGTCGGTGAAGATGATGGTTTGTTTCATGTGCCTTCGGAAGGTCGATGGCATGCCATGGGAACAGCCATCATAGCGCGACCCTGTTGCACGACGCTACTTTGTTTTCCGGATCGAAAGGCGAATTCGAGGGGTTGGTTATAGGTTTTCTGTTTTTTCGTGCTCGAATTTTATGCGGGAGCCGAGTGCCCGTTCAGGCGTTAGGCTAATGCGGGTCCTCAGCCAGTGCTGCCGCACCCGCCGCGGCGATCTGGCCATCCTGGAACGAACGCACCCCGCTGATGCCCAGACCGCCCACCACGACACCGTCAATCTGCAGCGGCACGCCACCTTCGGCGGGGATCACACCGGGGAGTGCCAAGTGTATCAACCTTCCGCTCAGCACCGCATCTTCCGAAGTCTTGGTGGGACGCTGAAAAGCCACCGCAGCATGGGCTTTCCGGATCGCAGTTTCAACGCTGCCAAACTGGGTGTCGTGGCTGCGCTGCAAATACAGCAGATGACCGCCATCGTCGACTATCGCAATCACCACGCGCCAGCTGTTGTTTTGCGCCTCGGCATCCGCCGCCGCCGCGATGCGCCTGGCATGTTCCAGCGTGAGTATCGGTTTGCTAGCCATACTGGACGAGAAAGTCACTTTAACGCGGCGAAGATCTTGTCGCGGATGGATTCCACGCTGCCCACTCCGGCGATCTTGATGCATTTCGGCGCGTTTGCGACGCCCGATTTTTCCCATGAAGAATAGTAGTTCACCAGCGGTTTGGTCTGTTCATGATATACGGACAGGCGCTTCTTCACGGTTTCCTCGACATCATCAGGACGCTGCATCAGGTCTTCCCCGGTCACGTCATCCTTGCCGGCCACTTTTGGCGGATTGAATACGACATGGTAGGTGCGGCCCGAGGCGGTATGCACGCGCCGCCCGCTCATGCGCTTGATGATCTCGTCATCGGCAACATCTATCTCCACCACGTAGTCGATGTTCACGCCAGCCTGTTTCATCGCTTCGGCCTGGGGCAGGGTGCGTGGAAAACCGTCAAACATGAATCCCTTGGCGCAGTCGGGTTCCTTGATGCGTTCCTTGACCAGGTTGATGATGATGCCGTCGGACACCAGTCCGCCCGCATCCATGATCTTCTTCGCCGCGACGCCGAGCGGGGTGCCCGCCTTGACCGCTGCGCGCAGCATGTCGCCGGTGGAAATCTGCGGGATATTGAATTTTTCCTTGATGTAGTTTGCCTGGGTTCCTTTACCGGCGCCTGGCGCACCGAGCAGTATCAGTTTCATTTGTTGCTTACCTCCGATTTTATTTGGTTTTCAAATACTTCTCGTGCAGCATGCAGATCCTGTTCGGTATCAACCCCTCCTGGCGGAGCCTGCTGGGCGATGAACACGCCAATCTTGTACCCGTAATAAAGTGCGCGCAATTGCTCCAATGCCTCATAGCGCTCTAACACTATTGGGGGGAGCAACCCGTAAGCGCGCAGGAAGCCGGCGCGGTACGCGTAGATGCCGATATGGCGCAATACCGGCAGATCAGCGGGTAATGGCTGGTGCTGGGCGAATGCATCGCGGGGCCAGGGGATAGGTGCGCGGCTGAAATAAAGTGCATTGCCGTGATGGTCGAGCACCGTCTTGACGATATTGGGGTTGCGCATGGATGCTTCATCGTGAATCGGGTGGCAGGCGGTGGCAATTGCACAGTCGGGATGATCGTGCAGATGTTCGGCAACAGAACGGATCAGGCCGGGCGGAATCAGCGGTTCGTCGCCCTGCACATTGACCACGATGGTGTCATCCGGCCAGCCTTGCAGTTGAACCACCTCCGCGATGCGATCGGTGCCGCTGGCGTGGCTGTCCCTGGTCAGGCATGCCTTGAAGCCATGCTCATGCACTGTGTTGGCGATCGCGTGATGGTCGGTGGCGATCCAGATCTGTTGCGCACCGCTTTGTGCGGCTTGTTCGGCGACCCTTACCACCATGGGCTTACCGGAGATCAGCAGCAGCGGTTTGCCGGGTAGCCGTATGGATGCGTGCCGTGCCGGAATCACGACATGAAAGTCGGTCATTTGGGAGCCTCTAAAAATTCAGAGTTCGCCCAAATGCAAGGCGCGGGAAAAATCTCACAGCGTGGCATATTCATTATATGTTAGCAAGAAATTTTTTCCCCAACACAGCAGTTGGGATGAAATGTGGATTTTTAGAGGCTCCCATTAAATCTTTTCGGCTTCTTCGGGGGTAAGCTTGCGCGCTTCGTCGACTAGCATTACCGGAATGTCGTCGGCGATCTTGTAGGCCAGGCGGTCCGCCTTGCAGATCAGTTCCTGAGCTTCCTTTTGATAGACCAGCGGGGATTTGCACAGCGGGCAAACCAGGATATCAAGCAGTTTGGAGTCCATGGGGGTCGATCTTTCGCAATAGGTGATCTATCAGGGTCGGCGGGATTTGCGCATCCACGCGCAACACCCAGTATCGCGCATCGGCGAATCCGGCGCATTTTACCGCATCTTTTTCGGTCAGGAGTATCGCGTCGCATTCGGCGAAGGACAGGTCGGCCGCACGGTAGGCGTGATGGTCGGGAAATATGTGCGGGGTAAAAGTGATGCCCAGCGATTCCAGATGCTGGAAATAGCGTTGCGGATTTCCGATCCCGGCTGCGGCGTGAACCTTGCCTTTGTGAACGTCATCGGTCGGTTTGCTGAAGTTGGCGGCAGTGGCGGTCTGGCCGGGGTCGAGCAGGTTGTAAAAAATTTCGCCGCCCAGGTTCATCGGATATTCCTGGCCTGCGGCATCGCCGCCGTTCACCACGACGGCATCCACTGATCGTAATCGCGATACCGGTTCACGCAGCGGGCCGGCGGGGAGCATCAATCCGTTGCCATATCGGCGCATGCCGTCGACGACCGCGATTTCCACATCACGCTGCAGGCGGTAATGCTGCAAGCCGTCATCGCACAGAACGATATCGCATTGCGGGCAGGCTTGCAGCGCCGCGTGGGCGGCGGCAACGCGGTCTGCGCCCACCCATACCGGGCAAAGGTTGCGCCGCGCCATCAACAGCGGTTCGTCCCCGACCTGTGCGGCGGTGCTAGGCAGGCTTACCTGTTGGGGTTTGTTGGCGGTGCGGCCATAACCGCGACTGAGGATGAGCGGATGCCAGCCGCGCTCGATGAGTTGCTCGGCCAACGCAAGCGTTAGCGGGGTTTTGCCGGTTCCGCCGACGCTGATATTGCCGACCACGACGACAGGCAGCAGCAATTGATGTCTGGGCAGGAAGCCGCTGAGATACAACTCACGGCGCAATGCCACCAGCGCGCGGAAAATCAGGCTGGCCGGATACAGAATCAAATGCAGCGGGGTGATGCGATACCAATGGTTTTGCAGCCAGTACACGTTGGGGAACCGTTATTCCGGCTGGCTCTGCGTGGTGAAGGTGATGCGCTCATAACCGGCGCGTCTTGCTGCTTCCATTATGTTGATCACGGATTGATGCGTTGCTTTGGCGTCCGCATCGATCACGATGGTCGGGTCGGTCTGGGTGCCCGCAGCCTTTTTCAGGGAGGCTGCCAACGCGTCTATGCCGGTGTAGGGAAAGCCCTGGTTGTTGATGGCATAGTGTTCCGAGGCATCCACGGCAACCGTGATGATATTGGTCTCTGCGCCCGAAGTTTGTCCGCCCGCTTGCGGCAGATTGATCTGTAATTCGGAAAACTTGGCGTAGCTGGTGGTCACCATCATGAAGATCAGAATGACCAGCAGCACGTCTATCATCGGGATCAGGTTGATCTCCGGTTCTTCGCGTCTGCGCCCGAGTCGGAAGTTCATGGCCGTCTAAATCGCGCGTTGGCTGTGAACGATCGCCACCAGCTTGATGGCTTGTTGCTCCATCTCCATGGTCAGGCTATCCACCTGGGAGCGGAAGTGGCGGTAGAAAATCATGCTCGGAATCGCAACGATCAGCCCGAAGGCTGTGTTGTACAGGGCGACGGAAATGCCGTGAGCAAGGATCGCGGGGGAGTTGCCAACCGCGGTTTGCGAGCCGAAGATTTCGATCATGCCAACCACAGTGCCAAACAGCCCCAGCAGCGGGCTGATTGAGGCGATCGTGCCCAGTGTGGTGAGAAAACGTCCCAAATCGTGCGAGACTGCGCGTCCCACTTCCTCTACGGATTCCTTCATGACTTCTGGGGTGCTTTTGATATTCCTCAAACCGGCCGCAAAAATACGTCCCAGCGGCGAGCTGTCGGCAAGCTTGGCCAACATTCCGTCACTCACACCGCGCTGCTTGAGTTCCTTGATCACCTCATCCAGCAGGGCAGGGGGAGCGATGCGTCTGCTGCGCAAAAACATCAAGCGTTCTATGATCAACCCCACTGCAATGATGGATGCCAAAATCAAAAACCAGATCGGCCAGCCGGCCGCTTCTACGATTGCAAACACGCGGTATCTCCAAATATGCTTAAATTCCGAGGGCGCAACTTTAGCGTGTCGTATTGAGTTGAGCAACCTTTCTCAGGATTTACTTCAGCACAATTTTGTTAAGTCGACATTTGAAAAGAGTATTTCCGTTTATTCACAAATACTGTTGATAACTTTGTGGATTAAGCTCGGGATATCACCTTTAAAGTGGCGCGGCAAAAGAGATTTTCTTAATTTGCCTATTTATTGCAATTAAATTAAATATAATAAAAACAAATAGATGAGAGATTTAGTGTGGTGTCGCCGGCAGGAACCGATGAAAAACGGCAAATTTCCTTGCGGTGTGGATTATTTCGGGTTGTCAAGATGAATTTGAATTTATTTTCTGAAGAAAAGGCGCGTGTATTTCGCGTCGCGGAACTCAACTATGCAATCAAGCAGTTGCTGGAAAGCAACGTCCCTTTGCTGTGGGTGCGCGGCGAAATATCCAATTTGGTGAAGGCCGCTTCGGGTCATTTTTATTTTTCGCTCAAGGACGATCAGGCCCAGGTTCGCTGCGTGATGTTCCGGCATAAAAATCAACTTTTGAAGGAACCGGTCGCCAACGGCCGCCAAGTCGAGGTATTAGCGATCGCCACTTTGTATGAGCAGCGCGGCGACTTTCAGTTGACGGTGGAGCAGATGCGTCCGGCCGGGCTTGGGATACTGTATGAACGTTATGAGCGGTTGAAGCAATTGCTGGAAAGCCAGGGCCTGTTCGCCGCCGAGCGCAAGCGGCCCTTGCCCGCTTTCCCGAAATGCATCGGCATCATCACCTCGCCGCAGGCTGCCGCATTGCGAGACGTGCTCACCACGCTAAGGTTGCGCATGCCGGTCGTACCGGTGATCCTGTATCCGGCTCCGGTGCAAGGGACTGGCAGCGCGGAAAAGCTCGCGCTGGCGATCCAGCTCGCCAACCGGCGCGCGGAATGCGACGTGCTGATCCTGTGCCGCGGCGGCGGCAGTATCGAGGACCTGTGGGCATTCAACGAAGAAGCCGTCGCGCGCGCGATTGCCGGCAGTGAAATTCCGATTGTAAGCGGGGTTGGGCACGAGACCGATTTCACGATCGCGGATTTCGTCGCCGACGAGCGCGCCCCGACCCCGACCGCTGCGGCGCAGCGCGTTGTCCCGGATCGTCAAGCACTGCTCAGGGTTTTGCAGGACCAGGCTCAGCATCTGCTGCGCGCGCAGCGCAACCGGCTGCAGAATGCGATGCAGACAGTGGACTACCTGCAGCGCAGGCTGGTGCATCCCGCGCAGGAATTGCAACGGCGCTACCAGCAATTGGATCAACTGCAACAGCGCATGCAGCGTGCCATTGCGTATCGATACCAGCAGCAACGCTGGCTGTGGCAATCATTGGCGCAACGGCTGCGCGCAGCGAGCAGCGATTTCACCCGTCTGGATGACCGGCGGGCCAATCTGGCGCAACGATTGGTCAACGCGATGCGCGCAAGTCAGGCGCAACGATCGGGGCGAGCGGACAATGCCGGGCAGCACCTGATCCTGCTCGATCCGGCAAAAGTCCTAGCGCGCGGCTACAGCATGGTGCAAGACACAAACGGGGACGTGGTGTCGGATGCGGCGAAATTGGAGGCTGGCCAGGAATTGCGCATCACGTTTGCGAAAGGGTGGGCGCGGAGTGAGGTAAAAGAGCGCGGCGAATCATGAACGAGTGGCGTGAGCAACAGGCTGCCCGCCTGGTTGTTCCAGCTAAAACTGGAATCTGCCAGCTCATGGCGCACAGCACACCCTTCACAAATGGCAGACCGGCTCGATATGAAGACATTCACCGGAAGTGAAATCTCAAACATGGCAATCAATTGATTCACGACACGACGCATTGATTAAAAGGTTTTTGCAACATCGCGGTTGACTACAGTTAAAATACAAAAATTCTATAATTATTCAAAGGACATTCATGTCGCACTATCATGCCGTTGTATGGATCGATCACTCTGAAGCACACGTTATGCATGTCAGCGCTGATGATGTCGAGTCTTCAATTGTGCGACCCAGCAAACCGCATCATCATTTACACAATAAGCGTGGCGCAGTTGGGGTCGGTCGCGCGCCGGAGAATCAGCATTTCTATCACGAAGTGGTCGACGCGATGAAAGGCGCCCAGAAAATTCTGATCGTTGGCCCGGCTGGTGCCAAGCTTAATCTCATCAAACACATTCACAGCCATGATCAGCAAATAGCTGACAAGGTGATCGGTGTGGAAACCGTTGACCATCCATCCGACGCACAACTGGTTGCCTATGCACGCAAATATTTTGAGGCGGCAGACCGCATGTACGCGTAGCTGCAAGAGAGTGCGGCCGGTATTGGGCGGTTGATCCTGCCTGTACACGTCCGCATCTTTGTCACGTATCGGGGCGATCTTCGGCCCCGCTTCGATTCAGCAATATACCTCATTGCAAATGGCGTATACAACCTTGAACCGAACCGTAATTTTGCAATTGATTGCAGATCAGGGAGCCCGGAATAACTTGACGGGAAACGGTGGTTTCATCGCAGCTTGCCTGTGCTTTGCGGTATCATTCCGCCCCCTGCAAGTCTGCGCTGCAATTCAATCGTAATGACACCCGAAAATTTCATCGAGCTACCTCCCTTGCTTAGTGCACGCGGCACGGTCACGCTGCCCGGCTCGAAAAGCATTTCCAACCGTATCCTGCTGCTGTCTGCGCTGGCCCAGGGCGCGACCGAGATACGCGACGTGCTGCTGTCCGACGATACAGAGCGCATGCTCGATGCGTTGCGCAAGCTGGGTGTGGATGTGGCGGAATTGGAACCACTGGTGTTTCGTGTAACTGGCTGCGGCGGGAGTTTCCCGGTGAAGCAGGCGGATTTGTTCCTGGGAAATGCCGGAACTGCGTATCGTCCTCTGACCGCCGCGCTGGCTCTGTCCGGCGGCGAGTACCAGCTGTCTGGTGTGCCGCGCATGCACGAGCGGCCGATTGGCGATCTGGTGGATGCGTTGCGCGAGCTCGGCGCAGACATCGAATGCGTCGGCAACGACGGCTTTCCTCCGCTGCAGATCCATCCCGCGACTCTGACCGGGGCAGACCGTGTCAGCGTGCGCGGCGATGTGTCCAGCCAGTTCCTGACCGCGTTGTTGATGGCATTGCCGCTGCTCGATAGCGAGGTCACGGTGGAGGTGGCCGGCGAGCTGATCTCGAAGCCGTATATCGAAATCACGCTGGCGATGATGCAACGCTTCGGTGTGAAAGTGCAAAGAGACGGTTGGCGCAGCTTCAAGGTGGCAGCGGGCAGCCGCTATAAATCGCCCGGTGTGATCTATGTCGAAGGTGACGCGTCGTCGGCATCTTATTTTCTTGCGGCGGGTGCGATCGGCGGCGGCCCGGTGCGGATAGAAGGCGTGGGCAGCGGCAGCATACAGGGTGACGTGCGTTTTGCAGACGCGCTGGCAACGATGGGTGCGCGGATCGAGCAGGGCGTGAACTGGATGGAGGCAAGCGCCCCCCGTGCCGGTAAACTCATGGCAATCGAGATGGATTGCAACTATATTCCCGATGCGGCGATGACGCTGGCGGTGGTCGCGCTGTTCGCCGAGGGCACGACCACGCTGCGCAACATCGCCAGCTGGCGAGTCAAGGAAACCGACCGTATCGCCGCGATGGCGACGGAGTTGCGCAAGGTCGGGGCGACGGTGGAAGAGGGGGCAGACTTCATTCGTATCGCACCCCCCCCACACATACGCCGTGCGGCCATCGATACCTACGACGATCACCGCATGGCGATGTGCTTTTCGCTGGCCGCTTTTGGCGCCGAAGGCATGCGCATCAACGATCCGCGCTGTGTCGCGAAGACCTTCCCGAATTATTTCACGGTGCTGCATGATGTGGTACGGGCAGTGCCGGTGATCGCGATCGACGGTCCTTCCGCATCCGGCAAGGGCACGGTAGCCAAGCTGGTCGCTGCCAGGCTGGGTTATCATTATCTGGACAGCGGCGCGCTGTATCGTTTGCTGGCACTGGCGGCGCAGCGCCAGCGGGTTCTGTTGAGCGATGAAACGGGCCTGGCGGAACTGGCCGAACGAATCGAGATACGATTCGAGGGTGATCAGATATGGCTGGATGGCATTCTGGTCGGTGACGAGTTGCGCGGCGAGCAATGCGCAGCTGCGGCTTCGGTGGTGGCAGCCCTGCCCCGGGTGCGTGCTGCACTTTTGAACAAGCAGCATGCCTTCCGCAGGGCTCCCGGCCTCGTTGCGGATGGCCGCGACATGGGCTCGGTGGTTTTTCCCGATGCGGTACTGAAGATATTTATGACCGCCAGCGCCGAGGCCCGTGCCGGCCGCCGTTATAAGCAGTTGATGGAAAAAGGGATCAATGCTAATATCGCTGCCCTTTTGCTGGATATTCGTCTGCGCGACGAGCGTGATTCGCAACGCAGCGCATCTCCGTTGCAACAGGCGCCGGGAGCCAGTTTGCTGGATACCACGGCGCTGAGCATCGATGAGGCAGTTCAGGACATCGAGCAGGCGGCACTGAAAGTATTGGCAGGCTATCCGGTGAAAAGCGCTATATAAACAGGACCCAAAGACTCGTCGTCTGATGGGAAATTTAATCAACCCACTGTACCGATTTGTTTTTTTCGGGCAGATAACATTTAGGTATATCCGATGAACTCAACCGCAACAGCAACATCCGTACAAGATCCCGATAGTTTCGCAGCAATGTTTGAAGAAAGTTTGACGCGCAAGGAAATGCGCGCAGGCGAATTGATCACCGCGCAGGTCGTGCGCGTGGACCACAACATGGTGGTCGTGAATGCCGGACTGAAGTCCGAAAGTTTGATCCCGATCGAGGAATTCCTCGACGCCAAGGGCGAATTGGAAGTGAAGCCGGGCGATTTTGTCACCGTGGCCATCGAATCGCTGGAAAACGGCTATGGTGAAACCAAGCTGTCGCGCGAAAAGGCAAAACGTCTGGCGGCGTGGCACGAGCTGGAAGTTGCAATGGAAGAAGGCAAGATCGTGGAAGGCTATGTAAGCGGCAAGGTCAAGGGCGGCCTGACCGCGATGGTCAACGGTATCCGCGCATTCCTGCCCGGTTCGCTGGTTGATATCCGTCCGGTCAAGGACACCACGCCTTACGAAAACAAGACCATGGAATTGAAGGTCATCAAGCTGGACCGCAAGCGCAACAACGTGGTGGTTTCCCGCCGTGCAGTGCTGGAAGCAAGCGTTGGGGCCGACCGCGAAGCGATCATGGAAAACCTCAAGGAAGGCGCGATCGTCAAGGGCGTGGTCAAGAACATCACCGACTACGGTGCGTTTGTGGACCTCGGCGGCATCGACGGCCTGTTGCACATCACCGACCTGGCATGGCGCCGCGTCAAGCATCCGTCAGAAGTGCTGACGGTCGGCGACGAGATCGAAGCCAAGATATTGAAGTTCGACCAGGAGAAGAACCGCGTTTCGCTGGGCATCAAGCAGATGGGTGATGATCCCTGGAATGGCCTGGCGCGCCGCTATCCGCAAGGCACGCGCATGTTCGGCAAGGTCACGAACCTGACCGATTACGGCGCATTCGTCGAAATCGAGCAGGGCATCGAAGGTCTGGTGCACGTTTCGGAAATGGACTGGACCAACAAGAACGTGCATCCTTCCAAAGTGGTCAGTCTGGGCGACGAGGTTGAGGTGATGATTCTGGAGATCGATGAAGCTCGCCGCCGCATTTCGCTGGGCATGAAGCAATGCCAATCCAATCCGTGGGATGATTTCGAGATCAACCACAAGAAGGGCGACAAGGTTAAGGGTCAGATCAAGTCCATCACCGACTTCGGCGTGTTTATCGGTCTGGATGGCGGTATCGACGGTCTGGTGCATTTGTCGGATTTGTCATGGAGTCAGCCGGGCGAAGAAGCCGTGCGCAACTACAAGAAGGGCGACGAAGTTGAGGCTGTCGTGTTGGCAATCGACGTCGAACGCGAGCGCATTTCCCTCGGCATCAAGCAGCTGGAAGGGGATCCGTTCGGCGGCTTTGCTGCCAGCCATGAAAAGGGTGCAGTGGTAACCGGCACCGTGAAGTCATTGGATGCCAAGGGCGCTACGATTGCATTGGAAGGCGATGTGGAGGCTTACCTCAAGGCCTCTGAGGTGTCGGCTGACCGCGTCGAAGATATTCGGACACATTTGAAGGAAGGCGACCGTGTCACTGCGGTCATCATCAACGTGGATCGCAAGAATCGCGGCATCAACCTGTCGATCAAGGCGCTGAACAAGACCGAGGATACTGCGGCTTTGCAAAAGCTTTCCTCGGAAAGCAATGCCAGTGCCGGCACCACCAACTTGGGCGCATTGCTGAAGGCCAAGATGAGCGGCAACAAGACCGAAGCATAAGTTTTAGTTCGAGGTTACCGAGATGATTCGTTCCGATCTGATTGCCAAACTGGCCGAATTGCATCCGCAGCTGCTGGCCAAGGACGCAGAACTTGCCGTTAAAGTGATTCTGGATGCCTTGTCTGCAACGCTGTCGCGCGGGGGGCGTGTCGAGATTCGCGGCTTTGGCAGCTTTGGCCTGAATTACCGTCCGCCGCGTCAGGGGCGCAACCCCAAGACCGGGGACAAAGTGAAAGTTCCGGCCAAGTACGTTCCGCACTTCAAGGCCGGCAAGGAGCTCAGGGAGCGAGTCTGCGAACAGAAGACTTGATTGCTGAATCAACGTTTCAGGTGGCGGCATATCGCAAGGTATAGCCGCCTTTTTTTATGCTATCGTTGCGCTGAATTTGTTGAGGTATGCCATGCGTTATATCAACTGGATTATTCGGATTGTGTTGTTCATCGCGCTGCTAGGTTTTGCGGCAAAGAACCGCCAGCCAATCACGCTGAGATATTTTTTCGGCTATGAGTGGCAGTCCTACCTCGTGGTCGCCCTGCTGATTTTTTTTTCCGTCGGTGCTGTTGTTGGTATTCTCGCGATGTTCCCGAAACTGCTGCAGCAGCGCCGTGAAATCGCGGTTCTGAAGCGCCAGGCTCGAGCCAGGGACAAGCTTGCAGATATCGATGAAACACATCAATTGCCGGGATAAGCGCTGAAATTATGGAATTTCAATTATGGATGCTGCTGGTTTTTCCTTTGTTTTTCGGAATGGGGTGGCTGGCCGCACGCATAGACATCAAGGAACTGCTTTCGGAATCGAGTGTATTGCCGAATTCATATTTTCAGGGCCTGAACTTCCTGCTAAACGAACAACAGGATAAGGCCATCGAGGCTTTCATCGAGGTGGTCAAGGTCGATCCGCAAACTGTCGAACTGCATTTTGCGCTGGGCAGTTTGTTCCGCCGTCGCGGCGAAGTGGACCGGGCTTTGCGCATGCACCACAACCTGGTTGACAGGGTGGATCTGGACGATGACAAACGCCAGCATGCGATCTTCGAGCTGGCCCAGGATTATCTGAAGGCCGGCATTCTGGATCGTGCCGAAAGTCTGTTCAGCGAATTGGAAAATACCGCCTATGCCAAGCAGTCCCTGGAGTTCCTTCTGGAGCTGTTTCAAAAGGAACATGACTGGCTCAAGGCAATTGCTGTGACCCGGCAGCTCGCGACCGTATCAGGGCAATCGTACAGCCAGCAAGCCGCGTTTTTCTATTGTGAAATGGCGGGCGAGGAAATTGGGGCTGGGAATTCCGCTGCCGCTCGTGAACATCTGCAGCAGGCATTGCGAGTTGACCAGAATGCGGTACGCGCGACAATGATGTTGGGCGATATGCTCGCCAGCGAGGGGAAGCACGCCGACGCGATTGCCACCTGGAAAACCATCGAATCACAGGACGCGCAATACTTGCCGCTGGTTGCGGAACGGCTGTTGAATTCCTATTGCGGCCTGAATCGTGAAGCAGAAGGCATTGCCTTGTTGCGCGAGTATTTGCAAAAATGTCATTCACTGGACTTGATGAATGTGGTGTTTGCCGGGGTGCTGAAAAACGAAGGATCTGCGGCAGCCTATCAATTGGTGCGCGATGAACTGAAGCGCAACCCGACCTTGCTGGGCCTGGACAAATTGCTTGAAGCCCGGCTGCTGGAAATACCGGGCGAAATGCGTGCCGATGTTGAGCTGGTCAAAGATCTGGTTCACAAGCGCACCCGTAACCTGGCAACTTATCATTGTGCCCACTGCGGTTTCAAGGCACGACAATTCTATTGGCATTGTCCGGCCTGCCAGGCCTGGGGCAGCTACTCCCCGCGTCGAGGCGAAGAAACCGGAGTACCGTTATGAACGACCCGAAAATCATCATTGCGCTGGATTATCCGGATGCCGCTCCCGTATTGACGCTGGTCGAGCGGTTGGATCCTTCGATATGCCGTTTGAAAGTCGGTAAGCAGCTGTTTACCGCCACCGGCCCCGCTCTGGTGGAGGAACTCATGCAACGGGGGTTTGAGGTTTTTCTGGATTTAAAATTTCACGATATTCCCAATACCACCGCTCAGGCATGCAAAGCGGCGGCCAGCCTGGGTGTGTGGATGATCAACGTGCACGCGCTTGGCGGGAGCAAGATGCTCGATGCAGCACGCGAGGCAGTTGCCAGCAGTACACAGCGACCCAAGTTGATCGCCGTAACCTTGCTGACCAGCATGACACACGCAGACTTGGCTGAAATCGGCATCAGCGCCACACCGGCGGAGATGGTCCTGCGCTTGGCAGCCCTTGCTCGCGACAGCGGTCTGGACGGCGTGGTGTGCTCGGCGCATGAAGCGGCGCTGTTGCGAAAACACTGCGGCAATGGATTTTGCCTGGTGACGCCGGGTATCCGTCCGGCACATGCCGGCCTTGACGACCAGTCCAGGGTGATGACACCTATTGCCGCGATGAAAGCCGGTTCCAACTACCTGGTTATCGGCCGACCGATCACGCAGGCTGCTGATCCGTTGCGTGCTCTGCTTGAAATCAATCAGGAACTCGATATGGGAAGGGATAACGGGAGGGCACTATGATGAAGAAAGGTGCAGAATTCATATGATTTCATTGCCAAATTTTGATCGAGCCAAAATATTGGTGGTCGGCGATGTGATGCTGGATCGCTACTGGTTCGGTGATGTCAGCCGGATATCACCTGAAGCACCAGTGCCTGTGCTAAAAGTCGAGCGTGTCGAAGAACGTCCGGGCGGCGCAGCCAATGTGGCTCGCAACATTGCCGCACTCAGTGCACATGCCACATTGTTGTCGGTGGTCGGGAACGACGAGGCGGGGGCCTGCCTGGAAAAGTTGCTTAAAGAGCACAGCAATCTGGCTGCGTTGCTGCATCGCGACCAAACCTTTTCCACCATCATCAAGTTGCGCGCCATTGCCCGCCACCAGCAATTGTTGCGCATTGATTTTGAGACACCGCCCAGCCACGAGGTGTTGCATGCTGCACTTGAAGATTTTCGCGTGCAGTTGCCGTTGGCCGAGGTGGTCATTCTCTCCGATTATGGCAAGGGAGGGTTGACGCATATAGCCGAAATGATCGGGCTCGCACGTGACGCTGGCAAGCCGGTGCTGGTCGATCCCAAGGGGGATGATTACGCCCGTTATCGGGGTGCAACATTACTGACACCCAACCGCAGCGAATTCCGCGAAGTGGCGGGAAGTTGGAAGACAGAATCCGAACTTAACAGAAAAGCGGAAAAACTGCGTGCCGACTTGCACCTCGATGCGCTGCTGGTGACGCGCAGCGAGGAAGGTATGAGCCTGTTTCGTGCCAACGAAGTGCACCACGAACCGACCCATACCCGTGAGGTATTTGATGTCAGCGGTGCCGGCGACACCGTGATAGCCACCTTGGCTGTGATGCTCGCCAGCGGCGCGAATTTGCCCGAGGCCATGCGCATCGCGAATCGTGCGGCGGGTATCGTGGTCGGGAAACTGGGGACGGCGGTAGTCAGCCGTGACGAGATCGTGCGGGATATGGCGAAAGCAACGGATGATTAGAAACCCGAGTTTGTAAGAGCTCTTGTGGGTATTCTGTTTGCTTTGCTTCCGGACTTCACCCCTGATAATTTGAGGAGAAAACCAATGTATTACATCATCACCGGCGCCGCTGGATTTATCGGCTCTAACCTGGTCAAGGCACTCAACCAACGCGGTGAGAACAACATTATCGTTGTGGACAATCTCAAAAATGCCGACAAGTTCAGGAATTTGGTTGATTGCGAGATTGCAGATTATCTTGATAAGGAGGACCTCCTTGGCAAATTGCAGGATGGATTTTTCGATGGATTGGTTGCTGCGGTGTTGCACCAGGGAGCTTGTTCGGACACCATGGAAACAGATGGACGTTACATGATGGCGAATAATTACCAGTACACACTGGATTTGCTGAACTACTGCCAGAATGAAGAGGTTCCGTTCCTGTATGCTTCTTCAGCCTCGGTATACGGGGGAAGCAGCGTTTTCAAGGAAAGTCACGAATTCGAGGCTCCATTAAACGTGTATGCCTATTCCAAATTTCTGTTCGACCAGATCGTGCGCCGCCGCTGGCACAAGCGCACTGCTCAAGTCGTCGGGCTTCGCTACTTCAATGTGTATGGACCGCGCGAACAGCACAAGGGGCGGATGGCATCGGTCGCATATCATTTCTTCAACCAGTATAAGGCAGAGGGCCGGGTGAAATTGTTCGAAGGTTGCGATGGCTATGCCAACGGCGGGCAACTGCGTGACTTCATATCAATCGAGGACGTGGTTAAGGTGAATATGTATTTTCTGGACAACCCGAGCAAGTCAGGTATATTCAATCTGGGTACAGGCCAGGCACAAAGTTTCAACGAAGTGGCTGTGGCAACCATTAATACGCTGCGCATAGCCGATTCGAAACCGGTGTTAAGCCTGGTCGAGATGCAAAAGCAAGGGTTGATTACTTACATTCCATTCCCCGAAGCCTTGCGAGGCAAGTATCAGAGTTATACCCAAGCGGATATCGGCGCGTTGCGCAACAGCGGTTATTCCGCCGAATTCCTGAGCGTGGAGCAAGGAGTGGCAAGGTATGTAGAACAGATGCTTAAGGCAGCCGTATAGAAATTGGTTGTCCAATCAGGGAATTTACGTGTACCCATCCATTGAAAATTTTGTCGGCAATACTCCGCTGGTGAAATTGAAGCGTATCCCTGGGGATACCAGTAACGTGCTGCTTGCCAAGCTGGAAGGCAACAATCCTGCCGGTTCTGTAAAGGACAGGCCGGCGCTTTACATGATCACCCGCGCCGAGCAGCGCGGTGAGATCAAGCCCGGCGATACCTTGATCGAAGCGACCAGCGGCAACACCGGCATTGCGCTGGCTATGGCCGCAGCGATGCGCGGCTACAAGATGATTTTGGTGATGCCGGAGAACCAGAGCATGGAGCGTCGTCAGACCATGCGCGCATTCGGCGCGGAACTGGTACTGACCGATAAAGAAGGCAGCATGGAACTCGCCCGCGATACCGCTGAAAATCTGCGTGCCGAAGGCAAGGGCATTATCCTGGATCAATTCTCCAATCCGGATAATCCGCTGGCCCACTATGAGGGTACCGCACCTGAAATCTGGCGCGATACGAATGGCAAGCTCACCCATTTCATCAGCAGTATGGGCACCACCGGCACCATCATGGGTTGCTCGCGATTTTTCAAGGAAAGAAATCACAACGTTCAGATCATCGGCGTGCAACCGGAAGAGGGTGCGCAGATTCCCGGCATTAGAAAGTGGCCGCAGGCATATTTGCCCAAAATCTACAGCAGCAAAAATGTGGATAGTCTGGAATATGTGAGCCAGGCTGATGCTGAAGAATTGACGCGTCGTTTGGCACGCGAAGAAGGGATATTTTGCGGTATTTCTTCCGGCGGAGCGTTGAATGTTGCGTTGCGTATTTCACGGCAAGTTCAAAATGCAGTGATAGTGTTCATAGTTTGCGACCGTGGCGACCGCTATCTTTCTACAGGGGTATTCCCGGCCTGATCCTATCGGCGGAGCATTTTCGTCGAATCTGACTCATGTTGCACAGGCCATGAGCAGGAATATCCAGATTCGACCGTTCGGCCTTTGGGACTAATTTATCTGCGCGATTTTTGGTTTGGATAACGCAGGATTTTGGGCAAAGTAGCGATTGATGCCGCCTACAATCGCATGAGCAACCTTCATTTGGTAGCTTTGGTCATCTAGGCGACGCTCTTCGCTGGGATTGCTGATGAATGCCGTTTCAACCAGGATGGACGGAATGTCCGGTGATTTAAGCACCGCGAATCCTGCCTGTTCGACATGTCCGGTGTGCAAATCGTTGATATCGCCGAGTTGATTCAGTACATATTTGCCGACTTTCATGCTGTCATTGATAGTGGCGGTTTGCGAAAGGTCGAGCAGAGTACGCGCGAGGTAAGGATCTTTTACCGCGATGTTCACACCCCCGATCAGGTCTGCTTCATTTTCATTTTTTGCCAACCAGCGCGCTGCGGTGCTAGTCGCGCCGTGCTCGGACAAGGCAAATACGGACGAACCCCGCGCTTTCGAATTGATGAACGCATCCGCATGAATGGAGACGAATAAATCTGCATTTGCCTTGCGTGCTTTGGCGACTCTGCCCATTAGCGGGATAAAATAATCTCCGTCGCGAGTCATTACGGCGCGCATGTTTGGCTGCTCATCGATTAATGCTTTAACCTTGCGCGCAATCGCCAACGTCACATTCTTTTCAAGCGAGCCATGCTTTCCATGAGCACCGGGATCTTCGCCGCCGTGTCCTGCATCAATAGCTATGATCAGGGTGCGCGCATGCATTTCAGGAGAAGTGGTCGACGGCAACGATAGATTAGTTGCCGGCTCTTCTTCTTTGTCGGAATTCAAGCCTTGGGTGATCTGCAGTTTGTCATCTCCGGATGCTTTTTCTGGGCTCTGACTGATTGTGGTTGGCGTGCCAGAAGCTCCGGGTGTATTGCTTATCAAGGCCATCAGCGGATCAAGCGGCTGGTCCGGATATACGTCCAACACCAATCGATACCCGTAATCAGCAACTGGTTTGAGAACGAATAACTGCGGTTTGACCTTGTCTTTCAAATCCAGGACTAGGCGCACCACACCCGGCTTGAAACGTCCTACGCGTAGACTCTTGATGTAGGGGTCGTCGTTGCCAACCAGTTTTGGCAAATTGCTGAGCGTGTTCCCTAGTCCTACATTGTTCAAGTCGATTACCAGGCGAGCCGGATTGTTCAAGTTGAACATGTTGTAACGGATGGCATGTTTGGATTCGAGGGTAAGGCGCGTGTAATCCTGTGCCGGCCATATACGCGCAGAACTGACAGAGATGGGGACCGCTTGCCCCTGTGGCAACCAAATTAAAAAAGAAAATGTAACGAGTTTTAAAATTGCTTTAAGCATTCCCGTCCTGATGGTGTGTTACCTCTAATGCTGACGTTTCGCCCATGCAGCAGTATTTCAATGGTAATCTCTACATCGGCATTTGGAATAAACCCCGCTCCCCTTTCAGGCCATTCGATCAGAAATATATTGTGCCCATCGAATTCATCACGGAAGCCCGCTGTTTCCCATTCCGCTTCATCGTGCAAACGATACAGATCAAAGTGGCGTAAGTCTAACCCATTGATATGGTATGGTTCAACCAAGGCATAAGTGGGACTCTTAATCCGGCCTGAATAACCCAGCGCTTTCAGCATGCCGCGCACCAGAGTTGTTTTGCCAGCCCCCAAGTCACCATGCAGAAAAATCACCATGCCGGGCCTGATTCCTTCGGCGAGGTGCTGGGCAAGGTCATTGGTCGCGCTTTCATCCGCCAGATACATTTTGATTGGGCTATCATCGTGACTATGCAAAACGAAATTCCTCACCGAGTTGATTGGGTTACGCTTGCCACTCGGATACGCGAGTGGGCAAGGGAGCTTGGTTTTCAGGCCGTCGGTATCAGCGACACGGACTTATCGGCAGCGGAAACCCGTCTGGTGGAATGGCTGTCAGCAGGTTTGCATGGCGAACTTGATTATATGGCAAAACATGGGTCCAAACGAAGTCGGCCGGGTGAGCTAGTGCAGGGTACATTGCGAGTGATTTCCCTGAGCATGAACTATTTTCCACTCGAGGCTCGGGACAGCTGGCAGGTGTTGGCAGAGAATGGACGCGCCTATATTTCCCGTTATGCCTTGGGGCGTGATTATCACAAAGTGGTGCGCGACCGTCTGAAAAAACTGGCCAAAAAAATACGCGCAGAAGTTTCAGAGTTTAACGGGCGTGTTTTCACGGATAGTGCGCCGGTGATGGAAGTGGAGCTGGCTTGCAAGGCAGGACTGGGTTGGCGAGGCAAACATACATTGCTTTTATCTCGGGAACATGGTTCGTGGTTTTTTCTCGGTGAGATTTTTGTCAATTTGCCGTTGGCTATAGATGCGCCACAAACTGAACATTGCGGAAGTTGCACGCGTTGCATGGATATTTGCCCAACGAAAGCTATTATTGCGCCTTACAAACTGGACGCGCGCCGTTGCATCTCTTATCTCACGATCGAACTCAAAGGCAGCATCCCTGTCGAGCTGCGCCCGCTGATTGGTAACCGCATCTATGGCTGTGATGACTGCCAGTTGGTGTGTCCGTGGAATGGTTTTGCACATAGCACCGTGGAACCTGATTTTGCAATTCGCCACGGGTTGGATGATGTGTCTCTCGTCGAGTTGTTCGCGTGGGATGAAACAGAGTTCAAAACCAGATTCGCTGGAAGCGCTATTTATCGCATCGGCCATGAACAATGGCTACGCAATATTGCCGTGGCTTTGGGTAACGCGGCCAGGGATGCTGCTGTGATTGCCGCTCTAAGGCACCGTGCCAACGATGAATCGGAATTGGTTCGTGAACACGTTGCATGGGCGCTGTTGAAACATACAACGATCAATGGTTAGTCGAGCATCATTTTGCTTGCTTTGCCAGATGGCCAGCAGTTCATTAATAATTGAATCTGATCTGCAACTCTTCCAGATTCAATTCAAGTAGAATCTGCTCCAACCTCTCCCGCGCATTTTTTCTTGGTACTCCGGTATGGCGTGCGATGATCAGTTCATTTTTCATCGAATGTTCCCATCCGATCAATTCTGTTACGGTTACTTGATAGCCATGCGCTTCCAGCAGCAAGCATCTCAATACATTGGTGAGTAGGCTGCCGAATTCGCGGGTGTGAATCGGATGCCGCCAGATTTCGGAGAGCGGTGTTTTGCCAAATGAATTGTTTTTGTTTTTATTCAAGGCTGCAGCCACTTCGGCCTGGCAGCACGGCACGAGCACAATGAATTTAGCCCGTTTGTGCAAGCCGAATTTAATGGCGTCGTCGGTGGCAGTGTCACAGGCGTGCAGTGCGGTGACCACATCAATTTGCTCTGGAATTTGCCGTGATTCGATCGATTCTTCGACAGTCAGATTCAGGAATGACATGCGCGGAAAGTCCAGTTTTGCCGCCAGGTGTTGCGATTTGTTGATCAAATCATTGCGGATTTCAATGCCGTAAACATGCGCCGTTTCGCGCGTTTTCAGAAATAAATCATAGATGATGAAACCCAGGTAGGATTTGCCTGCACCGTGATCTGCCAACCTAATATTTTGATTGGTGGTGAGTACTTCGTTCAACAATG
>JBAVGB010000026.1:0-8187 GCA_049684555.1 Gallionella sp. | reverse complement strand
AAATCCAGATGCGGCAGCAGGTCGCACTTGCTGAGCAGCATCACGTCCGCGGCGCGGAACATGTCGGGATACTTGAGCGGCTTGTCCTCGCCCTCGGTCACCGAAAAGATCACCACTTTGTGCGCCTCGCCCAGATCAAAACCAGCCGGGCAAACCAGGTTGCCGACATTCTCGATCAGCAGCAGGCTGTCGTCTTGCAGGCCCAGCTGCTGCATCGCCTGCCCGACCATGTGCGCATCCAGGTGGCAGCCCTTGCCGGTGTTGATCTGCAGAGCGGGTGCGCCGGCAGCGCGGATGCGCGCAGCATCGTTGTCGGTCTGCTGGTCACCCTCGATCACCGCGAGCGGCACAGCACCATTCAAGGCAGCGACGGTTTTCACCAGCAGCGTGGTCTTGCCGGAGCCGGGACTGGAGACCAGATTGAGCGCAAAAATGCCGTGCCCTGAAAGATAGCGGCGGTTGTCATCGGCATAGTCGTTGTTCTTCGCGAGTATGTCGCGCTCTATTCTCACCATGCGCGACTGGCTCATCCCGGGCGCATGCGCGCCGGCCGGCCCCGCGCCAAAATCGATCGGGTCGTGTCCATGGATATGGTCGCGCGGATGCTCATGCGTTGCTTCATCCTTGTGCGCCCGGAAACGCAATACCCCGCCGGGTTTGCGCTGCCGCGCAAGCGCATGTCCGCCAATCAGCGTCTGGCCCTTTCCGCATCCGCATGTCATGCACATCATTCCACCTCCAGTTCTTTCACTCGCATCTCGTCGCCGCCGGTCACCTCGATCTGAAAGCTGCCGCAGTTCGGGCAGGGTTCATAACGGGCCGTCACGGCCACGTTGCGGGCGCACACCATGCACCAGCCCTGTCCCGCGGTTTCGATGATTTCCAGCCGGGCATCCCGGGCCACGCTGTCGCGCGTTACAACATCAAAACAGAAGCGCAGCGACTCGGTTTCCACGCCGGCCAGCCGGCCGATCTCCAGCCACACCGTTTTGACCCTGGCATAGCCGTCCGTTCGCGCCTTGTCCTCGATGATCTGCAGCACGCTCTCGGCGATCGACATTTCATGCACGGTGAACCTCAGTCCTGTATTTCCCCTGATATTTCTCGTCAGGGTGTGCGCGTTAACACAACAGCTATGGTGAACCCCAATTGGCCAATTGGCAAATCGACTAACCATCGAGCGATGCCTGCGATTGCCGGATGCACGGATGTAACCGGTTCGCAACATCTCTCGCGCTGAAAATGTACAATGACCCCACTCGCGTATCAAGCCAAAAAAACACTTGGACCTATGACAGTGAAACGGAAAATCCTTCTCGTTCTGGTTGTCGCGGCCGCTCTGGGAGCGGTCGGCGCGGCTGCCTGGTATTTTACCCACGATCGCACTGTCGGCGATCATGAATTGACGCTTTATGGCAATGTCGATATCAGGCAGGTGGAGCTGGCGTTCAACGGCTCGGAACGGATCGCGACGATGCAGGCCAGGGAAGGCGATATCGTCAAGAAAGGCCAGTTGCTCGCGACGATGGATACCGTCCGCTTGGCGAACAATGTCAAACTGCAGCAGGCGCAACTGGCGTCGCAGCAGCAACAGGTCGACCGTCTCGTGGCAGGCAGCCGTCTGGAAGAGATCAGCAAGGCGCAGGCCGACGTGGAAGCTGCGCGCGTCGCTGCCGACAATGCCGCGCAAACCTACCAACGACAAAAAGACTTGGTGGCCAAACATTTCGTCGCCGAGCAACAGGCGGACGATGCCCGGGCCGCAGCCGATGCGGCGCAGGCCAGATACCAGTCTCTGCAGGAAACGCTGAAACTGGTCCAATTGGGGCCGCGCAAGGAGGACATCGCGGCAGCAAAGGCCATATTGCGGGCCAACCAGGCAGCATTGGATGTGGCGCGCAAGGCGCTCGCCGATGCATCGCTATACGCGCCCGACAACGGCATCATCCAGGATCGCATCCTCGAGCCGGGCGACATGGCATCGCCGCAGCGCCCGGTCTATACACTGGCGCTGACAGATCCGGTCTGGGTGCGCGCCTATGTGCAGGGGCCGGACCTCGGCAAGATCGAACCGGGGATGCGCGCCGATGTCGGCACCGACAGTTTTCCCGGCAAGAACTATAAAGCGTGGGTGGGCTACATCTCGCCGACTGCCGAGTTCACGCCCAAATCGGTGGAGACCACCGAAGTGCGCAGCAGCCTGGTCTACCAGGTGCGCATCTTCGTGTGCAACCCGCAGGGTGAATTGCGCCAGGGCATGCCCGCGACGGTGATAATCCATCTGGGTGAGCATCCTGCGCCGGACAACAGCCGCTGTCAGGAATAAGCTGCCGTGACTGCCGCCGACCCGATGACGGCTGCTTCCAAGGGGGCGAGTCCATCCGATCATGTCGCGCTCGAAGTCAGCGGCATTTCCAAGACGTTCCATATCGGCGCGCGGCTGGTACCGGCGTTGCAACAGGTCAGCTTTCGCGTCCGCCATGGCGTAGTGACCGGTCTGGTCGGCCCCGATGCCGCCGGCAAGACCACGCTGTTGCGGCTCGCCGCCGGGCTGCTGGTACCGGATGCAGGAACCATCAACGTGCTTGGATTCGACGCTGCCACACAGTCGCTGGCTGTCCAGAGAACCATCGGCTACATGCCGCAGCGCTTCGGCCTGTACGAGGACCTGACCGTGCAGGAGAACCTCGACCTTTATGCAGACCTGCAGGGTGTGCCCGAGCCGGCGCGTGCGGAGCGCTATGCAGAGCTGATGCACATGGCGGGCCTTGAACGATTCACCATGCGCCTTGCCGGACAGCTGTCCGGCGGCATGAAACAGAAGTTGGGCCTCGCCTGCGCGCTGGTGCGACAGCCGTCTCTGCTGCTGCTTGACGAGCCGACAGTCGGCGTCGATCCCTTATCAAGGCGCGAACTGTGGGACATCGTGTACCGCCTGGTGCGCGAGCAGGGAACCAGCGTACTGCTCAGCACCGCTTATCTGGACGAGGCGGAGCGCTGCGACGAAGTCGTGCTGCTGCATGACGGCCGTCTGCTTGCGCAGGGTTCGCCCGCCGAGTTGCGCGACACCATGCGCGGCCGCACCTACGAGATATCCGCAGCCGGCATGGAAAAGCGCGCGCTGCAATACCGCATCGCTCATGCCCCGGGCGTGCTGGACAGCCTGATCCAGGGCGATCGCATCCGCGTGGTGATGAAGGACAATGCGCCTCCCGATCCCGCCATCCTGTTGCCGGACGTCGCCGGCATCGCGATCCATGCGGTTACGCCGCGCTTCGAAGACAGCTTTGTCGATTTGCTCAATGCGGAATCTCGCGGCGCGGAGTTTCCGCGCGCGCCCGCAACGGACCGGGACGATCCGTCCCGTGCAGCCGAAGGCCGCAGGGGAGCAAGATCGGAAACCGGCAAACCGGTCATCGAGGTTCACGATCTGCAACGCCGCTTCGGCGACTTTTATGCGGTCAATAACATCACCTTTTCGGTCGCGCGGGGCGAGGTATTCGGCTTGCTGGGCGCGAATGGCGCCGGAAAATCGACTACCTTTCGCATGCTGTGCGGATTGTTGCCGCCGAGCGGCGGCACGCTGCGCGTGGCAGGGGCCGATCTGCGCCATGCGGCGGCGGCGGCGCGTGCCCGCATCGGTTACATGTCGCAGAAGTTTTCCCTGTATGGCAATCTCAGCGTGGCGGAAAACCTGCGCTTCTTCGGCAGTGTCTATGGATTGTCCGGAAAGCTGGGCGCGAGCCGCATCAACTGGGCACTGAAGGAATTCGAATTGGCTTCGATGTCAGAATTCGCCAGCGGCGAACTTTCACTCGGTTACAAGCAGCGTCTGGCGCTTGCCTGTGCGCTGATGCACGAGCCGGATATTCTTTTTCTGGACGAACCCACCTCGGGGGTCGATCCGCTGGCGCGCCGCGAATTCTGGTCGCGCATCAATGCGCTGGCAGGACAGGGCGTGACCGTCATGGTGACCACGCATTTCATGGAGGAGGTGGAATATTGCGACCGGCTTGCCATCATGGCGGAGGGTGAGATCCTGACCATGGGTACGCCGGGCAGCATCAAGGAACAGGCGCGTTCAGAACAACTGCGCGACCCTTCGATGGAAGACGCATTCGTCGCGCTGATCCAGGCGCATGAACGGCACGGGATGAACGCATGAACAACGATACCCGCAGTGGCAACAACCGGATGACCCAAGGCACGAGTCGGATGCGGCTGCGCGGGCTCATCAAAAAAGAATTCCTGCAAATCATGCGCGACCCCAGCAGCATCGCCATCGCGTTCCTGATGCCGATCTTCCTGTTGCTGCTGTTCGGCTACGGCGTGTCGCTGGATTCCGAGCATGTCCCGGTGGCGCTGGTGGTGGAGCAACCCGGAGCCGATGCGGCGGGCTTCGCCGGCGAATTCCAGCAGTCACGCTATTTCAAGCCGGCGGTGTACCCGAACACGCGCGATGCCGAACAGGCGATGATGGCCGGCCGCGTCAATGCGATCGTGGTATTGCGCCAGGATTTCGCGCAGCAACTGCGCCTGGCAGACGGTGCGCCGATCCAGTTGATCGTCAACGGTGTGGATGCGAACACCGCGCGCATCATATCCGGCTATGTGCAGGGCACATGGGGGACATGGCTGGCGCACTACGCGATGCAACGCGGTCTGCAGCTGGACGTGCCGGTGCAGGTGGAACAGCGCGCATGGTTCAACAGCGAGCTGCGCAGCCGCAACTTTCTGGTGCCCGGCCTGGTTGCAATCATCATGACCTTGATCGGCGCGCTGCTGACGGCGATGGTGATGGCGCGCGAATGGGAGCGCGGCACCATGGAGGCGCTGCTGGTCACGCCGCTGTCGATGAGCGAAGTGATCATCGGCAAACTGCTCCCTTATTTCATGCTGGGCATGGGCGGACTGGTCCTGGCCGTGAGCATGGCGCTGTTCCTGTTCGAGGTCCCGCTGCGCGGCTCGCTGTGGGTGTTGTTTGCTGCTTCGGCGCTGTTCCTCGTCACTGCGCTGGGTATGGGCCTGCTGATCTCCACGGTGGCGCGCAGCCAGTTTGTTGCCGGGCTGGTCGCACTGATCGCGACTTTCCTCCCCGCCTTCCTGCTATCCGGATTCATCTTTGACATCGGCAGCATGCCCGTCGTGGTGCAGGCGATCACCCACCTGATCGCCGCGCGATACTATGTCGCGATCCTGCAGACGGTGTTTCTTGCCGGAAATGTCTGGAGCGTCATTTTGCCGAACGTGCTTGGGTTGGTCATTCTGGCCTCGGTGTTTCTTGGACTGACCTGGCGCAATGCGCGCAAGCGGCTGGAGTGACGAAATGTCAGGAAGAATTTTTGCGCTGATCATCAAGGAATTTCTCGCACTGTTGAAAGACAAGCGCAGCCGTATCGTGCTGATCGTTCCGCCGCTGATCCAGTTGATAGTGTTCGGCTATGCCGCGACCTTCGACTTGAAGAACGTGCCGTTCGCGGTATACAGCGAAGACAGCGGCGCCGCTTCACGCCAGTTGCTGGCGGACCTCGACGGCTCGCCCAGTTTCAGCCGCGTGGCGCAGGTCGCGCACGAGAGCGAGATCGCGCCGCTGATCGATGGCAAGCAGGTATTGATGGTCGTGCATGTCGGCCCGCATTTCAGCGCGGACCTGCTCAGCGGGCGGCCTGCCGCGTTGCAGGTTGTCGTCGATGGACGAAATTCCAATACCGCGATGCTGGCGATCAACGATGTGAACGTCATCGTCGACCGCTTCAACCTGGATTGGGTGGCCGATCACGGCGGCAGCCAACCGCCCGCGCACATCGAGACCCGCGCGTGGTTCAACCCGAATCTGGAGAGCCGCTGGTTCTTTGTGCCCGGCATCGTCGGCGTGCTGACCCTGCTGGTGACCATGCTGGTTACGGCGCTTTCCGTTGCACGCGAACGTGAACAGGGCACTTTCGACCAGCTGCTGGTCACGCCGCTGCGCCCGGTGGAAATCCTGATCGGGAAAACGCTGCCGGGATTCATCATCGGGCTTGGCGAAGCCACCGTGATCATTCTGGCGGCGGTATTCTGGTTCAAGGTCCCGCTGCTGGGCAGCCTGTTCACGCTGTATACCGGTATCGCGCTGTTCCTGTTGTCGGGCGTCGGGGTAGGATTGATGATCTCTTCGTTCGCGGTCACCCAGCAGCAGGGCTTGCTGGGCGCCTTCATCTTCATGGTGCCGGCAATTATCCTGTCGGGGTTCGCCACGCCGATCCGGAACATGCCCGTGCTGGTGCAGGACATCACGCGGCTCGATCCGATGCGCTATTTCCTGGTGGTGCTGCGCGGCGTGTTCCTCGAGGGCATGCCGTTCCATCTGTTGATCCCGCAGTTCTGGCCGATGGCGCTGATCGGTATCACCGCATTCAGCATCGCCGTCTGGCTGTTCCGGCACCGCATGTATTGATTATGGTTTCTTTATATATAATGATCCGCTTGGCAGGATCATATAATGCGGGGTTGATTTGAAAGACCAATATGGCGATGAAGAGCATAGTGATGAAAAGCTTTTTGCCCTCCATAAAAAAAAGACTGAGAAGTTCATGAGGTATCTGGTTGTTGTTATCGTTATAGGGTTTGTATTTACCGTGTATTTTTTCTTGACGAACGACTAGAGTCTGGAACGCCTAGCATCGCGACATGGTCCTCATTGGTGTCGCGAGCGATCATAGACCACTGTCAGTTTTGCGGAAATGGGGTGAGTTTTACCATTGTCCGCTGGAGAGCGATATATTGGGAAACATGAAAGGCAATGCTGTGTCAAAACCAGTTTGGTGCTGGTGCCTCCTCGAATTAAGATGTATCTTCGTCGGCATGTGTTCACCAATTCGTAATATCATTGTTCATTGAACTTGGATTAATTATTTGCTTTCCATAGCGTGCTCGGCAATTGTTGCCGAATTGAAATTTTATTTATAAAAGGAGATTGTCCATGAAACAACTGAAATATTTTTCCTCTTTCTTTATGGCTTTGGCTTTGCTGTCTACGCTGGGTTGTGCATCCACTTCATCACAAGAAAGCACCGGTCAATATCTTGATGACAGCGTAATCACCACCAAGGTCAAGGCGGCGATATTCAACGAACCCGGTTTGAAGTCTGTGAATATCAGCGTAAAGACTGTCAAGGGTGTGGTTGTATTGAGCGGCGTCGTCGATTCCAGATCCGAGATCAGCAAAGCAGTCGAAGTGGCGCGCCGGGTCGAAGGCGTTCAATCAGTTAAAGAAGAGTTGAAGACAAAGTAACAAAGTGTCCGCAACATCGTTCTTGTGTCGCATTTATCGCGTTTCTCAGCCAAATCATCCGACCGGGTCGGCTTGAATAAATAGACACTTCAGCCGGTCTGTCTTTGCGACGCTGTGCGGCTGCCTGAGAATGCAAGTTGCGCGTCACCAGCGTCTGCTATGTGGTGACCTGAACAATTGGCCCGGACGCAAAAATTCGCCGGCTGCTTTCAAGATTGAAGTTGCAATGATTGAAGCGCGGCTCGGCACCGGGCTATCACCTCACCCATGTGAAATTGAACGAGCGCGATCGGCAAGAAAGCCGGCTGTGGTGAGTAGAATGCGGAACAGCCGCAGTCCGGCCTAAGTCGGCCAGTAACTGTCGATGCCGACTGTCTGGTTTCCGGCGTTCAATATCGCAACATGAAGCGTCCTCCCTGCCAAATGGCCAATCAATTTGTCCCCGTTGTCAGTCGTATCCAACTATTCTCATTATTTGTGTGATTCCTCAAACGTCGGTTTGAAGCATATTCTTCCATGTGATAAACATTCTGTTGCAATATCACTAAAATTAGTTACAATCATTTACGGAATTTCTCGAACTTGAAGAAGGCGCCGTCAAGAGGCCTTAGATAAAAGTTAATTATTCACCGTCTGAATGATGTGTGGGTAGCAAAGGGGATTCAATAATGGTCAGGATTCCATGCGGTGTTCTGAAATGAATTTCAGAACACCCTACATCCGCCCTTCCTTGGCTCAGTTCGCGCCGCATCTATTATTTTGTGTTTTATTATGGTCGCCTGCTCTCTCCTGGGCGGCTTTGGTTTGGCCGGCCGGCATGCTGCATATTCTGCTCATCGCCGAATTGCCTCCATCCGACCATTCTCACCTGAACACAAAAGTCAATCTGTCAAGGCAAGCTGGCTTGGCCAGCT
>JBAVGB010000025.1:0-1605 GCA_049684555.1 Gallionella sp. | reverse complement strand
CCGACCGGGACGCCGTTATGCTTTGCCCAGCGGATGAAGTCGGCGACGATCAGGAAGTAACCGGGGAAGCCCATCTTGATGATGGTATCGATCTCGAAGTCCAGCCGCGTCCGGTATTGCGGAAGTTTGGCTGCCCGCTCGGCCTCATCCGGATAAAGCACAGCCATGCGCTGCCGCAATCCCAATTCGGCTTCCTCGCGCAAATAATCATCCAGTCCCTGGCCTTTCGGCGTCGGAAAATCCGGCAGGCGCGGCTTGTCCAGCGTGAGCGAAAGATTGCAGCGGCGCGCGATCTCCACGCTGTTCTGCAGCGCTTCCGGCAGGTCGGCGAACAGTTCCGCCATTTCGGACTGGGACTTGAAATATTGCCGGTCGGTGAAAGCCCGCGCGCGGCGCTTGTCGTTGAGCACGTAGCCCTCGGCGATGCACACCCGTGCTTCGTGTGCCTTGAAGTCGGCAACGCTGAGGAACTGCACCGGATGGGTGGCGACCACCGGCAAGCCCAGCTCGGCAGCAAGCTGCGTCGCGGCATGCAGGTGATGTTCCTCGTCGGCAAACCCGGCGCGCTGCACCTCGATATAGTAGCGATCGTTGAACAATCCGGCCCATTCGCGCGCGAACTTTCTGGCCTGGGCGGCATTGCCGGACAACAGCGCGCTGCCGACATCGCCCAGATGAGCACCGGACAAGGCAATCAGGCCTTCGCTGTGCTGATGGAACCATTCGCGGCGCAGCTCGGCCCGGCCGCGATGCTGGTTCTCCAGATAAGCACGGCTGAGCAATCGGCACAGAGTCAGATAGCCTGCGCCGGATTGGCACAGCAACAACATGCGGTGGGGGCGATCCTGGTCGGCATCGTTGCTGATGTACACGTCGCAGCCGATGACGGGCTTGATGCCCTCACTGCGTGCCGCCTTGTAAAACTTGACCAGGCCGAAGAAATTGTTCAGGTCGGTCAGCGCCAACGCCGGCATCGAATCGCGCTTGGCCGCGGCGACCGCCTCATTGATGCGCACCATGCCATCCGAAATCGAATATTCGCTGTGCAGGCGGAGATGGATAAAAGTTGGCTGCGGCATGATGGAAAACAAAAAATTCAGGCGTCGATTTTAGCACTGCCGGATGCAGGAAAGGATGCAAGCTGGCATTTTGCCGCAACGCAAAAGCCCGCAAAATTTCTTATCGGCGATTCAAAACGTTAGAATCACGATTTGAGATTTTTCGGCCCGGAACCCACGTGCAGACCACCCTTACCCCGCAACGCGAACGCTATTTGCTGCTTACCCTTGCCGGCATCCAGTTCAGCCATATCCTCGATTTCATGATCATGATGCCGCTGGGCCCCATCCTGATCAGGGCGTTCGGCATAGGGACGCATGAATTCGGCCTGCTGGTCGCGTCCTACAGTTTCAGTGCCGCGCTGTCGGGACTGTTTGCCGCAATGTTCATTGACCGTTTCGAGCGGAAGCGCTTATTGCTGGTCATGTTCGGATTGTTTGGACTGGCAACACTGATGTGCGGACTGGCCCCCGGCTTTGCCACGCTGCTCGCCGCGCGCTGCCTGGCGGGCGCATTTGGCGGTGTGATGGGCGCACTGGTGCAAAC
>JBAVGB010000024.1:0-66278 GCA_049684555.1 Gallionella sp. | reverse complement strand
TTATAGGCTTAGACTTTAGAGCTTTTGAATAGTGGACGCGACAGTGCTTGCTTAACTTTTAATGACTTTGGCTTGCTGCTGGAACGGTCTTTTTCGATTATTCCCGACAATACCAGAGGGTTTTGGCGTAATTTTGGCGTAGTGAACCAGGCAATCTTGAGTAAACGGCGGTCAGCGAAAGCCACCTAAAGCATCGGGAAGCAATCGTAACTTATTGATTTGGCGGAGAGGGGGGGATTCGAACCCCCGTTGGGATATTATCCCAAACACGCTTTCCAGGCGTGCGACTTAAACCGCTCATCCACCTCTCCGAAGGGCGCGCAGAATATCCCAGAACGCCCTTTGCCGCAATCAAAAATGGTTCTTCCATTCGCGCATCGCGGTGAAAACACCCAGTTCACTGACACCACGCTCGCTGGTGTCGATTAGGCCGCGCTGTTGCAGCGTGTGGATGATTTCCGGTTGGCTGCAGCGCAGGAAGGGGTTGGTGGCTTTTTCCAGCGCTATGGTGGATGGCAGTGTGATCTGGTGCGCCGCGCGCAGCTGTTGGGTGGTGGCGATGCGCTGCTTCACGGCGGAGTTATCCGGTTCGCATGCCAGCGCGAAGCGAAGGTTTGCGGCAGTGTATTCGTGGGCGCAATATACGCGGGTCGAGTCGGGAAGCTGCGCAAGGCGCCGCAGGGAATGGAGCAGTTGGGCCTTGCTTCCTTCGAAGTTTCTGCCGCATCCCGCGCCGAACAGCACGTCTCCGCAAAACACCATTCCCGGCGCGAGATAGGCGATATGGTCATCGACATGGCCCGGGATTTCGATGATGTCGAACTGGATGCCAACCCCTTCAAGCTTGAGTTTGTCGCCCTCGCGCAGCTCATCGGTGATGTGCGGATTGTTCGGATGTCGCCGCCCATACACTGGCACGTTGTATACTCCACGCAATTCTGCGATACCGCCGATATGGTCAGCGTGGCGGTGGGTACACAGGATCGCCTCCAGTGGCAGGCCGCGCTCGTTCAGGAACGCCAGCACCGGCGCAGCATCGCCGGGATCGACCACGGCAACCTGCCGGTCGTCGTGTATGGCCCAGATGTAGTTGTCCTGCAGGGCGGGGATGGCGGTGATGTCGAACATGGAGCGAATGGAAGTTGAGTGATGCCGAATTGTAAGTCAACTGCGAAAAGTTTGAGCGAATGGTTTGCGACACCGCAGGGGGGCTATGTGCTCAAGCGCGAGCAGGCATTCTTCGACCGCACGGTGAGCGATATATTCGGCTACAACGCGCTGCAACTCGGTTTGCCGGAGCATGACTTTTTGCACGGCAGCAGGATACCGTTGCGCTTCAGCGCCGGGAATCAGGAAGGGAATGCAGTGCGCCTGATCTGCACGGAGCTTCCGTTTGACAGCGACTGCATGGATTTGCTGGTGTTGCCGCATGTTCTGGAGTTTTCCGATTACCCCCACCAGATCCTGCGCGAGGCCGCGCGAGTGCTGAGGCCGGAAGGCAACCTGATCATCAGCGGATTCAACCCGCACAGCCTGTGGGGATTGCATCGTGCGCTGGGTCGCCGGCAGGGTTATCCATGGCAAGGGCAGTTCATCGGACTGAATCGCATCAAGGATTGGCTGGCGTTGCTGGGTTTCGAGGTGGCGGGAAGCCGCTTTGCAGCCTATGCGCCGCCGTTTCACCAGGCCAAATGGCTGGAGCGATTTTCGTTCATGGAGGCGGCGGGCGATCGCTGGTGGGCGGTCAGCGGCGGCGTGTATTTCGTGCATGCGATCAAGCGCGTGCACGGAATGCGGCTGATCAAGCCGAAATGGAACGAGGGACTGGTCAGCAAGCTGTTGCCGGTGGCGCCCAAGTTGAACAACAAGATCACCCAGCGTAACGAGGCAGATCCGCAATGAGCAAGGAAACGAAGGACACTGTTGAGATTTTTACCGATGGCGCCTGCAAGGGCAATCCGGGCGTGGGCGGCTGGGGCGCGCTGTTGCGGACCAAAGGCAAGGAGCGCGAGCTGTTTGGCGGCGAGGCGCACACCACCAACAACCGCATGGAACTGATGGGCGCGATCGCCGCACTGGAAGCGCTGAAGCGGCATTGCCATGTGCGGCTGCATACCGACTCGAAATACGTGCAGCAGGGCATCAGCGAGTGGATACACGGCTGGAAACTGCGCGGCTGGAAGACTGCAGACAAGAAGCCGGTAAAAAACGAGGACCTGTGGCGCAGGCTGGACGCGCTGGCGGAGGATCACACGGTCGAATGGGTCTGGGTCAAGGGACATGCGGGCCATGATGGCAACGAGCGCGCCGATGAATTGGCCAATCGCGGCGTGGAAATGATTTCCGAAAAGCTCGGCGCCGGACGCCTTCAGGAGAACGACAATGCATAAGGACACTTCCAGAAATTCTGGTTTTCGGGATGCAGCGCAAGGCGCACGGAGCGCAGAATCGGAGACAGCACACGAAGTGCGGCGAGATTCGAGCACCGCGCAACGTAGCGATGCGCCCGAAAAAAGGATTTATGGGGGTGTCCGGAAGATCGTGCTGGATACCGAGACTACCGGCCTGGATCCCAGGCAGGGTCATCGCATCATCGAGCTGGCGGCGATCGAACTGGACGGGCGCAAGGTATCGCTGCGACGCTTCCATCGCTATCTGAACCCGGAACGCGAGATCGAAGCGGGCGCCGTGGCGGTGCACGGATTGACCTACGAGCGTCTGCAGAACGAGGCGAAGTTCGCCGACATCGCCCCCAGCTTTCTGGCATTCATCGAGGATGCAGAACTCATCATCCACAATGCGCCATTCGATATCGGCTTCCTCAATCATGAACTCGGCCTGATCGGTATGCCGCCGCTGCAGAATGAAGTGATGGATACGCTCAGGATGGCGCGCGAAATGCATCCGGGCAAGAAGAACAGCCTGGATGCACTGTGCAGCCGCTACGAGATCGACAACGCGCATCGCAGCCTGCACGGCGCGCTGCTGGATACCGAGTTGCTTGCCGAGGTGTATTTCGCGATGACGCGCGGACAGGAAAGCCTGCTCGGCGTCGATGCGCCTGCGGTACGCAAACCTGCGCTGTCAAGCACCGCTGTGCCGCGCCCCGGGCTGCGGGTGCTGCTGGCGAGTGCGGAGGAACTGGCAGAGCATGAGCAGCAACTTGCCGACATCGACAAGGCCAGCAAAGGTGCGTGCCTGTGGAACAAGCTGGAAGGTTCTGCGTGACCTCGCCCAGACCGACGCGTCCAAGCAATCAAATTTTCAACATATTTCGCCCGTCTCGGGCGTGACCCAAACCCATGAAAACAGATGTGATCATAATCGGATCGGGCGCCGCGGGCCTGATGTGCGCAATGCAGGCCGGACAGCGCGGGCGCTCCGTGGTGCTGCTCGACCATGCCAAAAAACTTGCGGAAAAAATCCGCATCTCCGGCGGCGGGCGCTGCAATTTCACCAACCTCAACACCAGGCCGGAATGCTTTATCTCCGCCAATCCGGATTTTTGCCGTTCGGCGCTGGCGCGCTATACACCGCAGGATTTCATCGCGCTGCTGCAAAAGCACAATATCGGCTACCACGAGAAGACGCTCGGTCAATTGTTCTGCGATGACGAATCGGAAGCGGTGATCTCGATGCTGCGCGGAGAATGCGAAGCGGCGGGCGTAAAGCGCTTCATGAGTTGCGAAGTGAACGAGATCGGTTATTCCCCTGTGCCGGAAGACGGACAGGCGAAGCAACTGGAACACCGCTTCCATGTCAGCACCTCGCGCGGAGAATTCAACGCCGCTTCGCTGGTGATCGCCACCGGCGGCCTGTCCATACCCAAGACCGGCGCGACCCCGTATGGATATCACGTCGCCGAACAATTCGGCATACCCATCACCAAACTCAAACCGGGGCTGGTGCCGCTGACATTTGCGCCGGATGACTGGAAGCCCTATGCCGGCCTGACCGGGGTCTCGCTGGATGTCGTGGTGGGACTCGGCAAGCAGTCCTTCAGGGAAAACATGCTGATCACGCACCGCGGCCTGAGCGGCCCGGCGATATTGCAGATATCGTCATACTGGCAGCACGGCGAACCGCTGCACATCAACCTGCTGCCGGACCTCGATATGGAGGCTTTGCTGGCGGATCAGAAATCCAGCAAGAAATTGCTCAGCAACTATCTGGCGCAATGGTTCCCGAAAAGCTTTTCAGAGGTTTGGTGTGCCGAGCTGGCCGTGCACCGGCAAATCGACAACAAACCGCTCAACCGGTATAGCGACAAGGAACGCAAACTGATCGCTGAGCAATTGCACGACTGGCAGGTCATTCCCTCCGGAACGGCCGGTTACGGCAAGGCCGAAGTGACCTGTGGCGGGATCGACACGCGCGCGTTGTCGTCCAAAACCATGGAATGCATCGAGGTGCCCGGACTGTATTTCATGGGCGAGGTGGTGGACGTTACCGGATGGCTGGGCGGCTACAACTTCCAGTGGGCATGGGCCTCCGGTTACGCGGCGGGGCAGGCGGTCTGAGTCATATGCAGTAACCGGGCATGCCGGGCTGCAATGTGACAATAGCAATTTGCCGGTTTAATGCTATAGTTTTCAAAAATGATCGGTTTCAAATCGGAGGGACGGGCGATGCGTATCTTGTGGATGTTTTTACTGGCTGCATTGTTGAGCGGCTGTGGCTACAACACCTTTCAGAGCAACGATGAGCAGATCAAGGCGAGTTGGGCGGAAGTGCTGAACCAGTACCAGCGGCGCGCCGATCTGATCCCAAACCTGGTCAATACCGTCAAAGGCTATGCCGCACAGGAAAAGAGCGTGCTGCTGGGCGTTACCGAGGCGCGCGCCAAGGTCGGCAGTATCCAGGCCACGCCCGAACTGATCAACGATCCAGAGGCTTTTGCAAAATTCCAGGCCGCACAGGGAGAGCTGACATCGGCATTGAGCCGGCTGCTGGTGGTGACGGAAAATTATCCGCAGTTGAAATCCGACCAGAATTTCCGCGACCTGCAGGCGCAACTGGAAGGCACGGAGAACCGCATCACCGTGGCGCGCAACCGCTATATCCAGGCGGTCCAGGCATACAACATCGCGGTGCGCTCCTTTCCGACCAACCTGACCGCGATGATGTTCGGCTACAAGGTGAAGCCGTCGTTCACGGTGGAAAACGAGAAAGAGATCTCGCGTCCGCCGGCCGTGGATTTCTCCGCGCCCAAGGTTCCGGTATCGGTAGACTGACATGATGCGGTCGTCGGTGCGGGTGTTCCTGCTTGCGCTGTTGCTTGCCGGGACGGCGCATGCCGAGGTCGCCCAAAATGTAGTGAAGGTGCCGCCGCTTACCCAGCGTGTCACCGATCTTACCGCCACGCTGGATGCGCAGCAGATACAATCTCTGGAATCCGGTCTCGCCGCTTTCGAGGCGAAGAAGGGCGCGCAGCTTGCCGTGCTGATCGTGCCGAGCACACAACCGGAAACCATCGAGCAATACGGGATCCGCGTTGTTGATGCTTGGAAGCTGGGGCGCAAGGGTGTGGATGACGGTGCGCTGCTGCTGATCGCCAAGGACGACCGCGCATTGCGCATCGAAGTGGGTTACGGGCTGGAAGGCGCACTGAACGACGCCACCGCAAATCGCATAATCGACGAAATCATCGTGCCGCGTTTCAGGAGCGGCGATTTTTACGCGGGCATACAGTCCGGCTTGGCGGCCATGATGCAGGTGATCGATGGCGAACCGCTGCCGCCACCGCCTGCACGACATTCAGCGCCTCGCGGCAACAATATCGAGACATTGATATTCGTCGCATTCGTTGCCGTGGTGGCCGTGGGTGGCATATTGCGCGCGATATTGGGGCGTATCCCCGCGGCCCTGCTGGTGGGCGGGGGGCTGGGATTGCTGGCTTGGTTGACGATCGCGCCGCTGATTATTGCCGTGCTGGCCGGTGCGGCGGCTTTTGTGTTCGTGCTGTTGGGCGGTGGCCGGGGGATAGGCGGCTATGGCGGATTTGGTGGTGGCTATGGCGGTGGCGGCTTTGGAGGCGGCGGCGGATTTAGTGGCGGCGGTGGCGGCTTCGGCGGCGGCGGCGCATCGGGGAGCTGGTAAATGAGGCACTCATGGATTTTATAAGGATAATGCGGCATCTATCGATGGGACGCGCGGCGGTCCGGCGCGTATTTCCACCCGATGCGATGATGGCGATCGAGCAGGCGATCCAATCAACCGAAATGCGGCACGCGGGACAGATCCGTTTTGCGGTCGAAGCATCGCTGGAGCTGGCGCCGCTGCTGGCGGGACAGACCCCGCAGCAGCGAGCTATCGAGGTGTTTTCAAGGTTGCGCGTCTGGGATACCGAGCACAACAACGGTGTGCTGATCTATCTGTTGCTGGCCGACCGCGATGTCGAGATCATCGCCGACCGCGGCATTCATGTCAGGCTCGGCCAGGAAGTCTGGGAGGCGATCTGCCGCGAGATGGAAGCAGCGTTCCGTGCCGGAAATTTTGAGGCGGGCGTGGTTGCCGGGATAAATAAGGTGGGCGAACATCTGTCGCGCCATTTCCCGGCACACAGCGACAAATCCAACGAGATGCCGGACAGCCCGGTAGTGCTGTAGGGCAACGATACGCGCGGCCATGCGCCCGACCTTCCATCCTCATCTGGTAAACGGTTCGACCGGAGACCCCGTGCTGTTTGTGGATTGCCTGTTCGAACACCGCGCGCTGTTGTTCGATCTGGGCGACATCCGGTCGCTGCCCCCGCGCAAGCTGATGCGGGTCAGCGACGTATTCGTCAGCCATGCGCACATGGATCATTTCATCGGTTTCGACTGGCTGCTGCGCATCTTGCTCGGGCGGGACAAGGACCTCCGGCTGTTCGGTCCCCCGGGTTTTCTTGCGCAAGTCGAACACAAGCTGCGTGCCTATACTTGGAATCTGGTGCAAAACTATCAATCCGACTTCACGTTGCGCGTCACCGAACTGGATGGGAAAGAAGCGGGGCATCGCGCGAGCTTTCGCTGCCGGAGCGCGTTCCGCCGCGAAGACGAAACCAGCGTGATCTGTCCCGACAACGTATTGCTGCGCGAGCCGGCGCTGCAGGTGCGCTGCACATTGCTCGACCATGGCGGCATCCCGTGCATGGCGTATGCGCTGCAGGAACAGGCGCACGTTAACGTGTGGAAGAACAAGTTGCGGGAACTTGGACTGCCGGTGGGAATTTGGCTGCGCGACATGAAACAGGCAGTGTTGCGAAACGAACCGGAACAGTGGCGGATACGCGTGACTTGGCGCGATGAAGGCTTGGAACGCGAGCGCCAGGTGTCGCTGGCCGAATTGAAACCCGCGCTGCGCATCGTGACCGGCCAGAAGATCGCTTTCATCACCGATGTCGCCTGGCACGAGTCCAATCTGGCGCGCATCGTGGAATTTGCACGCGATGCCGATTTGCTTTTCATCGAGGCGGTATTCATGCAGCGGGATGCCGAGCACGGGCAACGCAAGTTCCATCTGACCGCGCGCCAGGCCGGCGAGATCGGCCATGCCGCGAACGTAGATTGCGTCATCCCGATGCACCTTTCGCCCCGCTACCAGCGTGAAGACCGGGCTTTGCTGCGTGTCGAAGTGGCTGCTGCATTCGGCGGCAAGGTCTTGTAGCTTCCCATGCCGTGTTCCGGCAGATTCCATCTTTGCCCTGATTGCAGGACCATCGACCGCGCATTCGGATTATCTTCCGCACGCAAACTGCCCCACGAGACGAACCTGCGGACCGAGCCAATAACAGTCTTTTCGAGAGCACAAACTACATCGTGCTCCGGCAGCGGAAGTGAGATAATTATATTGTTAGCCTGATTCAGACGATCATTATGATGTGACGATCATTTCAGGAGGATGGATGAACACACTTAACGCCCAATGCCCCATCCCGGAAAACGAAGCCGGGCGTCTAAGTGCTGTCCATTCGTATGAAATCCTGGATTCCGCGCCTGAGCTGGATTTTGATGCATTGACGCGACTCGCGATCCATGCGTTAAACGCGCCGGCTGGTGTGATCGGATTGATGGATTCAGACCGCCTCTGGTTCAAGTCGGAAGTTGGGCTTGGGGTGTCTCAGATCGACCGCCAGATTGCATTTTGCGCATATGCGATCATGCGGCCCGGCGAGCAGCTGATCGTCGAGGATATGCGGAACGACACGCGCTTCCAGAATAATCCTCTGGTGCTCAATGCGCCAAAACTGCGTTTCTATGCGGGGGCACCGCTGATTGATCGCAATGGTTATGCGCTGGGGACCATTGCCGTGGTGGATACCCGGCCACGCAAGTTCAGTGAATCCGAACGCGCAGTGCTTCAAGACCTTTCCACGCTGGTGATCAGCGCGCTGGAAAACCGTCAAAGGGCGAACCGTCTCAGCCAAATGGCCATGACCGACGACTTGACCGGGCTGGCAAACCGGGCACAGTTTGAAAGAACCCTGAATGCAGAGATTGCTCATGCACGCCGCACAGGCGAACCGTTTACCGTGTCTTACATGGACCTGGATGGATTCAAGCAAATCAACGACACACTCGGCCACGCAGCCGGGGATGAGGTATTGCGCGAGATCTCGCGCCGCATGGAGAGGCAGGTGCGCACCGAGGATTTGCTGGCACGATTGGGGGGTGACGAGTTCGGTATATTTCTCCGCCAAAGTACCGGCAACTCCGCTGATTTGCTGGCCAGGCGCATTGCCGAAGCGGTATCGGAACCCATTACCCTTTCAACTGGTGAAAGGGTTAGCGTGGGCATATCGATCGGGAATGCGAACTTCACGGACGAAATAGACTCCATGACCACGCTGCTGGAGGTGGCAGATCAGGCTCTTTACGAGGTCAAGCGAACCAAGTAATTTGCACAATCCGTTTCAACGGCAGTTTCACTCCTGATCGGCAATATTTGTTCCATTCTTCACTGATGATCCGTGCATGAGGAATCTTTGTTTCATGCAAGACGTGCAACGAGCGATTTCCAGGCGGCATCGTCCGTGCGCAGCGCTTCTAGGTCGTCGTTGTTGATGAAATTCACGGCGGCAGCCAGTTCTTCATCGCTTAGCGGTTCCTGAAAAGCCATCAATTTGTGCGCAACGGAAATATCGGCTTCAGAGGCATCGTTGCCGCGGCTGCTTCTTAACGCGAGCCGTGCCGCCAGCAAATCCGCATCGGTATGCACGCTTGCAATGACGAAGGGCACCCTCATTTCCCGCGCCAGCGTGCGAAAAATTTCACGCTCGCTGTTGAGCACGAAAGCGGCATCGACGATGGCAAGATAACCTGCAGAGAGCACACTGCGTGCCAGTTCCGATAGTCGCGCATAGGTCAGGCGGGTTGCCTCTTCGCTGTAGATGTCCACATCGGCCAGAGTCTTGCTGTTTGCCAGTGCATCCAGACCGAACAGGCGTTTGCGCTCGACGTCGGAGCGGACACGTATCGCGCCCAGGCGTTCCAGCGCGATCTGCGCGACCGTGCTCTTGCCGCAACCTGGCAATCCGTGGGTGATGATCAGCGCAGGGCGGCGCAGCATCAGGCAGCTTTGGGCCAGGCGCACATAAGCAAGGCAGGACTTCAATTCCCTTTTCATACCTGCCCCGCGCTGGACGGCGCGAATCGAGGCGATCTTGGCACGGACCATCGCGCGGTAGCCGAGATAGAAACGCAGCACGCCGACGCCGGAAAAGTCGCCGGTGATTTCCAGATACGCGTTGAGCAGACGCCAGGCGAGCTGAGGCTGACGGCGCCGCAGCAGGTCCATGACCGTGAAGCCGATCTCGCTGATCACATCGATCCAGCGCAATGCGGCACTGAACTCGATACAGTCGAAAGGGGTAGGCACGTCGTTCAGCAGCACGATATTGCCGAGATGCAGGTCGCCATGACACTCGCGCACCCAGCCTGCCGCTGCGCGCTGCCGGAACAGGGGCTCGCATGCGGCGAACTCCCGCGCACTGGCCGCGCGGACTGTTTCGAGCATCGCCAAGTCATCGGGGGCGTTCAATAACTGTGGCAAGGCTGCAAAGTTTTGTTCTGCTGCATTTGCTATTTCGGCTGTAGCGCAATACGGGGAATCCGCCGCCGCTGGAGGCAGCGCCTTGTGAAAGCCGGCGATGACAGCGGCCAATTTGTCGATATGGGCAGGAGTGACGAGACCGCGTGCCAACATGCGATCCATCATGCCGGCCTCGGCGAATCTGCGCATGTGGACTGCATATTCGATTGCCGGTTCGCGGCCCAGCTCCGGCTGTTCCGGACTGCCGGAAATCGCGATCACGTCGAGGTAAAGTTCGGGGGCGATGCGCCGGTTGAGGCGGAGTTCCTCGCCGCAATAAAACTGACGGGCTTGCAAAGTTGAAAAATCGAGAAAACCGAGGTTGACGGCTTTCTTGATCTTGTACGCATCCCGCCCGGTCAGCAGCACCCAGGAGATATGCGTTTCCTTGGTTTTGGGCTGATTCGGAAAATAGCCGCGGGCGCACAAAGCATGCACCAGTTGTTGCTGGCGCATCTGGTCCGGCGTGAGGTTTTTGGTCAAGGGGGGTGCCGACTTCATGCTTTCATCCAATTCATCCTTTGCACTTTATCACGGTGCGAATCATTTACAGAATGCGAGCTCAGGTATAATGCTCGTGTATATTGCGGTTTGGCTGCATTCTTGCTAGCGTTGGACTAAGCGCTTGTGCGGCAACTGACATTTCGTGACAAGCATCGGACACAATTTCAAAATGATTTCACTACGCCACCTGTCGTTTACCATTGTCACGATCGGGCTGATTGCCGCGCTCGTCTTCCTGTATAACAAGACCGAGGCAGTCAATCTCGCTGATCGCAATGCAGTCGTTGCATTATTGGGGCAATTGCAGCAGATCGAGGGCCGCTGGGATGTCGATGTGCTGCGTATGCGCACTGAGATGGATCCCGGCCGCAGCAACCTGCCGGACCGAGCACCTGCAGCGAAGAATGCACTCCGGGCGCTGGAAAATGCCAAGCCACTCGTCAACAGTCCCGCACTGGACGAGGATATCGGTCCGATCACCAAAGCGTTCAACCAGAAAGCCGAACTGGTGGAAAATTACCGGACCGTGAACGACGCCACCAAAAATGCGCTGCTCAAGATTATCAGCATTGCAGATCAACCGACTGCTGCGGAAGCAAAGTCAGCCAGGATTTCAGCGCGGCAAAAGGAATTCCAACAGGCAATCGCCCAGGTCGCCTCGACTGCTTCAGGATATTATTTGCTTGAACAGGATGCGCAGCGCAAAGCGCTGGATAACGCGGCGGCAAGGATGGTGGCATTGTCCGGCGCCATGGATGCGGCGGCGCATGAACAAGCCGGCGAAATCAATGCGGCTGTCCAGGAGATGCTGAAATCGGAACCGGTCGGGCAGGCGTTGTTCACCAGTATCGAGCAGCTGGACTCGGGACCACGCATCAGCGGGCTGCTGCTGTCGTTCAACCGCGAACTCGAGACTAAGCTGGCCGAGAAGGAACGCTTCCGTGTCTACATGATCGCGTATGCCGCCTCGCTGCTGGTCGGACTGGGTTATCTCGGTATCAGCATCATGGCAGCTAATGAATCGTTGGAGCGTCGCGTCACGGAGCGCACCCGCGAGCTGTCGGATGCGTTGCGGCATCTCAAGGAATCGGAAGCGCAGCTGATCCAGTCCGAAAAGATGTCATCGCTCGGGCAGATGGTTGCCGGCGTGGCGCATGAGATCAATACCCCGCTCGCTTACGTAAACAACAGCCTGTCCGCGGTGAATGAACGGCTTCCGGAAATCATCAGCGCAATCGGCAATTGTGAAAAGCTGCTTGCACTGCTCAATGATCCCAATATCACTCCCGAAGACCTGAACCGGCAGTTCGCGCTGGTATCGGAGCAGCTCGGGGAAATCCACCGTCATGCGTTGCTGGGTGAACTGGCCGGTCTGGTGAAAGACGGAATGTACGGCACCACGCAAGTGGCGGAGATCGTTTCCAACCTGAAGGATTTCAGCCGTCTGGATCGCAGCAAGGTGAGCAGTTTCAATGTGAATGACGGACTCAACAGCACATTGGGTCTTGCCAGGCATTTGCTCAAATCGATCAAGGTAACCAAGAAATTGGGTGAATTGCCGCCGATCACCGGCTCACCGTCGCAAATAAACCAGGTATTTCTGAATCTGATCACCAATGCTGCGCAGGTATTGCCGCCGCAAGGGGGGGAAATCACCCTGGTCACGCGACCTGAAAAGAACGGCATTGCTGTCGATGTTGCGGACAACGGAACGGGCATCCCGCCCGAAGTTTTGCCGAAAATATTCGACCCGTTCTTCACCACCAAGGAAATCGGCAAGGGTACCGGCCTTGGACTTTCAATTTCATACCAGATCATCAAGGATCACGGCGGCCAGATCAACGTCGAAACCCAGGTTGGCCGGGGAACAAGATTCACGGTCTGGTTGCCCCTCGTGCCGCCGTCCGATTCCAAACTTTCCGCATGACCACAGCGATGGCTGAAATGCAGAAAATTGGCAAATACGAAGTCCATGCCGAACTCGGCAAGGGATCCATGGGTACGGTCTACAAATGTTTCGACCCGGCGATCTCGCGGTGGGTCGCGATCAAGGCCGTTGTCAAGGCGTCGCTGGATCCGGCCGACCTGCAACAATATATCGACCGTTTTCGCCACGAAGCACAGGCGGTGGGACGGCTCGTCCACCCGCGCATCGTGCAGATCTACGATTATGGCGAGAACGATCAACTCGCCTACATCGTGATGGAACTGGTGAACGGGAAATCGCTGCAGGCACACCTTTTGAATGGTGCCAACTTCAGCCTCCCCGAGATCGTCCAGATCATCAGGCCGTTGCTCGACGGACTCGGTTATGTGCATTCCGAAGGCATCGTGCACCGCGACCTCAAACCGTCCAACATCCTGATCAACAGCGACGGACGCATCAAGATTTGCGATTTTGGCATTGCACATACCGAATCTTCCGAACTGACCCAGCTGGGGGATGTGCTTGGCTCGCTGCACTACATGTCGCCGGAGCAGTTCATCGGCATGTCGATCGATGCGCGCTCCGACATCTATTCGGTAGGGGTGATCGCCTATGAGCTTCTGACCGGCAAAAAACCATTTGTCGGTAACAGTGCAACCGTCATGCAGAAGGTGATCTATGAGCAGCCGGAAACACCGTCAAGCATCAATACCAAGCTTTCACCGCTGATCGACCAGGTGATCATGAAAGCGCTTGCCAAGGACAGCGGCAAGCGCTACCAGAGCGCACGCGATTTTTCGGATGCGTTTCTGGAAGCAACCGGGATGATCACCAGTCACGTTCAAAGAGAGTCTCCGACGGGCCAGTATGCAACGCAACCGATCGCGAACCCGAACATCGTGTCGGGTAACAGCCTGATCAATGCCGCGCGCATGATTACGCCACGGGTCGCCATGCAGCCGGCAGCTCAAGTTTCAGCCGCCGGTGGCGCGGATACCGGAAGCCAGCCTGCACAACAGCTCTTGCAAGAGCCCGAGGAATTATTTCCCGGCAGCGATGAGAGCCAGTTCGATCTTGACAAGAGCGTGAAGAGAGCAGTTATCCTGGCGGTGGACGACGAAGAAAGAATCCTGAACGGCCTGAAATCGCTGTTCCGCATGCGCTACCACGTATTTACCACCACCGATCCCAATCAGGCACTCGACTTCATCAAGCGCCACAAGATCAATGTGATCATCAGCGACCAGCGCATGCCGATCATGCTCGGTGTCGATTTTTTGCGCCAGGCACGCGAAATTTCACCGAACACCGTTCGTATCCTGCTCACCGGATATTCCGACCTGGCATCGATCGTAGGATCGATCAATGATGGAGAGGTATATCGATTTATCAGCAAACCTTGGAACAACCAGGAATTGCAGCAGACTGTCGCCGAAGCGGTCACCATTTCCCTGGAGCTCGCCAGTGCCCCGGTTACGCCCGTTGCATTGCCGCGCAACCTCAATGTGGGCATCCTGGTCATCGACAGGGATGAGGGAGTTTACCGGGTCACCAAAGGACTGATAGACGGGCTGTGCCCGGTGCATTACGCAGCCGACCTGGAATCCGCGATCGCACTGATGCAGGAACATGAAATTGCCGTGGTTCTCGCTGATGTGGGCGCAGGCAACGAAGATGTGGCCGCCATGATCAAACTGCTCAAGCAGGAAAATCCGCAGATACTGACCATCGTGCTGACTGCCGCATCAGACTCGGATCTGATGATCGATATGATCAACCAGGCGCAGATTTTCCGCTTTCTGAACAAGCCGGTGAAAGTGAACCTGCTCAAGAAACACCTGCATGCCGCACTTTCACATTACCTGGCATTCAAGCAAACCCCGCAATTGCTGAAACAGTACCAGGTACAGGAATCGCCGCTGGTGCGAAATTCATCGGTCGGAAAAAAGATACTCGAGGGAATAATGGCGCTACCCGCGAGTTGGTTCAGGGCCAGATAAGCCCGCAAATTCTTGTTTGTTTCTGTCGTCACCCGGCAACCTCCCGGAAGTTGTTTGTGCTGCCCGAACAATTCCAGCACAGCGGCTTTCGCCTATCCGGCAACAGTATTGCCTTAGTGATGGTGCCAACTGGCGCCGATTTGCGGCAGGTTGCCATCTCTCCAACTTTTGAACGATGCATTTTCTCAAGACGACTAGCGGACCGGATTAAATTCAAAAAAAGGCAAGCACCAAGAATGAACGGTCAAAATTGCTGGATGAACGGTATGAGCCAGTAACGAGCGGCAAATAACAGGGATAAGCGGTATTGCCGCAATGAGGTAGAACAGGCAAAGTGTTCTTCGCTTGGGAAGCACATCTGTCTTTCTCGGGCATGCGAATGCCGGTATATCGATAATGTAATGCCGGTATCAAACTGGGAGGTACCATTTTATGATAAACCGGAATACATGGTTGTTTTGGCCCGACAGCGTGGCGCTGTCCATCCTGGCCCTGGTTATACTGGTGATGCTGTTCCTTTATGCGGCGCGCAAGCCGATGCATGGGGTGATCCACTCGGTATGCAATCTGGTCACACAGTCCACCCGTTTCATCTCACGCTGGCTGTTCCTGAGTGCGGACAGCCTGCGCTTGCGCAACCAGGCGGTATTGCTGGTGCACAGCCGGGAAAGCGCGGCATCGATGATCGACCGGGAATTCGAGCGCGTTGGCAACATCATCCGCAAGGATATGCAGGAGTTCCCTGTCTTGCAGCGCAAGCTGAAGGAAGAGGTCACACGGATCGAGGATGACTACCGCAAATGCGGTGAAGTCCCGCCGCCGCCGCCGGAATGGGTCGATGCGCTCGAATCGGTCTCGCAGCTGAAATCCGGCGGCGATATTCCGCGCAAATTGCTGGAAGACATCAACAAGTCGATCCAGAAGATCCATGACAAGACCATCTCCGAGTTCCGGCGTTCCTATGAAGAACGTCACAGGATACTGAAGGGTATACAGCCATCATGGCGCTCGGCGGAAAAGCTGATCGGCGAAATGGACAAGAAGATGATCACCCTCAACACCAACGCAAAGCAGATCGATGGCCATATGGCCAAATTCGAGGGCATGCGTGCCAAGGACAGCAAGACCGAACACGCGCTGACCGTGTCGGCGTTCGTGCAGCTGGCGATCTCCTCGCTGGTATTGGTAATTGCGATGGGTGGTGCATTCATCAACTACAAGCTGATCGCGCTGCCGATGTCGGAGATGGTTGGCGCCAGCGATTACATCACCGACAATTTGCGGACTTCGGATGTGGCCGCTCTGGTGATCATCCTGATGGAAGCCTCGATGGGGCTGTTCCTGCTTGAATCGCTGCGTATCACGCAATTGTTCCCGAAGATTGCCAGCATGGATGACCGCATGCGGCGCCGATTGATGCTGGCTTCGCTGATCTTTCTGGTGATCCTTGCCGCTATCGAATCATCCCTGGCGCTGATGCGCGACATGCTGGTTGCCGACAAGGCTGCACTGATGCACGATCTGTCCTCGTCTGCACCTGCTGCGCCACAGGGCTGGATCTCGAGCATACCGATGGCCGGCCAGATGATCATGGGCTTCGTGTTGCCTTTCGCGCTTGCATTTGTCGCGATCCCGCTGGAAAGCGTGGTCCATTCGCTGCGCACCGTTTTGGGCGTGCTGCTGGTGCAGACCATGCGCGGAGCCGGTTTTGTGCTCAGGTTCACCGGCGTGGTGTTCAGGCGCTTTGCACGGGTGCTCGAATCGGCTTATGACATCCTGATCGTGATACCGCTGATGCTGGAACGCTGGGTGATGGCGTTGCGCGGCGGTATATCTGCCAAAGGACAAGCAGAACCGGGGAGCACATCATGAAGAAATCCCCGCTGGTGTCATTGATGCTGTTCGCAGCATTGTTCGTCAGCGCATGCGGCGACAGCCGAATGCACAGCCAAGCCGTGTATATGCTGGTCGATACATCAGGTTCCTACGCCAAGCAGGTGGGCAAGGCGACCAAGGTCGTGGATTTTCTGCTGGCCACCCTGAACCCGGGCGATTCGCTGGCGGTGGCCAAGGTGGAGACGCGCAGCTTCACGGAAAAGGATATCGTCGCCAAGGTCACCTTCGACAAGCGCCCATCTCAGTCTATCGAGCAAAAGCGCGCCTTCAAGGCCAGAATCGACTCGTTTGCCAAGGATGTGCACGGCAGCGCCTACACCGATATCACTGGTGCTTTGATCCAGGGCGCAGAATATCTGAACGAGACCAGGGCCGGCAAGAAGACCATCGTGATCTTCTCCGATATGCAGGAAGATCTGAGCAAGGGAACTGTGCGCAATTTCCCGATCGACCTGAAAGGGATCCGTATCGTGGCGTTGAACGTCAGCAAGCTGGGTAGCGACAATGCGGATCCTCGTTTGTATCTCGACAGGCTGGCTCGCTGGGAGGCGAGGGTACGCAAGGCAGGCGCCACCGATTGGGTCGTGGTGAACGACCTGGATAACAACATGGAATCCATCTTGGAGACCCGCAGATAGCGAGTGTCATTTTGTCGAGAACAAACGGACCCGGCATATCGCAAGCCGTTAGTAAATAAAGTTGAAAAAATGGGAGGTTCTGGTTTGAAATGACCGGGACCTTGTTCTATTGAAAATTAATAAGTCGAACGGCTGCTTTGCGGCGGTAATTATTGAAGAGTAGACTTCCGCTGTCGGCCAATAACTGCCGTTCGCGACTGGCTGCTTTATGGAAGGTAGTTTGACCAGATGAGGTTCGGCTACATGCCATTGGCGGATATTGGCGGACTGCAGTAATGTGCCAAACCGTCACTCACCAAGGGTTACCATCGGTGAGTTTATGAGGTTGGTGATAATGTCTTACACCATGGGTGATTTCATTCATATGCTGCTCATTATCGCTATCGTGGTGTTCTTGCTGCGAGTGGTTAAAGGATTACTCTACCTGCGGCTATTTGGTCAAGTAAACCTTCAAAGGGCTAAGAAGCCTATCTGATCTCTTATGTATGAAACCGTACGGATCCTGCGTTTTACTTGAGCCTGGTGGCAGAAGAATTACAGCGAGACTGGGTTAGCCAAATGTCAAAATCACATAAAATCATCCTTGGCGGGCTCGTTGGGCTCCTCGTCCTGATTGCACTGGCCCTGCTTCTTTTTGTCGACGCCAATGCGTACAAGCCTCGGTTTGAAGCGGCCGCCTCTGGAGCGTTGGGGATGGAAGTAAGAGTCGGCGGCCGGATGGGGGTCGGCTTCTTCCCAAGCCTGTCCGTCACACTGAAGGACGTGCACATTAGTAACCATGGCGAGGATATCGTCTCCGTAAAGGAGGCTAGGCTTGGTATCGATCTGCTGCCTCTATTCCACAAGGAAGTCCGGCTCGGGAAGCTCGCGCTGAAACATCCCAGTTTCTCCATCGAACGGGACAGCGACGGCAAGTATAACTTCGACAACTCGGAGGCAGGCAGAGGGACGTTACCCGCCCTGAACTTGGGAGAAGTGTCACTTTCGGACGGGACGCTCAACTACGCGGACAAACAATCCGGAGAAGGATTCGAAGCGGGGGACTGCAAGCTGGACGTGCGCAGCCTGCGGCTCGCAGAAGCGAAAAGTTCTGACTTCATGAAAAGCCTTTCCTTCACCGGGGAACTTGCCTGCGGGGAGATCCGAACAAAGGACTTCACGGTGTCCGACTTGATGTTTTCGGTTGCCGGGAAGGACGGAGTCTTTGATTTTAAGCCCGTCATGATGAGGGTTTTCGGCGGACAAGGTTCGGGGACCATTCGGGCGGACTTTTCGGGCCCTGTACCCCTTTACCACATTCATTATTCTCTGCCGCAGTTCCGTATCGAGGAGTTCTACAAAACTCTGTCGCAACAAAAGGTCGTGGAAGGAGCGATGGATTTCTCCGCGGATCTGTCGATGCAGGGAAAGACAGTAAACGAGATGACGCAGACTGCGAACGGAGAGGCCTCCCTTCGGGGTGAGAACCTCACGCTCAATGGCACCGATCTCGATCAGGAGTTTTCCCGGTATGAATCCAGTCAGCACTTCAACCTCGTGGACCTGGGTGCCGTCTTATTGGGCGGGCCTGTCGGTTTGGTGGTCACGAAGGGATACAACTTTGCAAGCATCTTAAAAGGATCGGGAAGCGCCAGCACGATCCGGACGCTCGTCTCCGAATGGAAGATCGACCGCGGTGTGGCGCATGCGCAGGACGTGGCGATGGCGACGAATAAGAACCGGATCGCTCTTCGGGGAGGACTCGATTTCGCCAACGGGCGTTTCGATGACGTGACCGTGGTGCTGATCGACGCCAAAGGCTGCGCCAAGGTAAAACAGAAGATCAGCGGCCCCTTCCAGAAACCGGTCGTGGATAAACCGAACATCCTGGTGACTCTCGCCGGGCCGGCGCTCAAGTTGCTCAAAAAGGGAATGAAGCTCTTTTCTGGCGGAGCGTGCGAAGTGATCTATACCGGTTCGGTGGCACCTCCGAAATGAGAAGATTGAACGCTTAGGCTCCCCGTTTCGCTTTCTCGAAAGCGATAAGTGGAGTTCCGCTTTGTGCCTTTAGCAATCATTCCCGTATTGCATAAAGCTCCAGACGCATTCTAATCTGTAGTATTCTCGAAATAATCTCAAAACAATGTCCGGTTTGTACGGACAATTTAGAATGAATAATAAGTCAGGCCATTTCCTTACCGGCAGCGTTTGCTAACATATGCGCTTGGGCAACCCGTGTTACCTGAAATATTCCTGTCCAGATCAGGAGGCCATTCCATGAAGATCGGCATACCGAAGGAAATCAAACCCAACGAAAACCGTATCTCGCTGGTTCCGGCCGGGGTTGCTGCGCTGGTGTCGGCCGGACACTCTGTTCAGGTCGAAACTGGTGCGGGTCTGGGCAGCGACTTTTCCGATGCGCAATATCTGGCCGCAGGCGCACAAATCGCGAAGGATGCCGATGCGGTCTGGGCGACATCAGACCTGATCGTGAAAGTAAAAGAGCCGATCGAGCAGGAATGGAAGCGCATCAAGCCGGACCAGATCATTTTTACCTACTTTCATTTTGCCGCCAACAAGCAATTGACCAGGGCGCATCTCGACTCCGGTGCGGTTTGCATCGCTTATGAAACCGTCGAACTGCCTTCGGGTGAGCTGCCGCTGCTGACGCCGATGTCGGAAGTGGCCGGGCGCATGGCGGTGCAGGAAGGCGCCAAGTATCTGGAACACCTGCATGGCGGGCGCGGCGTATTGCTCAGCGGCGTCCCGGGCGTTCCGCCCGCAAAGGTCGTAATCATCGGCGGCGGGGTGGTCGGCGTGAATGCTGCCAGGATTGGGGCCGGGATGGGCGCTCATGTTGTGATGCTCGATACTTCACTGGAACGGTTGCGCCATCTGAGCGATGTGATGCCGGCCAACGTGCAGCTGATATTTTCAAACCGGCACAATCTGCTGGAACAGATCACCGGTGCCGATCTGGTGATCGGCGCGGTGCTGGTGCATGGCGCCGTCGCACCCAAACTGCTGCAACGCGCGGACTTGGCAAGGCTGCACCGCGGCGCGGTGATCGTCGATGTTTCCATCGATCAGGGCGGCTGCGTCGAGACCATGCATCCCACCACGCACGAAAACCCTACCTTCATTGTCGATGGCATTGTCCATTACGGCGTGGCCAACATGCCCGGCAGCGTGCCGCTCACCTCAACGCTGGCGCTGACCAATGCAACCTTGCCCTATGTGCTGCAACTGGCCAACAAGGGATACAGGCAGGCACTCCGTGAATCAACTGCATTGCTGAAGGGTCTCAACATCATCGGCGGAAAGATCACCCACAGGAAGGTTGCCGAGGCATTCGGGCTTGAACATCATCCCGCTGAATCCTTTGTCGACTGACCCGGATCACGCTGCCTGTTTGCCAAAACGACGTTCAATTCTGCTGTTAAGATAGGGAACCGTTCAAATCATTTGGCGACTAAAATCATCATGCGCGAGAACCGGGATCTTACAAAATCACTCCTGTCAAGATATTTCAACCATTTTGACCTGATCATAACGACTGGAATCATTTTCCTGATCTCGATCATGATCCTTTCGGCATTCTGGGGCTTGGTGGTTGAGGTATACCATCTCGTCCACCGCGGCGCACTCGAAAAGCTGGATCACAATGCATTCCAGTCAGCTTTCGGCATGATCATGATCCTGCTGATCGCGATCGAATTCAGCTATACGATCATGAATGCATACATGGGCAAGAGCCGCGAGGTGATCGTCAAGAACGTGGTGCTGGTTTCCATCCTGGCGGTGGCCAGACAGTTCATCGTGTTCGAAGTCGAAACCGTTTCACCGCTGGTCCTGTTTGCGCTGGCCGCTTCGCTGCTGTCGCTCGGCATCGTCTATTGGCTGATGGGTCGCCGGGTGCCCTCTCCGGATGACAGACTATTATCAGGTGAATAAAGGCCATGTGATGTTTTGTAATCTACATCAACTAACGAGCGGCAACATCCGCATTAACAGGATGCCGGTATTCGCCCGGTTAACTGCGAGAGAGGGTTGACGATGCGCCCCATGCCGCTTGGTGTTCAGCTTATCCTTATCGCCACGATAGCCTGCTATCTGCTGCAAATCGCGGTCGGTGACGTAGCGATCTCCAGCTTTGCGCTGTGGCCGCTGCATGTCAACTTCATGCCCTGGCAACTCGTAACCTATGCCTTTCTGCACGGCAGCATCACCCACATTGCGTTCAACATGTACGGCCTGTGGCTGTTTGGGCGGGAGGTGGAATACCTGCTGGGACGCAGGGTGTTCCTCCAGCTCTATTTCGCCAGCGTGATATCTGCCGGACTGATGCAGTTGCTGGCCACGGGCTTGAGCGGGGGGAACTATCCCACGATAGGCGCATCCGGGGGGGTATTCGGCGTGTTGCTTGCCTATGGCCTATTCTTTCCGAACCGGGTCATCATGCTGCTGATACCGCCGATTCCGATGCCAGCCAGGGTGTTCGTGGTCCTTTATGCGGTCCTGGAACTGATACTCGGAGTGACCGGGACGGAAGCGGGTGTGGCGCATTTTGCGCATCTTGGCGGCATGATCGGCGGCTATCTGGTCATCCGCCACTGGCGGCGCGCGCGCAGGCATTGATTGGTCCAAGGTTGCGCTTCCAGTTTGGGAAACAGGTTGCGTGCCGAGCTCAAATAAACCAGAATCCGCACATACTGACCGAATCAAAACAGGAGCGTAAATCATGATCAGCAACCCCATCGATATCTCCACCCGGGTAAGTCCAGAATTGTCCGGCATCATCGAAACCCTGATCGACCAGCTGGATTCGGGCGAGCCGCTGACACTGGGTGCGGTGCGCACATTCCTCGTTCACGGTATGCCGGGCGGGGTGGAGGAAGACGAAGAACTGCATCATTTCGACGTTGACGAGTCGGTGATTGACGAACTGGATCAACTGATCGAACAGTTCGGGGAATCGGCCGCCGCGATGGACTTCATCTACGCCTTTGCCAGCGAAGCGCTTTCACGGGTGATAGAAGAAGTCATGAACGACGAGAATCGCGAAAACCCGCCAACGCTCGAGGCCGTTCAGGAAGCGATCGCCAACGGCCTGGGTTCAAGCCTGGTGGGCGACGGGGTTCTGGAAGAAGACGAGGAGGAAGCGTTGATGCCCGAGATCGAAAATCTGATCGAACAATTCGGTGCCGATGCGATGGCGGAAGATTTTCTCAGGTATGAGTAGGGGCTGAACGCCTGGGTCGGGCGATCATGTTCTGCATGGTCAATCCTGCGGATGCCTGAGCATGCGGCTATCGTTCAAGTTGCCATGCTGCAAGCCTTGATGCAGTTCCGCCATCACATGCGCGGAAAATTTAGGATCGAAGTTGTCCAGTGCCGACATCGCCAGCTTGGCAACGATCACGGGCTGGATTAGCACGACAACAGCGATAGCGCATGCTTCGGCGGACAGGCGGAAGAATCTTTTCGAGTGGTAAAGCCCGTGCAGATGGACGCGATATCTGCCCAGTTTCCGGTGCAAGGCCACCGCTTCGGCAAGCACCATGATCAATCCGCCGATGAAGCCGGTAATGATGGCCATCTTCAGCTCTATGGAACCCATTTTGCCTCCCCTGGTATACCAGTGCAGATTCATAGTCGTCCGCTATCGGGCTACATATTACTATGGCACTGCGCGCTTGGTATATCCGCAGATGTATGCCTGCCGGACATAAAGCCGGTTGTGTCGAATCCGGCTATCGCAGCCATGAATCAAGACTGCATAAGGGATAACGATGAATCTGATACTCGATGCAACGGCAAAAGCCTTGCGTGACCTGTTCCAGTTCAGGATATTGTGGATCGTGATCTGGCCGATGACTGCGGCTGTGCTGCTGTGGCTGGTGATTGGACTGACCTTCTGGGACACTTTCTCGGGATGGATAGCCGGTGGCCTTGCCAGCCTCGGCATCCAGAACTGGCTCAGCGGCCTGGAACCGCGCTGGATAGCCAATGCGATCCAGGCAGTGCTGCACATGCTCCTGTTCGTGCCGATGGTGTTAATCACCGCGCTACTGATCACTGCATTCTTCGCAATGCCCGCGCTGATCCGCATTGTGGCCGAGCGCAACTATCCGCAACTCAAGCGCGAAAACGGCGGAAGTATTGCCGGCAATCTGTTCAATGCCGCCATCGCGATCGCCATTTTCACCGCAATCTGGCTGTTCACCGTGCCGCTGTGGTTCATCGGCGCGGGCGTGGTAGTGCCGTTCATTGCCGCGACCTATCTGAACCAGCGGCTATTTCGCTACGATGCGCTCTCGGAACATGGCAGCAGCGGCGAAATGAAAGCACTGTTTTCCAGGTATCAGTCGTCGTGGTGGGGGCTTGGACTGCTGACCGGCTTGCTGCAATTCGTGCCGTTGCTGAACCTGTTTGCCCCGGTAATCACGGCGCTGGCCTTCATCCATTTCGGGCTGGCCCGCCTGGCCAGCCTGCGCCAGGGATTATAGCGAACCGTTTGAATATGCAGCTCGCTGATGTGCGGCCAGGATCACTTTTTGACGATGTTTACATGATTCACGAACGCGATGCTGGGGAAGGTGCGGTTCAGTGTCTTGCTGGTGAAATTTTTCACGGTCGTGCCGCTGTCAAACTCGATGACATCGCCCTTTTTAACCTCGATCACAGACGCGGCGACAATCCAGCGCGTCTGGTTGTCCTGGCTGACCTCAAGGTAGGTAAACTCGGGTATGTTGATGACGCTGGCTACCATGCCCTTTTGCGACTGGAATGTTTCGGGCATGGCAGCCATCGTGCTGTCCTGTCTGTTGATCGGTGGATGTCCGGCTGGCAGTGTCCCCGTGGAAGGTATCACCGCATCGGGAACAAACGGCTGCTCTGTGGGCTTTTTGTTGCATGCCGTTAGGGAGAAAATGACCAATGCCGAAATGATTGCAATGTTTCTCATTTTGATTCCTTGTCTGAAATTATGGTTTGCCAATACTACTCAATAATGTGCCGGACCAGAAACATTTCTGTGTGTATCCGGTTAGCACCTTTCGGGTGGGAAATTGACAAGATAAACCCGTGGTAAAAAGGCGGATGTCCTGATAGATTATGCGCTGACCTGCCGACGACCGTTAGCATGGGTCGACAGCATGTTATTCCTGGCATCCGGACCAAGTGATACATGGAACGCGACCGGTTCAGTATTGCATATCATCTGATTGGGGGATTAATGATCGGGAAGGAAGGATTTCATGTGCTATTCAACTTGGCAGCGGATTCCATGTTTATCCTTGATCCGGATGGCTTCATCAGGGAAATCAACCAGACCGCTCATGCACGACTGGGCTATTCCAGGGATGAAATGCTCGGGAAGCATATCCGAGATTTCATTCTGCCGGAGTTTTCCGGCAAGCTGGTCGGCCGGATCGAGAAGGCGCAGAGCCAGGAATTCCTGATTTACGAATCGGCACAAGTGCACAAGGACGGCTCGGTATTGCCGATCGAAGTGTGCAGCAGGGCTATCGTGCTGGAAGGCAAGAAATTGCTGTTCAATATCGTCCGCGACATCGGCGAGCGCAAGCGCCTGGACACAGCGTTGCGCGAGAGCGAGGCCCGCTTCCGCACGCTTGCGGCGGATGCACCCGAGGCGATCCTGATTCATGACCTTGATGCCGATCTCTTCATCGACGCGACATCCAGCGCGGAACGGCTGTTTGCCTGCAGTCGCGAGGAATTATTGCGCCGCGGCCCGAAACATTTTGTTGCACCGAACCAGCCTGCAGATGCACCCGCGGTGGAGACGCATGAGGAACGCGGTGAACGCGCTCTGGCCGGCGAGCAAGTCAAGTTCGAGAGGCTGGTGCGGGACGCCCAGGGCAGAGATATTCTTTGCGAGGTCAGGCTGGTTCGCCTGCCTTCTGAAAGCCGCAGATTGATCCGGGCCAGCTATATCGACATCACCGAGAGGAAGCAGATCGAGAACGCGCTGCGGGAAAGCGAGGAAAAGTACCGCTCGCTTTTCGAGGAGTCCCTTGACGGGTTGTTTATCTGCAATGCGGAAGGGAACTATATCGACATCAATCATAAAGTCATCCGGATATTCGGTTATGACTCGAAAGAGGAAATGCTGGCCCTGGATTTTGCAAGGGATATCTGTGCCTACCCGGCCGACAAGGCAAACCTCTTTGCCTTTGTCAACGAAAAGGGATTCGCCGAGCTGGAGCTGATCGTCAAGAAAAAGAACGGCGAAAGAATAACCACCCTGTGCAGCTACAGTGCGGTGAAGGACCGGCACGGAGCTATCGTGTCCTACCGCGGCATGATCCGGGATGTCACCGAGAAAAAAAAATCTGAAGAACTGATCTGGCGGCAGGCCAATTTCGACACCCTGACCGGGTTGCCCAATCGGGACATGTTCCACGACCGTCTCGGTCAGGAAATCAAGCGATCGTACCGCGAGTGCCTGCCGCTGGCTTTGCTGTTGATCGACCTCGACCATTTCAAGCAGGTGAATGACACGCTCGGCCATGCGATGGGCGACCTGCTGTTGCAGGAAGCCGCCCGGCGCATCCGCGCCTGCGTGCGGGGTTCGGATACCCTGGCCCGGCTGGGCGGGGATGAATTCACCGTGATCCTGTCAGCGATGTCGGAAACCGGTCATGTCGAGGATGTTGCGCAAAAGATCGTCAGCATACTGGCCCAGCCGTTTCAGCTGGGCAGCGATGAAGTGTATATATCGGCCAGCATCGGCATTACCGTTTACCCGAGCGATGCCGGTGATATTGATTCCCTGATCAAGAATGCCGACCAGGCGATGTATGTGGCCAAGAACAAGGGCCGCAATCGTTTCAGTTATTTCACCCGTTCATTGCAGATCGAAGCACAGAAACGGTTGCGCATGATCAGCGACTTGCGCGGCGCGCTCGGCGCAGGGCAATTCAGTGTTCATTTTCAACCGGTCATCGAGATGTCAAGCGGGCAGATCCGCAAAGCTGAAGCACTGATACGCTGGAAGCATCCGGAACGGGGTATGGTCAGTCCGGGGGATTTTGTCGCGCTGGCAGAAGAAGCTGGTCTGATCAGCGAGATCGGCGACTGGGTATTCAGGGAATCAGCCCGATGGGCGAGTGTATGGAACAAGCGGTGCCAAGGCGGCTTTCAGATGAGCGTGAACATGTCGCCCATTCAGTTCCAGCATGGCGGTAGGATGTGCGATGATTGGGTCGAGTATCTGGCCAGTCTTGGCCTTACCGGAAAGAACATGGTGGTCGAGATCACGGAAGGGTTGCTGTTGAAAGCCGAATCCGAAGTGACCGACAGCCTGTTCAAGTTTCGTGATGCCGGCATACAGGTGGCGATCGATGATTTTGGCACCGGCTATTCATCGCTTTCCTACCTGAAGAAGTTTGACATCGATTATCTCAAGATCGACCAATCCTTCGTAAATAACCTCGAATCGGACGCGAACAACATGGCCTTGTCGGAGGCGATCATCGTGATGGCGCACAAACTGGGATTGAAAGTCATCGCGGAAGGCGTGGAAACCAAAGGACAGCGTTACCTGCTGTCCATCGCCGGTTGCGACTATGCGCAGGGCAACCTGTTTTCAAAACCGCTGCCGCCGGAAGAGTTCGAATTGTTGCTGCACTAGCTGGAGATACGCGGCAGGCCTTCACGAAATTGACAAGGTTGCGGCGATACTTGGCGTGACTGGCATTCGGTGCGGCTCAACACCGGGTTTGTGGTGAGGTGTCCACGTTCGTGCACTCACGGCTGACAGTCTGATCCCATGGCTACGTCCCGCATACCAGTCGGTGATCCCGTTGCGAGAGCGTGGTGCCCAATTCGGCACACAGCATCTTCATGCGCGCGCCGATCGCATCGAACTCCTCGCCTTGCGCCAAAGCAACGTGCGCCACGCTCAATGATACCGGCAGCAATTCGATGCAAGTCAGTTTGCCATGCGCGAACATCAGCTTGAACAGGCAGGATCGGTCGTTGCGCAACTGCGGATGAACCGCGTAATCGTCGATGAAATTGCCGGTGTCATAAAGTATCGGCTTGCCGTGATAGATTTCTATGCCCTGGCAGATATGCGCGCTGTGGCCGTGGTAGATATCGGCGCCGAGTTCGATCACGCGTCTGGCGAAAGTGCGGAATTCAGGCGATGGTCGTTCGACGAAATTGGCGCCCCAATGATTCGAGAACACTACCAGATCGGCGCCTTGAGTACGCGCTTGCGCGATGTCCTTTGCGATCCGTCCCAGCGTTGTTTCATCCAGCGAGACTTCCAGAAAGTTGGTGCCTGGATTTTTTTCAGTTGCCGCGAAATCCGGCTCGTTGTCGGTGTTGGAGAGCAGTGCCACACGGCAAGGTGGGGAACTTTGCACTTCGAGCATCGCCGCGGCTGCAGCCTCTTTGTGATCTGAGCCGGCGCCGGCATGACTGATACCTGCTGTATCGAGTACGCGCAAAGTATCAAACAGGCCCTGCACTTCGAAATCGAGAATGTGATTGTTGGCGAGCGAACAGGCATCAATATGCGCTGCCTTCAATACGCTAACCGCGTCGGGGTCGGCGCGGAAATGAAACATTTTTTCAGTGCGCATCCACGGCTCCTGATGGAGGGTCAGTGCGCATTCCAGATTGATTATGCGCAGGTCGCTTTGTGCCAGATGCGGCAATACGTCGCCCCATACTTGCTTCGGCTGCATGTGCTTGAGCCTGTCGTTGACCAGGCGGCCGAGCATTACATCTCCCATCAATGCCAGAGTGACCATAATTACATATTACATCGTGCGCTTGAGCAGCTTGCGCAGCGCGGCCAGCGTGCGCGTGTTGAGCACGTCGGCTTTTTCCAGCCAGCCGCGCCGTGCCTGGCCGACGCCATACTTGAGGTTGGCAAAGTCGAAGGTGCTGTGCGCATCGGAGTTGACGCTGACCAGCACACCTTCTTCCTTTGCGCTCTGGCACTGGCTGTCGAGCAGGTCGAGGCGCTCCGGATGGGCGTTCAGTTCCAGGAAGCAGCCGCGCTGCCTGGCATGGCGGATGATGCGCAGCATGTCGACGTCGTAGGGCTCGCGCTGCCCGATGAGCCGGCCTGTGGGATGGGCGAGCAGCGTGAAATGCGGACCATCCATCGCGCGCAGGATACGCTCGGTCTGCTTCGCGCGGGAAAGCTCGAATTTGCTGTGCACTGCGCCGACCACCAGGTCCAGCTGTGCCAGCACCGAATCCGGAAGGTCGAGACTGCCGTCCTCCAAGATGTCCACCTCAATGCCCTTGAGCAGTGTGATGCCGTCCAGTTCGGCGTTCAAACGGTCGATCTCGTCGCACTGTTTCGCCAGTTTGACCGGATCGAGGCCGTGTGCGACGGTGAGGCGGCGCGAGTGTTCGGTGATCGCGAGGTACTCCAGCCCGAATGCCTTGGCTGCCAGCGCCATGTCGCGCAGGCTGTCGTGGCCGTCGGTGGCTTTGGTATGCGCATGCAGGTCGCCCTTCAGATCGGACAGTTCGACCAGCCTGGGCAGTCTCCCGGCGCGCGCTGCCTCGATCTCGCCGCGGTCCTCGCGCAGTTCGGGCGGGATGTAAGGCAGGCCGACCGCGCGGTAGACCGATTCCTCGCTTTCGCCTGCAATTTTCTTTGCGCCGCGGAACACGCCGTATTCGTTGACCTTCAGTCCGAGCTGCTGCGCGATGCGGCGGATCGCGATGTTGTGCGCCTTGGAGCCGGTGAAGTAGTGCAGGGCGGCTCCGTAACTTTCCCGGGCCACGACGCGCAAATCCACCTGGATGCCGCACTTGAGCAGCACGCTGGCGCGCGTGTCCCCGGCCGAATATACCTCGGCAACTTCGTCATACGCGGTGAAGCGCCGCATCACCGGGCTGTCCGGTGCGGCGGTGACCAGAATATCCAAGTCCCCGACGGTCTCGCGCATGCGCCTGAAACTGCCGGCCACGATCACCTGCTGGACACCCGGGACACGCTGCAGAAAGCCGCGCAGCGTTTCGGCATATTGCGCCGCGGTGGCGAGCTTGAATCGTTGGCTCTGGTTGGCATGGGCTTGTACCGCCTGCAGGATGTTCTGCTCGGTCTTCGCGCCGAAGCCGGGCAGCGCGCGGATGCGGCCGTCCTGCGCGGCCCGCTGCAGCTGTTCGACCGTCTGTACATCGAGATCGTGGTAGAGCGCCTTGACGCGCTTTGGTCCAAGGCCGGGAATCTTCAGCAGCTCGGTGATCGCGGGTGGCAACTCCTTGCGCAGCCGATCCAGCAGGCTGCAATGCCCGGTGGTGACGATCTCGCTGATCTTGGCGGCGAGATCGGTGCCGATGCCGGGCAAACGGGTCAGGTCTTCGCCGCGCTCAACCATTCCCCGCGCCTCCTGCGGCAGGTCGCCCAGGATGCGCGCGGCATTGCGATAGGCGCGGATGCGGAACGGATTCGCACCTTCGACTTCAAGCAGGTCGGCGATCGCTTCGAAAATGGCGGTAATGTCGGCGTTATGTACAGGCATATACGCATTGTATTCTTCTGTCAGGGGCAAAGGCAGCCCGCGACGGTATTTCGATAGCCTGTTATAGTTATTCTTTAGCCGACACTCGAGTAGACATGGCGGTCGAAACCGAACTGAAATTGCGCATTGATTCAAAACAGCTGGCCAGGCTGAAGCGGCATGCGCTGCTCAAGACTTATTCTGTGACGCGCACAGTTACGCATCGCCTGCAAAACATCTATTACGACACCCCGAAACTGGACTTGCATAAATCCGAGATGGCGTTGCGCCTGCGCCATGCCGGGCGGCAATGGCTGCAAACCCTGAAGGGCGGCGGTTCAGTGCAGGCCGGGCTGCACCGGCGCAACGAGTGGGAAGTGCCGGTGCAGCGCGCGGCACTGGATTTTTCAGCTACGCAGGAAGTGGAATGGGACGAACATTTGCGGCCATCGTTGCGCAAGAAATTACACCCGGTTTTCGTCACGGATTTTACCCGCAACAGCCGGATGCTGGATTTTAAGGGCGCGCAAATCGAGCTGTGCATGGATCAGGGCGAAGTGCGCACCGAGCAGCACAGCGTGCCGCTCTGCGAGCTGGAACTGGAATTGAAATCCGGCGAGCCAAGGCTGTTGTTCGAGCTGGCGCTGAAGATACTGGAGATCGTGCCTTTCGAACTGGAAACGGTCAGCAAGGCGGAGCAGGGCTATCGCCTGTTGACAGGATATACCGAGCATCCGGTCAAGGGCGTCGTGCCGGTGCTTGTCAGCACGGACACGCTGACGGATGTATTGAAAGCGCTGATCTGGTTCTGCCTGCAGCATTTTCAAGGCAACCTGTCCGGAGCGATGGCAAGCGAAGATGACGAATATGTACATCAGATGCGCGTCGCGCTGCGCCGCCTGCGCGTGGTGCTGCGCATGACCATAAAGGTTCGCGAAGACGAGCAATTGGCCGGACTGTACAAGGATGTCTCGGAGTTGTGCATCGCATTGGGACGCATCCGCGAATGGGATGTGTTCATCGCCGGAACGGTTCAACCGATGTGCGCGCGCATGGCAGGACATGCGGGTTTGCAGGCTTTGCTGGCGGCCAGCGAGCAGCAGCGCGCGGCCTGTTATGCGGAACTGCGCGGCGCAGCAAAGGTGCGTGAAATGCAGCGATTGCTGTTGCGTTTCTCCATCTGGATGAACGGTGACTATTGGAAGCAGCAGCCGGAGACCGTTCTGCTTGCGCAGGACTTCGCCGCACGGCGTTTGCGCAAGCTGGCCAAACGGTTTGCACAATCCGGTCATCAGCTGGATACTGCCGAAGCCGCGCAGCTGCATGCGCTGCGCATCCTTGCAAAAAAACTCAGGTACAGCGCGGAATTTTTCGCGTCTTTTTATGACAGACAAAAAGCCGGTTCTTTCCTTGCCGCGTTAAGCGAAGTGCAGGATGTGCTTGGGCTGATCAACGATATCGCGGTGGCGCATCGCCTGCTGGATGGGCTGGCCGAGCATCAGGATAAGTCAGTTCTGGAGGCCGTCACTTTGACCAGGGGGTGGATCGCGCACGACCTGTCTCACCAGCTCTATGTATTGCGCAAAAGCATACAACGCTTCAACAAACAAAACGCGTTTTGGGAAGAATAAATTACCGGTGGTGATTGCCAGCGCGGGCATTGCGGTTTATCGTATGCGGGTAGATCGGCCGATCTTATATGGAATGCGGATTCTGCTTCGGAAAGGAAAAAAATGAGCATCTCGTCCAAACAAAAAACCTGGATACTATTCGGTATCCTGATCATAATCGGCGGTGCCGCATTCGTCTATTTGGATCCCCTCGAACTTCATCTCCTTGGTCCGGAGCCGGTGCCCGTTGTTGTGAAACCGGCGCCACCCCATGTTGCGGCGCCTGCGCCAAAACCGGCTGCGCCAAAACCAGTTGCTGCAATGCCTGCAGCAACAACTGAAACTGCAAAGCCTGTTGCAACCGAACCTGCCATGGCACCGGCCCAGGCTCCCTTGCTGCCAGTGAAATCCTCCCAAACGAACAGGACCACCAGCAAGCCGGCCGTCGATAAACCAGTGAGGCCAAAAAATCTGGATCTGAGACATTGCCTGGATTTAAAGACCGACGCAGAAATTGCGAAATGCGCAGGTGAGTAAGCATGGCAACGCCGCCGCTTGAGAAGCGGCACCGGCCATCCGGGTTGAACTCGCGCTTCCATGGAAGCCAATTGGCCAACGGCAGCCGTTTGGCATTTGCGGATTATGTGGCGCGAACCCGGGACATGCTCTATCGGGTGCATGCCGGCGCCGCGGATATGGAAAAAATAGTCGACGGCAACGCGCCGTTTGAGCTGAAGCCGCCACCCGGTTTTTCGCCCGGTCAACAAAAACCCTATCGTCGCGGCGTGCTGCTCACGCATGGCCTGACCGGCTCCCCCTATGCGATGCGTTATCTGGCTGCGTTCTTCCAGCAGAACGGCTTTCGTGTCATGGCGGTATTGCTGCCGGGGCATGGAACGCAGCCCGGGGATCTGCTTGAGGTGACCTGGCAGGAGTGGGCCAAGACGGTCGCATATGGGGCTTATAAACTTGCCGAAGAGGCTGACGAAATCTATCTGGCGGGATACTCCATCGGCGGTACGTTGAGCGTTTACTATGGCCTGCGCGACAACCGGGTGCGCGGCCTGTTCCTGTTTTCCCCCGCGCTCGGGATTACGCGAAGAGCGGCGTTCGCCAACCTGCACAAACTATATAGCTGGCTGATACCGTCTGCAAAATGGGTGAACATCAAACCCGATCTGGACATCTACAAGTACGAGTCCCTTACAAAAAATGCAGCTGCCCAGACGTATGCGCTGACCAAGGCAGTTGATGCCCTGTTACGGCAGTATGAACTGGACATTCCGGTGTTCATCGCTGCCAGCGCAGATGACATGACTGTCAAAACTTCAGTGATTCTGGAATTCATCGCGCGCGCACGCCACCCATCAAACAAGCTGGTGCTGTACACCACCGAGCCGGAAAAGTTTTCGCACGATTTTCCGGCAGAAAAACTGGAATTGGTGAATAGCATGGTTCCCGCGCAGAAGATATTAAGCTCGGCGCATACCGCCATCGTGCTACCGCCGGAGGACAGGCATTACCGTGTTAACGGGGAGTATTCCAATTGCGTGCATTATTATCCGGACGATATGGAAAAATACGCTGCCTGCCTCAAACATCCCGAGCAGGACTTTCAGGGCGAGATCACCGAGAAGAATTTGAAAGCTGGTATACTGCGGCGGCTGATGTACAACCCGAGTTTCGCGGCACTCAAGGTTTCGATGAAACGATTCATCGACCAATTGCCATGATCAAACAGGTGATCGCAGTGCCGCACGCCTGCCGCGCCTCACGTTCACTCCCGCCAGGATCGCCAGCCCCGCGAGAAAATAGCTGCCGGTGATCAAGATCGCCAGTCTATGGTCACCCCGCGAAATCCAGCTTACCAGCCCGTAAGTCAGCGGCCCCAATATCGACGAAAGCTTGACCGCCAGTCCCCACAACCCAAAAAATTCTGCGCGCCGTGTGGCAGGGCTCAGCAGTCCGACCAACGCGCGCCCGGCGGACTGGCTGGAGCCCATGCAGATTCCCGCGAGGTTGGCGGCGACCCAGAACATCGTCGGACCCTGTGCGGCCCATGCCAGCAAGACCATCACGATCCAGCCAACCAGCGTCAATGCAATGGTCTGAATATGGCCGATACGGTCCTGCAAATGGCCGAACAGGAACGCGCCGACGGCGGCGGTGATGTTGACCACGAAGATCAGCACGATGGTCTGCTGGGTGGAGAAGTGCATCGCCTGCTGTGCGTAGATCGCTGCGAGCGTGATCACCGCCTGGATGCCCGCTTGGTAGAACACCGTGCAGACCAGGAAGCGCCGCAGGTCGCGGTAATCCTTCGCGTGTTTGATGGTTTGCATCAGCCGCGCGAAGGATTCCTGCGCCAGGTTCAGTCCCTGCAGATGCAGCTGCGGCACGGCGCGTTCCTTGAGGAACAGGAAAGTGGGCAGGCTGGAAAGCGCGAACAGCGCGGCCGTGATCAGCATCGTCACCGGCACGAAATCCGCCGCGTGTTGGCCGTGCTCCTGCGCCCAAGTCACATACGCGAGACAGGCGCCCAGGCTGACCAGGCCGCCGACATAACCCAGGCTCCATCCCCATCCCGACACCTTGCCGAGCGAACGCCCGGTCGCCAGTTCCGGCAGGAAGGCCGCGATGATATTTTCTCCGCTGCCATAAAAGAAATTGGACAACACGATCAGCAGGATGGTCAGCCACAGGCTGCCCGGCCCGGAAAACGCCAGCAGCGCGGTAAAGCCCACGCAGCCTGTCGTGGTCAGCGCCAGCAGTTTTTTCTTGGCGGCATAGGCATCCGCATAGGCGCCGATCACCGGCGCAGTTACCATGATCGCGGCATAGGAGACCGCCAGCGCAGCCGTCCACGCGAAGGTCGCCCACGGCTGGTCGCCCGCCACCACCGAGACGAAATAGGCATTGAAGATCGCGGTGATGACCACCGTGGTGTAACCGGAGTTGGCGAAGTCGTACATCGCCCAGGCCCAGACTTCCCGGGGTGTGACGGTTTTGGCAAGGGAGTGGCGCATGGTTTTTCTTGACCGACATGGGTAGCTGGGAGGATATTGTTGACCATTACTGATGTGAATGTAAAACGGCATGCGTGGCGAGGAATCGGTTTCCTTGGACAGGCAAGCCAGGGAGTGCACGGTGAACGCTATGAATGACACCTCCAGCACATTGCTGGCAACCATACGGCAGCTCGCAGCCGAACTGCACATGCGCCCCGAGGCAGGTATTCCGGTAACGCTGGACTGTTCACTGGAACGGGATCTGGGCATTGACAGCCTCGGGCGGGTGGAACTGCTCGCGCGCATCGAGCAAGTCTTCAGGATCAGCCTGCCGGAACAAGTATTTGCCACCGCCGAAACACCACGGGATTTGCTGCAGGCGGTGCTGGCCGCCGCCCCTGCCACGGCACCGCTGGAGCACGCGCAGAGGAGCGAAGCCCCGGTTTGGGTACAGGCCGAACCGTCGGATGCGATGACGCTGCCGGAAGTTCTGGATTGGCACGTGCGCGCCCATCCGGACCGGATGCACATTACGCTGCAGGATGCAGAGGGCAAGGAAACTGCGATAACCTACGCTGCACTGCGGGACGGTGCGGAAGAAATCGCTTCGGGATTGCTGGAGCGCGGGTTGCGGCCCGGCCAGTCGGTGGCGATCATGCTGCCCACCAGCCGTGAATATTTCTGCTGCTTCCTCGGGGTGTTGCTGGCAGGCGGAGTGCCCGTGCCCATTTACCCGCCTGCCCGCTTCTCGCAGATCGAGGATCATCTGCGACGGCAAGCGGGCATACTCTCCAATGCGTTCGCAACCATCCTGATTACGGTTCCCGAGGCGAAGCCCATGGCGAAGCTGCTTCAGGCGCAGGTGGAGGCGTTGCGTATTGTTGCCACGGCGTCCGAGTTATCCATCTCCGGACACGCGCCAAGAAGCCCGCTCAAAGCCGAGAATATCGCGCTGCTCCAGTATACTTCCGGCAGTACCGGCAACCCCAAGGGTGTCGTGCTGACCCATGCCAATCTGCTGGCCAACATCCGCGCCATGGGACAAGCGGTGCACGTCACTTCCACGGACGTGTTCGTCAGTTGGCTGCCGCTGTATCATGACATGGGCCTGATCGGCGCCTGGCTGTGCAGCTTGTACTATGCCTTCCCGCTGGTGGTGATGTCTCCGCTTAGCTTTCTGGCACGCCAGGAGCGCTGGCTGTGGGCGATCCACAAGCACCGCGGCACCCTGTCGGCTTCCCCCAATTTCGGCTATGAACTGTGTTTGCGCAAGATTCCGGATGCTGTTCTCGAAGGACTGGATCTGTCGAGCTGGCGCATGGCTTTCAACGGCGCAGAACCGGTCAGCCCGGAAACCATCACCAGTTTTGCGCAACGCTTCGGCCGCTACGGATTGCGCCCGGAAGCGATCGCGCCGGTATATGGACTGGCCGAATGTTCGGTTGGGCTGTCGTTTCCCCCACCAGGCCGCGGACCGCGGATCGACTGCATCAAGCGGGACAGGTTCATGCGTTCCGGCCATGCCGAACCGGCTGGCAGCGGGGAAGTGGATGCCTTGCGCTATGTGGCATGCGGCCGGCCGCTTCCCGGCCACGAGGTCAGGATCGTGGATGCCACCGGACGCGAGCTGGGAGAGCGTGTGGAGGGGCATCTTGAATTCAAGGGGCCGTCCGCTACCAGCGGCTACTTCCACAACCCCGAGCAGACAAGATTACTGTTTCACGGCGAGTGGCTGGATTCCGGCGATTTCGCCTATCTGGCTGAGGGCGATATCTACCTGACCGGACGATCAAAGGACATCATTATCCGCGCCGGGCGCAACATCTACCCCTATGAACTTGAGGAAGCCGTGGGCAACATCCCCGGCATCCGCAAGGGGTGCGTTGCGGTCTTCGGCAGCCCGGATCCCGCCACCGGCACGGAGCGCCTGGTGGTGCTGGCCGAAACGCGCGAGACCTCTCCAGCGCAACTGGAAATCCTGCGCGGACAGATCAATGCATTGACGCTGGACATACTGGAAATAGCGGCGGACAACATCGTGGTGGCGCCGATCCACACCGTGCTCAAAACATCGAGCGGCAAGATCCGCCGGGCGGCCTGCCGCGAATTGTTCGAGAAGGGTGCAAGGCCGACACGCGCGGTATGGTGGCAGGTTGTCCGCCTGGCGTGGGCCGGAATATTGCCCCAGTTGCGCCGTGGCATCAGGGTGGTGTCCGATGTTTTTTACGCCGCATACACATGGATGCTGTTCTGGTTGCTTGCGCCGTTGACCTGGCTGGCTGCAGTACTGCTGCGCCGCCACGCATGGAGCTGGAAGGCAAGCCACGTGAATGCGCGGTTGTTTGCGCGCCTGACAGGGACGCCCATGGCGGTTCGCGGGTTGGAAAACCTGACACCCGGTGCGCCCTGCGTGCTGGTGGCAAACCATGCCAGCTATCTGGATGGAATCGTGGTCGTCGCAGCGCTACCGGGCGAACTCAGCAGCGCCGGTTATTTCAGTTTTGTGGCCAAGCGCGAGCTGCTGGACAGCTTCGCAGCGCGCACCTATCTTCAGCACATCGGAGCGGATTTCGTCGAGCGTTTCGAATCGCAGCGCAGCGTGGAAGATGTGAAACAGGTAGCACTTTCCCTGCAATCCGGACGCAGCCCGGTGTTCTTCCCGGAGGGCACGTTCAGCCGCATACCCGGCCTGATGCCTTTCCGCATGGGCGCATTCGTGGTCGCTGCCGAAGCGGGAGTGCCCGTCGTGCCGGTGAGCATACGCGGCACCCGCTCCATTCTGCGCGACGGCCACTGGTTTCCGCGCCGCGGGATCATCACCGTCACGATAGGCAAGCCAATTGCGCCGGAAGGAAAGAACTGGGCTGAGGCGATTCGTCTGCGTAACACGGCTCGCTCGGAAATTTTGCGCCTGTGCGGGGAACCAGATCTCGCACCGGGAGCGTCGGAGGAACAGGCAGAAGTGCAGATATCGCTAACGCCAATTGACAAAAAGGGGGGCAAAGATGGGGGCAAAGATGGATGAATATGGCAGCACCGTGCAATTTCCCTGGGTCAGAAATTGCTGTCTTAATGATGATGATACTTGCCTGGGCTGTTTTCGCTCTTTGGAGGAAATCACGGGATGGAACGAGGCTGACGACGATCAGCGAAAAGTCATTATGCAGAATGCCAGGCAGCGCCGTGAAGCGCATTCCCCGGGCAAAGGAAACTGATCGGCCAATCAGAAAAATATCATGGCACGAACAATGATCTTTGCGCACCGGGGCGCCAACAGGGAGGCAGCCGAGAACACCCGCTCGGCATTCGACAAGGCACTGGAATATCATATCGACGGTATCGAAACGGACGTGCAACTCAGCCGCGATGAAGTCGCCGTGCTGTGGCACGACCGCTTTCTCGGCAAGCTGGGATTGCCCCTCAAGCATGTCGACGATTTCGATCATGCCCGGCTGCAAAAGATGAATTTTGCCGCGCACTTTTCGGCGCAGGCCAAACCGGAAGGCATCATGAGCCTGAAGGAATTCCTTGATGCATATTGCAAGCGCTGCCGCTTGCTGCTCGAGATCAAGAACCGGGATTGGGAACACGCTTCCCGCCAGGAAATTAAAGTCAGGAAAACGCTGGATATGGCGGGTGCAGTCCACGATGGCTCTATTCTTATTTCATCGTTCAATCTTTCCAGCCTGCTCTATGCACATCAATACGCGCCTGATTTTCCATTGATATACAACTTTGAAACCGACCAGACCTTTTCGGATGCGCAACGCGCGCTGGCGGAGCAGACTTTCCTTCACGGCTTGTGCCTGCCGATCAGGTCGCTCGATGAAGCGCTGGTCAAATTGCTGCGCGACCAGGGCAAATGCATCGCGGTCTACACATGCAACAGCGACATGGAGATCGACAAGGCGCTGGAACTTGGCGTGGATATTCTGATCAGCGATGTGCCGCAAAAAGCCCTGCAATTAAGAGCCATGAAAATGGGGGGCGGTCAATGAGGTGGACTCGGCGCTGGATTTGCCGAACGACAGCATGCCAGACGATTTCTATCGCGGCATCTCGGTAACGCAGGCACCCCGGGATGGCTGCAGACCGGCGTGTTGAGACTTTGGTGTGGCGGAGTCGCTTTCGTATACCATCGAGTGGCAGTTGCAGGGCCCCAGCGGACAGTGCGCTCTGATGACGATGTCGCACGACGGTACCTGCGACAGTTGATTTGCTAGTTTTCGACATCTGACATTTGAAGTGATAACGATATGTTTCATGGTATCGCCGATATTGCCGCCATCGCGCTGGACCTGGGCACCACGTTGGTCAAGGCAGGCTTGCTGGACAGGCAAGGTGAACTCACCAATATAGTGGTACGCCCCGCACCCATAATTAATGGAAATGGTGAGCATTATGTAAGCGACGCGTTAGCTTATGCGGAAACGGCCGAACTGCTGCTCGACGAATGCATTGCACGAGCGGGTGAATGCGGATCGCTCGGCATCTGCAGCCAGCGCTCGTCATTCCTGATCTGGGAGCAAGCCACCGGCGAGCCAGTTACGCCCCTGATCTCGTGGCAGGACAATCGCGGGGCGCCGAGCTGCGAGGCTTTGCAGACTTATGAATCAACGATCCGCCGTCTTTCCGGTTTACCGCTTACGCCCTATTATTTTGCTCCAAAGCTGCGCGTTCTATTGCTGGACAACCCGGGATGGCTGGCACGACTTGAGCAGGGAGAATTGCGTGCGGGCACGCTGGATACCTTCCTGATCTGGCGCCTGACCAGCGGACTGCATTTCATCACTGACGCCTCAATGGCGGCTCGCACGCAGCTGATGGATATCCGGCAACAACGATGGTCAGTGCAGCTTTGCAAGCTGTTCAACATCCCCATCGGCATATTGCCGGAGATCAAATCTTCCTCAGGCATTGGACTGCATTTGAAAAATGGGCTGGTGTTGCAGGCCAGCGTGGGTGACCAGTCTGCGGCACTTCTCGCCAGCGTGAGCGAAAACAGACCGGAAGCCATGGTCAACCTGGGCACCGGCTGCTTCGTGATCCGCTATCTGCAGGATGGAAAGGCGGCCCCCAAGGGTTACCTGCAATCCCTGGTGTATCAGGACTGTGCGGACCATGCACATTTCGCCATGGAAGGCACCCTCAATTCAGTCGCCGCGGCGCTTGCTCCCTATCCGGTGGGTGATTGCAGGACAGAGGATCTGGCCACAGATGACATTTTTTGCCTCGCTGAGCCCAGCGGGCTGGGCGCACCCTATTTTCGCGGTGATATCGGCGTCCGGTTCTCACAACCTGTCGAACAGCTGACGCAACGCCGTATCGCCGCGTTGCTGGTGGAAGCCGTCATTTTCAGGGTGACGCGGATACTGGAGGAATTTCAACGCGAGGGCGCGATCGAGCGTGTTTTCCTGTCCGGCGGATTATCGGGATTGACTTGTCTGCAACAAGGCATCGCCAGGTGCGTGCCTTACGAGGTTCATTTTTTGCGACAAAGCGAATCCAGCCTGCACGGAGCCGGACTGCTCGCTGTAGGTATGAATACGGATAGTCACCGGAACTGCGTGAGAATACAGTCCGCTGAGAATCCGGCGTTGCGGGAAAAATACGATGGCTGGAAATTGTGGCTCGATGATTTGTTATCAGGCCCTTCGTGATACAGCGTATTTGCTGCTGGTCGGATCCGGTTTTGACGCAAATTTTTGGGTATCCGGTATTTGTTGTTGAAACTTGACAATTGAAAATCGTGATTGCCTTTGAAAAATCGGGATCGACGGTTGAATTAGTGAATATAATCAATCAAAGTCTCGCCGCGAACGGAGGCTTGCGAATATTTAGGAACGATGACTAAAACAATCAAATTGGCGATAACATCCAAAAATAATGTTCTGAATGACGCTTGTTTCGGATGTGATTACGACTTGCCGGGTCTGCGATAATGCGACACAACCTATGGTTCGCTGCTCAACTCACTGCTCAATATGAATAATAAACCAGGAATACCACCAGAATCGTCAGCCGAATCCGCGATGGAGCGCTATGTCGAGTTCTATGATTTTGCTCCTGTTGGATATTTCACCCTTGCACGGGACAGCGCCATCAGCGAAATGAATTTTGCGGGTGCGGCGCTGATCGGTCTGGATCGTTCGAAACTTGCAGGCCGGCAATTCACCGACTTCGTTGCTATCGGACATCAGCAGGAATTCGCCGCCTTTCTGACCCGATTATTCGAAAGCAAGATCAAACAGGAATGTGATACGGTACTGCAGAAAATGATCGGCTCTCCCCAGATCTTTGTGCATGTCAAAGCGATTTCCACCAAATCGGGCGAGCACTGCAATTTGGTGGTATTCGACATCACCGAGCGCGTGTTGATGCAAAAAGCCTTGCATGAAAAGGATTACCTGCTGTCCGAGTCCCAGCGTCTGGCCCGTATCGGCAGCTGGAGCATGGAAGTCGACAAGAACAATATACGCTGGACCGATGAGACCTACCGAATCTACGGGGTCACGCCCGAAACCTTCGTGCCAACCAAGGAAAACCTGATCAGCCTGGTCTATTCAAGGGATCAACCTGCTATGCGGGAATGGATACGCGCCTGCCTTGCCGGTGAACAACCCGATGATCTGGAGATACGCGTGGCCAGGGCGGACGGGAGCATCAGGATGATCCGTGCGAACGGCGATCTGCAATATGCAGCGGATGGCGCACCACTTCGCATAATCGGCAGCGTTCAGGACATCACGGAGCACAAACGGGTAGTGGAAGCATTGCGCGAGCAGGAAGAATTTTTCCGCATGATCGCCGAGGGTGTGGAGGATTATATTGCGGTGCTCGATCTGGAAGGCCGGCGACTCTATAACAATTCCTCATACTCGCGGGTGTTCGGCGATCCAGAAACAATGAGGGGCTCGGACTCCTTCGCCGAGGTACATCCGGATGACCGGGAACGTATCAAACAGATATTTGAGGAGACCGTGCTGAGCGGCATCGGGCAAAGGACTGAATTCAGAATCGTGCTGGCGGATGGCAGCATAGGTTACATGGAGTCTTCTGGCGGGCTGATGAAGAACGGTCAGGGCGAGCCATCATATGTGGTGGTGGTTTCCCACGATATCACCGCACGCAAAAAGGCAGAGGAGGAGATCCATAAACTGGCGTTCTATGATGAGCTCACCAAGCTGCCCAATCGTCGCCTTTTGAACGACCGCCTGTTTCAAGCCATCGCCGCAAGCAAGCGCAGCGGACGTTACGGCGCGCTGTTGTTCCTGGATATCGATAATTTCAAGTCGCTCAATGACACATACGGGCACGATGCTGGCGATTTGCTGCTGATTGAAGTGGCGCGCCGCATTGCTGCCAGTTTGCGGGAGATTGACACTGTCGCGCGGTTTGGCGGGGATGAGTTTGTTGTCGTGCTTGGCGAGCTGAATGAAGATAAGGACGAATCAACCAAACAGGCCAGCATAATCGCCGAGAAAATTCGCAGTTCTCTTGTCATACCTTATGTCCTGAAAATCTCGTCTGAGGAAAATACGGAAACCGTTATCGAATACAGCTGCACATCAAGCATCGGAGTGATGTTGTTCCTGGATCATGCAATCGACCAAAAGGAAATATTCACCGGTGCAGATAGCGCAATGTATAAAGCCAAGGACGCAGGGCGCAATCAGATCAGATTTTTTGAAGGCTAGGCTTGATTGACCACTTCGGGCCGGTATGATTCAACCAGCGCTGCAGCGCATTTCAACCCGCTCCCTATCGCACCTTCCAGCGTGGCCGGATAATCACCCGCGGTGTAGTCGCCGGCCAACATCAAACGGGGCAATGAAGTGTGCTGTGAGGGGCGTCGCAGATTGGGAGAGCAGCAGAATGTGGCGCGCTTTTCGGCGATCACCTTGACCCAAAGCGGTTCCCCGGCAATGCCGAATTCCTCGCGCAACTCCGTGATTACTTTTTGTGACAGTTGATCCTGGGACAATTGCTGATGGATGCCTTCCGCGCTGATCACCGCAGCGAGCAAACCGCGCTGGCCCGCGATGCGCCCTTTGTCGAACAGCCACTGGCTGCAGCGCTGGTGCAGGCCGAGCATGGCATGCGGTAAAGCCACATAGCCGGGATATTGCAGGTACAAGGTGTAGATCGGCTGGTGTTCAAGACGGTCGATCTGCGCGACGGTTTCTGCAGTGGCGGTGATGGGGCGCAGCAGCCTGGCGGCGACCACCGGCGGCGCGGCGCAGATGACATGGCTGAAGTTTTCGGTGCCCGTAGCAGTGCTAATTTCGATGCGGTCTTCGAAAGGTTGCAGCGCTTCCACGCCGCACGCGATGCGCACCGTGCCACCGTGCTGCCCGACGTATTCTGCCGCGCGTTGCGGGAACAGCGCCGTGAAGTCAATGCGCGGCAGCAGCATGTCGCTGTCGGCACGCACGCCGTTCAACGCATCGCGCAACACGTTGAGCATCACCTGTGCGGAAGCCTTGTGTATCGGGGTGTTCAGCGCGGCGATGCACAGCGGTTCCCATAGCTTGAGGGTGGCGTTTGCGCCCTGGCGGTATTGGGCGAGCATATCAGTAACGGTCATGTCGGCGGGCAAACGAAAATGGATGCGGCGCAGTTCAAGCATGAAACGCGCAGCGCCCAGCCGGTCGGCCGGGGACAGGCCTTTTGCCCCGAGAAGCGCGGCAAGAAGGTGCAGGGGGGCGGGCAGTCGGGGCGCTTTCATCGAAAACTTGTTGTTCAGATCGAGTTGCAGGGGGACGCGCAGAAAGTCGTTTTCGATGTTGCCGCCGACCTTTTCGATCATGCGCAGCGTCTGGTGGTAGCAACCCAGCATGAGATGCTGGCCGTTGTCCAGCTGCGTATCATTGTATATGACGCCGCGCGCGCGCCCGCCAATTTGCCGGGCGCTTTCAAACACGGTCACCGGGATACCGCAACCGGCCAGTTCGACCGCTGCCGCCATGCCCGCATAACCGCCGCCAATGATGGCTGTATTCAAGCTACGCTACTCACGGTGATCTCCTTTGCCTTGTTGCCCTGACCCTGGGTCAAACTGCCAGTATTGCTTTGCGCAGCGCATCGAGTTGCTCCGGCTGGTCGAGATCCGCGCCGCTGATCCAGAACACGTCCTCGGCACGGCTGCCCAGTGTATTGATCTTGGCACGGTGCACGTCGATGTTGTGCTTGTCCAGTATCAGCGCGATGCGCGCCAGCAGTCCCGGGCGGTCGCCGGCAACCAGCGTGAGAACCATCATGCCCTTCCTATCCGGCCTGATCTCGACTTCGGTAGGAAGCGGGAAGTGTTTCAGCTGGCGGCTGACTCGTCCCGAGGCGGCCGGCGCGATCGGCCTGGCCTGCACGATCTGCTGCGCCAGCTCGAACTCGATATAGGTCATGATGTCGCGGTATGCAGTGCCGCTGCGTGCAGCTTCCATGATCTGGAAACTGTTCAGCGCATAGCCGTGCAGCGTGGTATGTATCTTGGCCTCGACGATGGTGAAGCTCATCCGCGCAAAAAAATCACAGATCCGCGCAAACAGCCCGCGTCGGTCCGTGCAATACACCATCACCTGCAGCCCCTCGCCGGCCGGGCTTAGTCTGGTCTTCACAACAGGGTCGGGGGCATTCACCCGGTAAGCCAGCAAACGGGTATGCCACGCGATTTCCTGCGCTTCGTGATCCAGGAAATAGCTGTCATCCAGCTGCGCCCAGAACAGCTGGTAGGACTCCGGTGCCATCGCATACAGGTTGAGCGTGGTAGCCGCCTTGTGCCGGATGTCATCGAGCAGATTGGCAACTTTGCCGTCTTTCAGGTAGCGGCGCGTCGCCCGGTACAGGTCTTCTATCAGTTTGGCCTTCCAGGCGTTCCAGATTTTGGGGCTGGTTCCGCGCACATCCGCGACCGTCAACAGGTACAGCGCAACCAGATAGCGCTCGTTCTTGATTTTCGCGGCGAAATTCGCGATCACTTCGGGGTCGGACAAGTCCTGTTTCTGCGCGGTGGCGGATAGCGTCAGATGATGCTCGACCAGCCACACCACCAGATCGGTGTCGTCGCGGCTGAGCAGGTGTTGCTTGCAGAAAATCCGGGCATCCTTCTTGCCGAGCTGCGAATGGTCGCCGCCGCGACCTTTGGCAATGTCGTGGAAAAGTCCGGCGATATACAGCACTTCGGGACGGGCGAATTCGCCGATCAGCTTGCTGCAGTAAGGGTGTTCATGGGCAAATTCAGGCACCGCGAAGCGCCGCAGGTTGCGTACCACCATCAGGATGTGTTCGTCCACCGTGTAGACATGAAACAGGTCGTGCTGCAGCTGTCCGACGATGCGCCCGAACGCGGGGATATAGCGGCCGAGGATGCCGTATTCATTCATCCGCCGCAGCGTGTGGAGGACTCCCTGCGGCTGGCGCAGGATGTCCATGAAATGCTCCCGGTTCACAGGGTTGCGGCGGAACGCGGCATCGATCCGGTGCTGTGCGCGCCACAGTGCGCGCAGCGTCCTTGCGCTGAAGTCAGTCAGTTCCGGATGTTTCTGCATCAGCTGGAACAATTCAAAGATCGCTTCCGGCACCTGCTCGAACAATTTCTCGTCGCGGATATCCAGCAGCGTGCCGACGGTCCTGAATCTTTCGTTGAGCACATGCTGCGGCGGCGTTTCATGGAACAGGTGATCGCGCAGGCTTTGCAGCAGGATGGTATTGAACTGGCGAACCGCCAATCTTGTCCTGTAGTAGCGCTGCATCAAATGCTCGCTGGCGCGACGATTGGCCGACGCGGTGATGCCCATCTGCTGGGCGAGCGGCGTCTGGAATTCGAATATCAGGCGGTCTTCGCGCCGCTTGGCAAGATAGTGCAGGCGTATGCGCAACGTTTGCAGCAGGTTGTCGTGGCGGGCGATCTGGCGCGCCTCGGCGATGCTGATCAGCCCGGCTTTGGCGAGCTCGCTCCAGTGTGTGCCCAGTCCGGCAGCGCGGCTGATCCAGGTGATGGTCTGCAGGTCGCGCAAGCCGCCCGGACTTTCCTTCAGATTGGGTTCGAGGTTGTAATCCGTATCGGCAATCCGGGCATGGCGCTGCTGCTGCTCATGCAGCTTGGCCAGATAAAATTCTTGCGGGTCAAGGTATTGATGCAGGGCATTCTGCAGCTCCGCGAACAGCCGTTCATCGCCGGTCAGCAGTCGTGCCTCGAGCAAATTGGTTTGCACGGTGATATCGGCCGACTCGCCCAGGCATTGCGCGACGGTGCGTATGCTGTGCCCGACTTCCAGGCCGATATCCCACAGCATGCTGACCAGTTGGTGCAGCTTTTGCTGCATGGCCTCGTCCGGATTGTCGGCTTTCAGCAGGATCAGCAAATCAATGTCCGACTTCGGATACAGCTCGCCGCGTCCGTAGCCGCCCACCGCAACCAGCGCAACGTGTTCCGGCATGGACAGCAGCTTCCAGACATGGCGCAGGTATCGGTCGATCAGCCGGCTGTGCGCGCCGAGCAGGCGCGCCGCGTTGCGGTGCTGCATAAAGCCCTGTTCGAGGGCCAACCGGTCATTGCTTAGCGACTGGCGCAGTGCGGCGATGCTATTGGGGAGGGGGAGGGGTGCCATCGGAAACGGTCAATACTTCAAATCCTGTATCAGTCACCAGTATGGTGTGCTCGTATTGTGCCGACAGGCTGTGGTCCTTGGTGACCACGGTCCAACCGTCGCCCAGCTGTTTGATATCGGGTTTGCCGGCATTGATCATCGGCTCGATGGTGAAGGTCATGCCGGCTTCGAGTTTCAGGCCGGTCTTCGGACGCCCGTAATGCAATACCTGCGGTTCCTCGTGGAAGCGCTGCCCGATGCCGTGCCCGCAAAATTCGCGCACCACGCCGTAGCCCAGCGGTTCAACGAAGCTCTGGATGGCATGGCCGATGTCACCCAGATAGGCGCCCGGCTTGACCACCCTGATGCCGCGCCACATCGCCTGCCAGGTGACCTCGCACAAGCGTCGCGCCTGTATGGAAGGCTCGCCGACATAGAACATGCGGCTGCTGTCGCCGTGATATCCGTCCTTGATCACGGTGATGTCGAGATTGACGATATCGCCATTCTTGAGCACCTTGTCGCTTGGCACGCCGTGGCAAACCTGATGATTAATCGAAGTGCAAATCGACTTCGGGTACGGCGTATGCCCGCCCGGGGCGTAGTTCAGCGGAGCAGGGATGGCGTGCTGCACATCGACGATCAGGTCATGGCAGAGCTTGTCCAGTTGGTCGGTGGTCACGCCCGCCTTGACGAACGGGGCGATGTAATCGAGCACCTCGCTGGTGAGGCGGCCGGCGACACGCATTTTCTCGATTTCTTCCGGGGTCTTGATGGAAACTGACATTTTTATAGATGATTACCAAATGGCCAAGAATATCATGCGACCCGAATAGTTGACAATTGTGATTGGGAATTGAAAGGTCGCGCCCGACTTATTGGTAACGCAATGCCTCGATCGGATCGAGCCGTGCGGCTTTGTGCGCAGGATAAAACCCGAAGAAGATGCCCACCGCCGCTGCGACGCTGAATGCAACGACCACCGAGCTTCCCGATATGATCACTGCAGTGCCGGTCATCGCGTCGGTCAGCAGCGCGCCGCCGATACCCAACAGCAGACCGATGAAGCATCCCACCACCGAAATGATGATGGCTTCGAGCAGGAATTGCAGCAGGATGTCGCGTTCGCGCGCTCCGATCGCCATGCGTATGCCGATCTCGCGGGTACGCTCGGTGACCGAGACCAGCATGATGTTCATGATGCCGATACCGCCGACCAATAACGAGACCGATGCAATCGCGCCCAGCAGCAGCGACATCACACGTGTGCTTTCGGCCGCTGAATTTGCCGCGGCGGTCATGTTGCGCAGGAAGAAATCGTCATCCATGCCTTCGCGTATCCGGTGCCGCTGGCGCAGCAGATCGGTCATGGATTTTTGCACTTCCGGCATGACCTCCTGGGTGGTGGTCTGCACCATGATCATGCGCACCGACCCCGGGAATTGCGAGCCGAATACCTGACGCTGTGCGGTCGTGATCGGGATGATGACGGTATCGTCCTGGTCGCGTCCGTCCATGCCCTGGCCTTTTATCGCCAGCGTGCCGAGGACGACGAAGGGACTTTGCCCGATGCGGAAGGTTTTGCCGACCGGGACTTCGTCGCCGAACAGGTTGTCGGCGGCAGTTTTTCCGATCAATGCCACACGGGTGCCCGAGCGCACATCCGAATCGGTGAATGCTTCACCCGATGCGATCGGCCATGAGCGCGCTTCCAGATAGCCGGGCGTGGTGCCGAGTACCGAGGTATTCCAGTTGTTCGGCCCGTATACGATCTGCGCACTGCCGGGTTGTATCGGGGCGACCGCCTGCACGCCGGGCAGTTCGGAGATGGCGTTCGCATCGCCGATTTTCAGGGTATATCCGCCGCCGCCGCCGGAACGCACACCGCCCGCCGAGGTGCTGCCGGAAAGCAGAATGAACAGGTTGCTGCCCATCGAGGCGATGGTTTGCTTGATCGCATATTGCGCACCTTGCCCGATCGACATCATCAGCACCACCGCGCCCACACCGATCACCATGCCGAGCATGGTCAGGAAGGTGCGCAGGCGGTTTGCACCCATGGCCCGCCAGGCTTCGCCGAGCATTGCCAGCATCATGTTGAAGTTTCCATGATATTTTTGTCGCTGACGATGCAGCCGTCGTGGAAGCGCACCTGGCGCTTGGCATGGCGTGCGATATCCTCTTCGTGAGTGACCAGCACGATGGTGATGCCCTCGCGGTTGAGTTGGTCGAACAAGGCCATGATCTCCTCGCTCGTTCTGCTGTCGAGGTTGCCGGTCGGTTCATCGGCAAGGATCAGGCGGGGATGATTGATCAGCGCTCGTGCGATCGCGACGCGTTGCTGCTGGCCGCCGGAGATCTGGTTGGGTACGGAATCCGCTTTATCCGCCAGCCCGACCCTGGCGAGCAGTTCCTGTGCACGCTGGTTGCGTTGTTCATGTTCCACCCCGCAATAAATCAGCGGCAGGGCCACATTGTCCAGCAACGACATGCGCTGCAACAGGTTGTAGCCCTGGAATACGAAGCCGATGGTGCGGTTGCGCAACAACGCCAGTTCGTCCTTGCTCAGGTTTTCGACATCGCGGCCATCCAGCAGGTAGCGCCCGGCACTGGGCTTGTCGAGGCAGCCGAGGATGTTCATGAAGGTGGATTTTCCGGAACCGGACGGACCCATGATTGCTACGAATTCACCCGCATCGATGCTCAGCGTCACCTGCTTGAGCGCGGGAAATGGTCCGGCAGAGGTCAGGTACGACTTGTCCAGGTTTTCGATGAGAATGACGGTGTCGCTCATCAGAAAAATCTCATCGGCCGGATGCCGGAGCTTCCTGTTTGGTCGGCCGCCTGCGATTCGCCAATCACCACCTGATCGCCCGCCTTCAGATCGCCGCCGGCGATCTCGGTATTGCGATTGTCGGTGATGCCGACGGTGACGCTGACCGGCTTCAGCTTTCCATTCGCCAAAACAACATATACCTTGCCGGGAAATGTGTCGCGCGGCCGTCCCGAAGCCGGCTTTGTTCCAGCGGGTTTGCCGCTCTGCGTAACGCCGCTATTGCCGGCGATATTCTTTCCGGTATTGCCTGGCGGCGTTTCGACAAGTTCGTCGCTGGAGGGCTTGAAGCGCAATGCGGCATTGGGGACCAGCAGTGCATCTTTGCGTTCCGCCACCGCGATGTTCACATAGGCAGTCATGCCGGGCAGCAGGATCTGATCCGGGTTGTTGACGTTGACCACCACGTCGTAGGTGACCACGTTGGATACCGTGGTCGGATTCAGGCGAATTTGTTTGACTTCGCCCTTGAAATGCCGGTTCTCGAAAGCATCCACGGTAAAGCGCACCGTTTGCCCAACGCGGATGTCGCCGATATCCGCCTCGGCAAAATTGGTATCGATCTGCATCTTGGACAGGTCCTGGGCGATCTTGAACAGTGTCGGCGTCTGCAGGCTGGCGGCCACGGTCTGGCCGATATCCACTTCCCGGTCCACCACTATCCCGGAAACCGGCGAGCGGATCACCGAATAGGAGAGGTTGGCACGGTCCCGGTCCAATTGCGCGCGGGCCGACAGCAAAGCTGCCTCGGCGGATTTTCTTGCCTGCACCGCGGTATCCAGATCCTGCTGGGCGACATATTCCAGCGCGAACAGATCGCGGGTGCGTTTTTCGTTTGTAGCCGCAAGATCGAGCGAAGCCTGGGCACTTTGCACGCCCGCTTCACTCTGTCTGACTTGTGCGGCGAGCAATGCATCATCGAGTTCCAGCAAGATCTGGCCTTTTTTGACCTTGCTGTTGTAGTCAACAAAAAGCTTGCTTACCGTGCCCGACACCTGCGTGCCCACGCTGACCAGTGTTACCGGATTGATTGTGCCGTTGGCCGATACGGTCTGCCTGACATCGCCTGTTGCGGCCGTTTGGGTGCGGTATTGCCGCGGCGATTCTTCAATATGTCGCCAATAATAGGCAACGCCGGCAGCGATGACGATGGCAGCCATAGCGGAGAATACAAGCGGAGAACGGAATAGTTTTTTCATGGCTGGGTTTTCTGTGGTGGATTTTCGCCGGTCTTTTGTTCATTGCTGCCGGACAAGGTTTGCAACAGGCCTGCGTCCAGACTGCCCATGGCCTGGGCAAGTGTGGCGCGGCTGATATTCCAGCTGAACATCGCCTGGATGCGTTGCTGGCGCGCGCTGGCCAGCGCGCTTTGCGCATTCAGCAGATCCAGTATGCTGCCCACTCCCGCCTTGTAGCGCCCAAGCGCAACCTGTGCCGATTGTTGCGCGCTGTCCAGCAAAACCGCGGAAGTGCGCAACGATTGCGTTGCGGTGGTGAGGTTCTGATAGGCCGTCCAGACATCCAGCGCAACTTGCAGGTGCACCTGTTCCAGCTGGGCATTTTTGGCATCAACCTGGGCCTCGGCAGAGCGCACCCGGTAGGTTGTCGCAAATCCGGAGAACAGCGGAACGCTCAAATTGATGCCGACTGAAGTTCCGTTGGAATTGATCCCCGAGTAATTGTAGCGGTTTGACGATGCGCTCAACGAGATCGTGGGCCGGCCCGACGCGCGGACCGCGTCTGCATTGGCTTCTGCAGCCTTTACTTGCGCGGCGGCGGCTTGCAGGTCGGGGCGGTGCACGCGCGCCTGTTCGATCAGCGAGCTGATATCCCCCTCAAAATTCTCCGGGATTGCTGCCGTATTGGCGGGTATCAGCGCCACGCTGCGGTTGGCATCCAGTCCGATCATGTTTGCCAGCGTGCCCTGTGCGTTTCTCAGGTTGCCGTCGGCGGTGATGCGGTTCAGTGTGGCTTGCGAATAGGCAGTTTGCGCCTGCAGCTTGTCGGCGGGTGTTGCGCTGCCGACTTTGTAGCGAGCTTCGGCGGCATCAAAACTTTCCTTTGCCGCCCGTTCAGATTCCAGAGCCGCATCCAGCGCGGCCGAATTGGCTTGTACCTGGTAATAATCCTGCACCGCGGCGAGAAATACCGACTGCACGGTACTGTCCTGTGTCGCAATTGCGGCAGCGAGTAACTGGCGGGAATTTTCCAGGCTGGCGGAGCGCGCGCCGAAGTCATACAGCAAATAGGAAAAAGTCACGCCAATGTCGCGCTGGTCCGCACCGGGAACAGCGGTTCCAGTGGTGCTGTTATCGGACGCGTTCAGACTGACAGTGGGCAAGTAAGCCGATTTGTTCACCCCGACCTGGGCAGCCTGCACCAGCGAATTGGCCCATGCCACACGGGTCTGCGGGTTGTTGCACAAGGCGAGGTTGACAACTTCCTGCAGGTTGAGCGCATGAGCCAGGGGTTGCGCGGCACACGGGTCAGCAACCGTACCTTCCATTCGCAATGCAGGTCTGGGTGGAAGCAAGGAATCCGTGCCAAACGGATCGCCAGTTTCACCGGCAAGGGCCTGGCAGCTTGAAATCAAAATCAGTACAGGGATGAACCACAACATTGCGAACGATTCAATTCCCGATGATCCGGCGGTTTGCAGTTTCATTTATGGTGCGACCAAATTGGTGTGTATCATGCCGGCGTTGTGATTGCTGAAAAATCTGGCGAGAGTATAGGGCATACATATCAAATGAAGATATCCGATTGTTCTGTACGGCTCGACCATGAAATTTATTGAAACTGTTACAAAACCAAACATTGTTGAAATAAGCCCGATACATCGCTCTGATTTAATTTAGTCGAACAAGTTGCACCGATTGAACAACCCCTGAAATTGCTTGTCGAATCATTTGTTCGATCAGCAAGAATAAACCAGGAGCCGTGCCATGAAAAAAGTCATCATTATATTACTTGCGATGCTATCCGTTTCCCCGGCTTTTGCAGACGGCGGACGCGGCGGCGGAGGTGGTAATTGGGGCGGATATCGCCATGGTGGAGGTTGGGGTTGGGGCGGCGGGTGGATATTCCCGGCGCTGATCGGCGGGGCGATCGTGTATGATCTGAGCCAGCCCCCGACGGTAATCCAGCCTCAAACTGTTTATATACAGCCAGCGCCGGCCTATGCGCCCATGCCTGCGACACAGCAGTACTGGTATTTCTGTGCTGCCGCCAACGCATACTACCCCTATGTCGCTTCGTGTCCCGGTGGATGGGAGGCCGTACCGGCCTCACAGCCGGCGCCCGCATATGCACCACCGGCAAGATGAACATGTAGTTGGCAACACAATTGATCATTTTTGAAAATAAGGAGAAAGACATGAATTCCAGATGGTATCGCGGCGCCGCTTACAGTTCGGCACTATTGATTTCTGCCGGCTTGCTGGCCGGTTGCGCGACACAGCGTCCGATCGGTCCCACCGTGTCGGTAATGCCGGCACCCGGCAAACCATTCGACGTATTTACCGCTGAAGACCAGCAGTGCCGCCAGTATGCGAGTCAGGCGGTGGGGTTACCTCCCGGCGGTTCCTATGGAAATTTCGCCAGCTCGGCGGCGGCGGGAACGGCGATCGGTGCTGTCGCGGGTGAACTGATCGGGGGCAACAGGCAGGGCGCTTCGGTCGGCGCCGGGATGGGCTTCCTTGCCGGTTCCTCTGCCGGCGCAAATCAGACGGAATACGCGTCGCGTGATGCACAGTGGCGTTATAACAACGCTTACAAGCAGTGCATGTACGCCAAAGGCAACCAGGTTCCCGGTTACCAATACCAGCAGCAGGTAACGCCTCCCCCGCCCAACTTTCCGCCCCCGCCTCCGTCCGGGCAATAGGTCTGGCCGTTATGTCGGGATGGTTTTGTAATGCATGTTTTGCAAACAAGGGAACTTAATATGAAAATCAAACGAACTCTCGCGATCAGCGGACTGGTTGTTGCGACTGTGGTTGCGGGATCGATGTTCGCCAGTGCCGATGAAATGCGCGGCGGCGGGATGCGCGGCGGCGAAGTACATGGCGGCGCCGTGCGCGGCGGATGGCACGGAGGTGACTGGCATGGTCCGAGAGGCCCATGGCATGGAGATTTCCGGCACTTTGACCGGCACGACATGCGGTTGTGGCACAGGGGATTCTGGCGGCAATCCTGGCATGACGGCCGCTTTGGCTGGTGGTGGATAGCAGGCGGTGAATGGTTCTTCTATCCGGTGCCGGTTTATCCCTACCCCGACCCGTATGCCTATGTGCCGCTGCAAACCGTCGTGGTGCAGCCGCAGCCGCCTCAAACCATCGCACCGCAGCCTGCGCAGCAGTTATGGTATTACTGTGATTCGGCGAGAGGATATTATCCCTATGTGGCGACTTGCCCGAGCGGCTGGCGGGCGGTGCCGGCGACACCGCCGACAACCCCTGCGGCACCTGCGCCTGCGGCAGCACCTCCCGCGAATATGCCGGGTGCGCCTGCAGGATATGCTGCACCGCCTAACACACCTGAGGGTGTACCTGCCGCTCCTTCGGGCAGATGATCGGTCCGGGTCCGGCACGGACGTTTTTGGGCATGGTCGAACTGGCGTGACGTCTTGCAGTTGAAATGAGATCATGCACTTCAACTGTGATCCCGGGATTTCCAGACTGGAAAGGATGTGTTCTGGATAAGCCCGGCACTTGATGGCAGTACGCAAGTGCGCGGCCAGGTTTTTCAATGGCTGGGTGCCTGAAACTGCCCAATGGCGTGGTGAAGTGCTGACGCAAACCCGTGTTGCAGCGTTATTTGCCGATATCCGGTGTCCTTGCAGCCTGGATGACTTCCCCCCAACCTCCGCCCATTGCCTGGATCAACGCTACGCCTGCATTCAGCCGCTGCCCCTCGATCTGCAAGTACGTATTGCGCGCCGTATAAGCCGCAGCCTGGGCGGTGACCACATTCAGATAGGACACGATCCCGGCTTTGTACTGGTTGGTGACCAGGCGCAATGATTCGTCCGCCGCGGTGACCGCCTGCTGCTGCAATTGCGCTTCTTCGGCGAGAATGGACGTTGCCGCAAGCTGGTCTTCGACCTGTTGCAAAGCCTGAAGGCTGAGCTGCCGATACTGTGCCACGGTCTGCTGGTACACAGCCTGGCTTTGCGCGACCTGCGCACCGCGCGCGCCGCCGTCGAACAGCGTCTCGGCCAGCGACGGACCGATCGACCAAAACTCGTTGGGTGCCGCGATCAGGCCGGCAAAAGACGGACCGTGCCAGCCGCCTTCCGCCGAGAGCGTCAAGTCCGGAAAATATGCCGATTCGGCAACGCCGATTTGCGCGTTGGATGCCGCCACCTGGCGTTCGGCTGCGAGCAGGTCGGGACGGCGCAGCAGCAGCTGCGAGGGTAATCCGGCCGGGATGGCTTGCGGCTGGGGCATGCCGGCAACGGCCGGCAGAGTGAAACCGGACGGCGGTTCGCCGATCAGCACCGCGATCGCATGTTCCGTTTGTGCACGCTGCACGCCGAAGGTGACGAGCTGGACCCGGGCATCGGCAAGCTGCGATTGAGCCAGTGCAACGTCCGCCTTGGTGGCGACGCCGGCCGCGTAGCGGTTGTTGGTGAGTTGCAATGATTTGTCGTAGGCGGTCACGGTATGCTGCGCCAGCCCGATTTCGCTGTCCAGTTGACGGACCAGGAAATAATCCTGTGCCAGCGTGGCCTGCAGGCTGAGCTGGGCGGCAATCAGAGTGTCGCGGCTGGCTTCGGCGCTGGCCTTGCTGGCCTCGACCTGCCTGCCTATCCTGCCCCAGAAATCGGGCACCCAGCTGGCGGTGAGCGACACGGTTTTGCCGGGAACAACGGGCGCTGCAGAGCTTCCGGATCCGCTCCCGCTGCGCGTGGATGCGACGGCCGCGCCCAGGGTCGGGAATTCGCCCGCCCGCGCCGCATCGGTGAGGGCCAGCGCCTGCTGGTAGGCGAAATAGGACGCGCGAAGGCTTTGATTGGCACTGGCCACGCGAGGCTCAAGCGAATCCAGCGTCGCATCGCCGAAGATCGTCCACCACGCATCCGGCACCGCTGTCGCCGGCGGCACCGCTTTGATCCAGCTGCGATTCTCCTTGTATTGTGCAGGCGTAACGACATCCGGCCGCTTGTAATCAGGGCCGGCCGAGCAGGCACCCAGTACCGCGCAAACGGACAGGGCGAGTGCCAGCGATTTCGGCTGCAGGAAAGTCTGATGCGCTTTTCCACGGATTGTCCGCCGGTGCGGCGACTGTGCTTTTGAATGATCCATCGATTTCATGGCAGACCTCTAGGCTGATTGGTTGAGAGCGGCATTATTGAAGCGGCGACGTGCCCACCAGTGGCGTCCCCACTGGCGCAGCTTGTCGAGTTCCAGATAGATCACCGGCGTGGTGTACAGCGTCAGCAACTGGCTGACGATCAGTCCGCCGGCGATGGAGATGCCGAGCGGCTGGCGCAATTCGGCACCGTTGCCGCTGATCAGCGCCAGCGGCAAGGTGGTGAACAGCGCCGCCATGGTCGTCATCAGGATCGGGCGCAGACGCAGCAAACAGGCCCGGTGTATCGCCTCGCGCGGATCGGCATCGCCGCTTTCGCGTTCGATCTGCAACGCAAAATCGACCATCAATATCGCGTTCTTCTTGACGATCCCGATCAGCAGGAATACACCGATCAGCGCGATGATGGAAAAATCGGTATGGAACAGCAGCAGTGCCAGCACGGCTCCCACGCCGGCCGAGGGCAGGGTGGACAGGATGGTCAGCGGGTGTATGGTGCTTTCGTACAGGATGCCCAGCACGATATAAATGACAAGAATCGCGGTGAAGATGAACAGGGGTTGATTTTTCAGGGTGTCCTGGAAGAGTTTGGCCGTACCCTGGAAGCCGCCCTGTATGCTGCCCGGCAAACCGATCTTCACCATTTCTTCATCGATCAGTCGCTGTGCCTGGCCGAGCGAGACGCGCTTGTCGAGATTGAACGAGATCGTGGAGGCGGCAAACAGACCCTGATGGTTGACCGCCAGCGGCGTGGTGTCACTTTCGTAATGCGCCAATGCAGACAGCGGGACCGGTTGTCCGGCAGCGCTCATCAGATAGATATCGTTGAGCGATTCCGGGCCCTGCAGATATTGCGGAGCCGCTTCCAGCACCACGCGGTATTGGTTCAGCGGCGCGTAAATCGTGGACACCAGGCGCTGGCCGAATGCATCGTTCATGGTCTGGTCGATGGTGGACACCGAGATCCCGTACCGCGCGGCAGCTTCACGGTCGATCACCAGACTGATTTCCAGACCTTTGCTTTGCTGGTCGGTATTGACGTCGGTCAGGCCGTGTATATTCCCGAAGGCTTCGAGAACCCGCGGTTCCCAGGTGCGCAATTCACCCAGATCGCTGGATTGCAGGGTGTACTGATAAAGTGCCGGAGAAGGCCGGCCACCCGCGCGGATGTCCTGTACCGGCGCCAGAAATACCTGTGCACCGGACACCGAAGCCATGTTGCGCCTGAGCCTGCCGATCACCGCGGTTGCGTCCTGGCGTTGCTGATAGGGTTTCAGGGCCAGAAAGATAAAGCCGCCGTTGGTCGACCCACCACCCGTGAACGCCACCACGTTTTCGGTTGCCGGGTCATGATTGATGATGGCCACGACGTCCTTGAGTTTTTGCGACATGGCCTGAAACGAGATCGCCTGGTCAGCCTGTATGTTTCCGATCACCAGGCCGGTGTCCTGGGTCGGGAAGAATCCCTTGGGCACGACCTGGTACAGGTAGACATTCAACGCCAGCGTGCCGAAAAAGATGGCCATCATGAAGCGGTGGTGGTCGAGCGCCCAGGTCAGGGTGCGATCATAGGCATGCAGCAGCTTGCCGTAGCTGCGTTCGCTCCAGGCTGCAATGCGTCCCGGCGTCTGCTGCAAGTTGTGTTGTCTGAGCAGCCGCGAAGCCAGCATCGGTGTCAGCGTGAGCGAGACCAGCAGCGAGATGAAGATCGCGATCGACAGGGTCGCCGCGAATTCGCGGAACAGCCGGCCGATGATCCCGCCCATCAACAGCACCGGCAGGAACACCGCCACCAGCGACAGGCTCATGGACAATACCGTGAAGCCGACTTCCCTGGCGCCTTGCAGAGCGGCCTGCATCGGCGCGACGCCCTCCTCGACGTGGCGCATGATGTTTTCCAGTACCACGACCGCATCGTCGACCACGAAACCGGTCGCGACGATCAGCGCCATCAGCGACAAATTGTCCAGGCTGTAACCGAGCAGATACATGGCGGCAAATGTGCCGATCAATGAAATCGGCACCGCAATCGCCGGGATCAGCGTGGCGCGCCAGTCGCGCAGGAACGCGAACACCACCAGCGCCACCAGAAACACCGAGAGCACCAGTGTTCCTTCCGAATCGTGCAATGAAGCGCGGATCGTGATGGTGCGGTCCGACATCACATGCACCACGATGTCCGGGGAAATGGAGGCCTCGAGTTCCGGAAGTTCGGCCTTGATCGCATCCACCGCGTCGATGATATTCGCGCCCGGCTGGCGAAAAATGATCAGTTGTATCGAGGGTTCGCCGTTGGCCATGCCCATGTTGCGCACGTTCTGCAAGCCCGTGCTGATATGCGCCACCTGATTCAGCCGTACCGGAACCCCGTTGCGGTAGGCAATGACCAGATTGCTGTATTGCTCGGCCACGGTGAGCTGGTCATTGGCCTGTATCTGCCAGCGGTGCCGGCCATCCTCCAGCGCCCCCTTGGGTGCATTGACATTGCCGGTGGCAATGCCCAGTCTTACCTGTTCGAGGCTGAGGCCCATGTTGTTGACCTGGTCCAGGTCCATGTCGACACGCACCGACGGCAGTGCGCCGCCGCCCACGGTGACCTGGCCGACTCCGGCCAGCTGGGAGATCTTTTGTGCAAGTATCGTCGAGGCTGCATCGTACATCTGGCTCTGCGATTTGCTCTTCGATGTCAGCGACAGGATCATGATCGGCGCGTCGGCCGGATTGACCTTGCGATAGGTCGGATTGCCGGCCATACCGGTCGGCATCATCGGCAGCGCGGCATTGATCGCGGCCTGCACTTCGCGTGCCGCACTGTTGATGTTCTTGGACAGGTCGAACTGGATGGTGACATTGGTCGAGCCCAGCGAGCTGGAAGAAGTCATTTCCGTGATGCCCGCGATCTTTCCGAGCGAGCGTTCCAGCGGGGTCGCCACGGTCGCCGCCATCACATCGGGACTGGCGCCAGGCAGGTTGGCATTAACGTTGATCGTCGGGAAATCGACCTGCGGCAATGGCGATACCGGCAGCATCCTGAAGGCGATCGCGCCGAGCAGCACTATCGCCATCGCCAGCAACGTCGTCCCGACCGGGCGCTGTATGAATGGCGCGGAAATATTCACACTGTGCTTTCCCGGGTTGCCGCATCGCCGGCAAAACGCAGTTTCCATGCCGCTGCCAGCTGGTCAAACATCAGATAGATGACAGGTGTGGTGAACAGCGTGAGCAGCTGCGACAGCAGCAATCCGCCGACCAGCGTGATACCCAGCGGCTGGCGCAGTTCCGCACCCATGCCCCCGCCGATGATCAGCGGGATCGCGCCGAATATCGCGGCGAACGTGGTCATCAGGATGGGCCGCAACCGCAGCTTGGCCGCCTGCAGGATCGCATCGGCCGGCGGCAATCCCTGGTTGCGCTGCGCATCCAGCGCGAAGTCCACCATCATGATCGCATTTTTCTGCACGATACCAATCAGCAGGATAATGCCGATGATGGCGATCACGGTCAGGTTGTTGCCCGTCATCATCAGCGCCAGCAAGGCGCCGATGCCTGCCGACGGCAGCGTGGAAAGGATGGTCACCGGATGCACGAAGCTTTCATAAAGCACCCCGAGCACGATGTACATGGTCGCGACCGCCGCCAGCAGCAGCCACAGCTGGTTGGACAGCGCCGACTCGAATGCCGCCGCCGCGCCCTGCATCTTGATCGGCACCGCCACGGGCAATCCGATTGCCGTCTGCGCTTCGTGTATCGCCTTGACCGCAGCACCGATCGAAACGCCAGGAGACAGCCCGAACGAGATCATCGCCGCCGGGAACTGGCCGAGGTGATCGATTTCCAGCGGTCCGGTCTGCTGCACGATGTTCGCCACCTGTGCCAGCGGCACCGCATGGCCGCTGGCGGAGGGCAGGTAGATGCTGTTGAACCCGTCCAGACCCTGGCGGTCCTGCCGGTCAAGCTGCAGCACCACGCGATACTGGGTCGACTGGGTAAAGATGGTCGAGATCAGGCGCTGCCCAAAGGCGCTGTACAGCGCGCCGTCGATAGCCGCGACGCTGATGCCGAGCCGCGAAGCGGCATCGCGGTCGATATCCACATAGGCCTGCAGACCGTCATTCTGAAGCGTGCTGGTCACGTCGGTGAATTGCGGCATGGTGTGCAATTTGTCGATCAGCAGCGCGCTCCACTTGGCCAGATCGCCCGCGCTGGTTGAGGAGATGCTGAACTGGTATGGACTGCGGCTGACCAGATCGTCGATGGTCAGGTCCTGCACCGGCTGCAGATAGACCTGCATGTCTTGAACCTGGGCGGCCTGCTGCTGCAAGCGGGTGATGATGGGCCCGACCCGGTCGCTGCGCTGCGCCAGCGGTTTCAGGCTGATCTGCATGCGGCCGCTGTTCAGCGTGGCATTGCTGCCGTCCACACCGATGAAGGTGGAGATGTTTTCCACCGCGGGATCCTTGAGCAGCTGATCCACCAGCGCCTGCTGCTTGCGGTTCATTTCCTGGAACGAGGTGCTTTGCGGCGCGACGGTGATGGCCTGGATCAGTCCGGTGTCCTCGACCGGGAAGAATCCTTTGGGAATGACCATGTACAGCACCACGGTCAGGATCAGCGTGCCGAACGCGACCATCAGTGTCAGCCGTTCATGGCTCAGCACCCAGCGCACTGCGCGGCCATAGGCTTCGATCAGTCGATCGAAGTGGTGCTGGCTCCAGCGCATCAAGCGGCTTTGCTGGTTGTCCGGCACATGCCTGAGCAAACGGGCACTGAGCATCGGGGTAAAGCTCAACGACACAGCTGCCGAGATCAGAATGGCGACCGCCAGGGTGATCGCAAATTCGCGGAACAGTCGCCCGACCACATCGCCCATGAACAGCAGCGGGATCAGCACGGCAATCAGCGAGAAGGTCAGCGAGATGATGGTGAAGCCGATCTGTTTCGCGCCTTTCAGCGCGGCTTGCAGGGGCGGGTCGCCGCGCTCGATATAGCGGGAAATATTCTCGATCATCACGATCGCATCATCCACCACGAAACCGGTCGCGATGGTCAGCGCCATCAGGGTCAGGTTGTTGATCGAGAAGCCGGCCAGATAGATCACGCCGAAAGTGCCGATCAGCGACAGCGGCACGGCCATCGCCGGGATGAACGTCGCACGCACGCTGCGAAGGAACAGCCAGATCACCAGCACCACCAGCACCACCGAAAGCATCAGTTCGAATTTCACATCCGAGATCGCGGCGCGTATCGTCACGGTGCGATCCGAAAGTATGGTCAGGTCGGTGGCGCCGGGCAGGGTCTTGCGCATCTGCGGCAGCAGTTCCTGGATGCGGTCGACCACGGCGATCACGTTTGCGCCCGGCTGGCGCTGCACATTGATCACGATGCCGGGTTTGTGGTTGACCCAGGCGGCAAGCAGCGCGTTCTCCGGACCCTGCACCACCGTCGCCACGTCGCCAAGGTGCACCGGCGCACCCCTGTTGTAGGCGATCACCAGGTTGCGATAGTCTTCGGCCGATTGCAGCTGGTCGTTGGCATTGATGGTCGACGCGCGCAGCGGACCATCGAAACTGCCCTTGGGTGTGTTGACGTTGGCTGCGGTGATCGCCGCCTGCACACTGGCCAGGCTCAGTCCGTACGAGGCAAGCATGCGGCCGTTGACCTGCACCTTGACCGAGGGGCGCTGGCCGCCGCTCAGGGTGACCAGCCCCACGCCGGTCACCTGGGAAAGTTTTTGCGCCAGCCGCGTGTCGGCGATATCCTGCAGTTCCGTGAGCGGCAGCGTGTCCGAGGTCAGGCCCAGCGTGATCACCGGCGCATCGGCCGGATTGACCTTGGCGTAGATCGGCGGGGAGGGCAGATCAGTCGGCAGGAACGTGGTGGCCGCATTGATCGCCGCCTGCACTTCCTGTTCGGCGACATCGAGCGACAGGCTCAGGTCAAAACGCAGGGTAATCACCGAGGCGCCGCCGGAACTGGCGGACCACATCTGCCCGAGTCCGGGCATTTGCCCGAATTGCCGTTCCAGCGGAGAGGTGATCGATGAAGTGATGACGTCCGGGCTGGCGCCGGGATACAGCGTCGTCACTTGTATGGTCGGATAGTCCACCTCGGGCAGGGCGGATTGCGGCAACAGGCTGTACCCGACGAAACCGCCCAGCAACACCGCAACCATCAGCAAGGTGGTGGCGATGGGCCGCAGTATGAAGATGCGGGACGGGCTGGGTTCGCCCAGGTCGCTGGCCAGCAATTCACTCGATATATGATCCCCGTAGTCGGGGTTGGCTGCAGAACCGGATAATTTTTCTTGGGGTAATTCCCCTTGGGGCGATTTTCCCTGCGCCGTGCTTCCGTGGTCCGGCCGATTCTCACCACTCATGGTGGCGGCGCCCGATGCTTTGTACTACCGGATGTGTCGGCATTCTTGTGGTCCGGTGTACCTGATTGGGCAGACTTGGCCGCGCCGTACTCTGCAACCACTTTAACCGTGCTGCCGTCCTTCAACCGGTCCAGTCCGTCGGTGACGACACGGTCGCCAACCTGAAGCCCGGAATCGATAGCGGTGTAATCAAGATTGCTGGCACTGGTTGTGATTTTGCGCACCGAAACCTTGTCATTGCTGTCGATCACATAGACATAACTGCCGGGAGCGCCGATCGCAATCGCTGCGGACGGCACCACCACGGCATCTTCGAGGGTGTTTACCAGAAGCCGGACGTTGACAAACTGGTTGGGAAACAATGTTAACCTGGCATTGGAGAACTCTCCCTTGAGCATCACTGTGCCGGTGGCCGGGTTGATCTGGTTATCCACTGCGATAATCTTCCCGCTATCCAGTTGTGCTTTGCGGCGCTGGTCCCATGCCTGCACCTGGAGATTGGCTTTGTCGAGCATGCGCTCAAGGATCATCGGGAGCTGTGTTTGCGCAATCGCAAAGGTCACCGAGACCGGCTGCACCTGGGCGATCGTAACGATGGGCGTCGAGGCCGGCACCGTGCCGGTCAAGGCACCGGTGCCGCCGCCGATCGCACCGCCGGTACCGAGCATGTTGCCCACGTCAACCTGGCGCAAGCCGGCGATTCCCGGACTGGGCGCGGTGATCCGGGTCCAGTCGAGCTGTAGATTGGCGTTGTCCACGGCAGTCCTGTCTACCGCAACCGTGGCGATCAGCTGGGCAACCAGCGCGCGCTGATCGCTTACCTGCTGTTCCGCGATGGATTCCTGCTTGAGCAATGTTTCATAACGGGCGAGATCGGACTGGGCGCCATCAAGCTGGGCCTGGTCCTTCGAAAGTTGCGCTTTTGCCTGGTCAAGCTGGATGCGGTAAGGTCGCGCGTCGATGGTGGCCAGCAATTGCCCGGCCTTGACCGGTTGCCCCTCCTTGAAATCGATGCTTTCCAGCAATCCCGCCACGCGCGGCATGACGTTGACGTAATTGCGCGGGATGACCGTCCCCTGCGCATCGATCCATACCGGCATGGATTGTTTTTTCACGGTGGTTGCCGTGACCGGTATCGGGGGATTGGCCCCGGGTTGTTTCTCGGCGTTTCTGGCATAAGTCGGCAGCAGCGTGACGAGAGCCAATATCACGCCAGCCCCCGCAAAAATTCCATAGCTGCGCAAATACCTTTTCAGCCTGTGCAACGGTTGATGCGATTCTTGTTGTTGGGATGGTGTTTTCATCTCGCGATCCACTTCGTGTCATTACGGGCGGTTTCATTATAAGAGCGATTATTGCGCCGCAGGAGGTCAAATGGCCGTTGCCGCTGTCCGTGCTACCTCATACCCGCTACCTGTGCACTACAAACCCGTTGCTGCCCGAGGGCACTGGAGCAATGTTCCATCCCTCGGGAAACATCCGGTTCTAGGGTATAACGATGGGTGTTAGGATTTTTTCTTTTTCAAAAATTGCACTATCGCATATTTAACCGGCCGGTTCTTTGGCCGAATATATCCCCATGTTCTTATGATGCGTCATGCTCATCATGGTCCATGCCATGATGCATTTCGCAGTGATCCATTCCGTGATGTTCATAGCTCGCACCGTGCCTGTGGTGAAGAAAAAGATGTGCGGTCTGGTCAATGACCTTGCGTTGATCTGGCGTCAAAGCTGCCTCCAGCTTCGCCGTTGCGTCTGCGATCTTGTTCATTTTACCGGCCATTTCGGCGGCCCTGTCGGCATGGTAACGGGCAATGGTCGCCGCATCGGCATCATCACCGGGCTTCTTTGCCACGTTGTCAGGCAGCGTTTCGATCGATTTGGCAAAGTCCTCCCAAACCGCTTGCTGCGAGGCCTTGATTTCCAGGCGTTGAGCCAGCCTGTCCATCCTGGTCTTCATCCGCTCCTGCATATGCTGTTGCATTTGTTCCCGGGTCATGTGCACATGGCCGCAATGGTCGGCAGGATCCGCCATCGCGATGGAATTCAGCGAGGTAACCAGGATCGCCCCGGTAACAATAGTGGCCAGCAAGCCCAGCCTGGAATTCATGTCAGCTATTTTCATGTTGCCCTCCAGTTAAATCAAATAAAAAAATTTTCGCTCCATGCATTCGGTCTGTCGAGAGAACGCATGTGCAATATAGGCGATCCAGGTAAACACGGTATGTCCGTTTTGTAAGCATACGGACAATTTTGTAAGTTCCTTGATACAAATACTCATGAAGCAAGAAAAGTGGTATTCAATTTTGCTTGGGCAGAATCAGCGTGGCAACCAGCCCTCCCTCGGGTGCATTTTCAAGGATCACATTACCACCCTGTTTCCTGGCCATGTCCCGGGCAATGGAAAGACCGAGACCCACACCGCCGGAATGGCGGTTGCGCGATGAATCAAGACGATAAAAGGGTGCAAAGACCGCTTCCAGTTTGTCTTCGGGGATTCCCGGTCCCGCATCGCGGATCGCAATCACAATCTTGTCCGCGGTCTCATCCATGGAAATGGCCGCGCTTTCCCCATAGCGCAGTGCATTCTCGAGCAAATTGTTCAGGCAGCGGCGTATCGCAACCGGTTGCAGTCTAGCCGGGCTGACCTTGCCAGTGACCGTCACCCGATTACCGCTCTCGTTGGCATCCTCGGCCAGAGAATGCACCAGCGCGTCCAGATCGAGCAGGCAGGCAGCTTCGGGCAGAACATCGCCGCGCAGGTAATCGAGCGTCATATCGATAATGCCGGCCATTTCATTGATGTCGTTCTGGACATCCAGTTTCAATTCGTCCTGGGTGATCTTTTCCGCGCGCAGCTTGAGGCGGGTAAGCGGTGTGCGCAAATCGTGGGAGACCGCGGCCAGAAACCGGGTACGTTCTTCCATCTGCAGCTTGAGTCGCGCCTGCATCTGGTTGAATACCCTGGATGCCTGCCGCACCTCGTATGGGCCGGATGCCTCGTCGATCCGCGGACTGTTCAGGTTATTGCCCAGCTTTTCCGCGGCATTTGCCAGGCGTTTGATCGGATAGGTAAGCCAGCGCGCCGCGATCCAGGAGGTCAAAGCAACTGCGGCCAGTCGGACCGTGAAACCATACAGTCTCAACGGATGGTGCGGCGGGGGCAGGGGCGTCTGGTCGATACCAAGACTCGCCAAAATCTCCCGTCCGGCAAAATAGCTGACCGAGAGAATGATAAACAACAGCAGGAACAATCTTGCAAAAAGCGAATCGGGTATGGAAATTTTCATCGGGTCACTTTCGCATCGAACAGATAGCCTTCCCCGCGCACGGTCTTGATCAGGGTCGGCGTCCGCGAATCGTCATTCAGCTTTTGGCGCACGCGGGAAACCAGGATGTCGATGCTGCGATCGAACACATCCATATCTCTTCCCCGGGCTGAGTCGAGCAGAAACTCGCGGGTCAATATCCGGTTGGGGTGCTCGACAAAAACCGTGAGCAGACGGAATTCCGCGTTGGACAGGGGAATTACCAGTTCCTTTGGCGACACCAGATGACGTGTGACATAATTTAAACGCCATCCCATGAATTGCGCTTCGTTTTGTTCCTTGGAATTTTCACGGTTTCCGCGCGTTCTGCGCAATATCGTCTGGATGCGTGCGACCAGTTCGCGGGGTTCAAAGGGTTTGACGATGTAGTCATCGGCACCCAGTTCGAGTCCGACGACGCGGTCCATTGTCTCGCCGCGTGCGGTGAGCATCAGGATCGGAATGTCCGATTCGGCACGCAAGCGCCGGCACAGCGCAAGCCCATCCTCGCCGGGCAGCATCAGATCGAGTATGACCAGATCGAATGACGATTTGCCCAGCGCTTCGGTCATCGCTTTACCGTCGGCGACGGCGACGACGGACATGCCGAAACCGGACAGATAATCGCTCAGCAACTGGCGTATCTGGGCATCATCGTCAACCATCATTATCGATATCATGGCTACCTTTTCATTTCCTGCGTGTTCGTACAGTCCGGATCAATGAATAATTCTGTTGCAAGTCGATCATGGCTTGATAATCGTTTTTCCGGGCCTGCATAATGGCCTTTTTCTGTATCGGTAAAATATCGCCTTTGTACAATTCACGTTACAAATAAACGTTCGGCAATCAGAATACTAAAGGAAATGGCGGTTTGGGGCATCCTGTTGGCCGGCCTGATCAGGGCATTCGTCTGAATCAATATCGGCATTCATCGGCTTTACAAGCATAGGTCGCATCACTATAATGCGCCCTCTTTCGAGGTACCGGGGGTATAGCTCAGCTGGGAGAGCGCTTGCATGGCATGCAAGAGGTCAGCGGTTCGATCCCGCTTATCTCCACCAAGACCCTAATTTTAAGCCCGTGACCCCACGGGCTTTTTCTTCGCCTAAAGCTATTTAATCCCAATTAATTCAGGGCGTTCAGCATTCCGCATACGTTCTTTATTGTTCGCAAACGTTCTGCCGTGTCCGACTTTTGTGGGGGTATCGCTGGGGGTATTCGTTGCATTTTTATGATGCTGGGGGTATCGTCAACGTCCAAGCCTAAAAAACGAGGATGAATATAATGGGAAAGCTAAACGATAAGGCCGTGACAGCAGCGAAACCGGGCGAGAAAGATTACAAGCTGGCGGATGGTGATGGCTTGCATTTGCTGGTCAAAACCAACGGAAGTAAGCTCTGGCGGTTGAAGTACAGGATAGCTGGCAAAGAGAAGCTGCTGAGCTTCGGCCAATATCCGGCAGTCAGTCTCAAGAACGCCCGCGAATGGGCACTGGAAGCGCGCAAGCTGCTTGCGGCAGGGCTTGACCCTATGGAGGTAAAGAAAGAGGCTCAAAGCGCCGCAATCGCATCTGCTGCCGCACAGGTCGAGGTGGTGGAAACGGTCGAGGCGATTGCGTGCGAATGGTTCAATAAGTTTAGCGGTCAGTGGGTAGATAGCCATGCGTCCAAAATCATACGCAGGTTTGAGCGTGACCTGTTCCCTCACTTCAAGGGTGTAGGGATAAAT
>JBAVGB010000023.1:0-11425 GCA_049684555.1 Gallionella sp. | reverse complement strand
GCGATTTGTAGAGTTCGTTCGGTAGCTTATGAGCATGTTTAATCAGCGCGTTGATGACGGTTTCGGTATCTTTACTGGCCACTTTCACCAGCATCACATAGCGCGTCTGGCGTTCAACGAGGGTCGCAATCTGACTGTTGCCACTGCCGCATAACAGATCCCCCTCCCAGTGTCCCGGTACCGCCCGGTCTTCCACCGTGGCCGGACGCTCACTGATCGATACGGTATCGGTGATCCTGCCGTGATTGCCGGTCTTTAGCGTGTGATGGCGCGAACGGCGCATGACCCGCGTACGGCGCAAGTGCGCCAGAAGCTCCTTCTTCAATGCGCCCCGGGCCTGGATATAGAGGCCGCGGTAGATGGTCTCGTGTGACACCTGATTACTTTCGTCGCTTGGGTAAGTCTGCTTCAGCCATCCTGCTATCTGCTCCGGTGACCACTGCCATTGGAGCTTATCGGCCACAATGTGCGCCAATGTTCGGTTCTCCGCCAGTTGACAGGTCTTGGGGCGGAGTGTCCGATCCCAGGCCGCCTGTTCGGCTTGACTCGCGCGATAGCATTCCTGGCCGCCGTTGCGTTTGAGCTCTCGACTGATGGTGGAGGGAGCACGCCCGAGAGATGTTGCAATCGAGCGAGCCGACTGGCCGGCCACTACCGCACGCGATATCTCTTCGCGTTCAGCCAGAGTCAGCGACAATTTTGAACGCCGCCGTTGTGCCGGTCGTATCCCACCATGCTCGGCCAAGATGCGTTGGACTGAAGAGTGGTTTCGATCGAATAACTGTGCGATGTGCTGGAGAGAATCGCCTTTCTGCCAGCGATCCCACATCAACGATTTTTGACTTTCAGTATAATAAATCCGGGTTCTCTGTTTCATTTGCAACACTCCTTCTGCTTACGCAGATTCTAGTGTGTTGCATCGACCGGTTGAAACCGCAACAGGTTGCGGTCACTCGCCATTCCAGAAATCAGTCTGTCGTGTCGCTTTCATCAAAGCAGACTCGACCCCCTAAAGAGTTTCATTTACCAGAACCTTGGATAACTTCCACTAAAACCTGATGACTGAAGGTTTTATAGGGTTTTTATACCTGCCCTTTCAATCTTTACACTATTTTTATTTGGTACTACCTACCATACGCGACCTGTAGTTCTTACAAGGAGGAATCGAATGGACTGGATATATCTACTGCTGACCCTGGCCTTCTTCGGCCTGAGCGTCTTGTTAATTCGTGGCATTGAAAAGCTGGGGAGGCCATCATGACCGGATTTTACATTCTGGGCGGCATCATCGCCCTTGGGTTGATGGTTTATCTCGTCATCGCATTACTTAAACCGGAGTTGTTCTCATGAGTGCCAACGGATTGCTGCAAATCGCGCTGTTCCTCGCTGTGCTTATTGCCTTGGCTAAGCCGCTAGGCTGGTACATGGCGCGCGTCTACGAAGGCAAGCTCCCGGCGTTCGTGCGCTGGATGGCTCCGCTCGAAAATGTTTTTTACCGCCTGTGCGGCGTGGACAGCAAGCAGGAGATGCGCTGGACCCGCTATGCGCTGGCGATGCTGTGGTTTGCGCTGCTCAGTGTGCTGGTCGTGTATGCGATGCAGCGCCTGCAGGGCATGCTGCCGCTGAATCCGCAGGGTTTCGGCGCCGTCACGCCTGACTCCTCGTTCAATACCGCGATCAGCTTCATGACCAACACCAACTGGCAGGGCTACGGCGGCGAAACCACGATGAGCTACCTCACGCAGATGCTGGGGCTGGCGGTGCAGAACTTTCTCTCCGCCGCTGCGGGTATGGCCGTGATGGTGGCGCTGATACGCGGCTTTGCGCGTCATACGATGGAAACCATAGGCAACTTCTGGGTGGATATGACACGCAGCATTATCTACATCCTGCTGCCGCTTTCCGTCGTGCTGGCGCTGGTGCTGGTCAGCCAAGGGGTGGTGCAGAATTTTTCTGCCTACCAGACCGTGCCGACGGTGGAAACGATCACCTACGACAACCCCAAGGTGGATGCCGCCGGTAACCCGGTGAAAGACGCTGCAGGCAATCCCGTTACCGAGAAGGCAACCAGCAAGGAGCAGAGCCTGCCCATGGGACCGGCTGCCTCCCAGATCGCCATCAAGCAACTGGGGACAAATGGCGGCGGCTTCTTCAACGTCAACTCGGCTCATCCTTACGAGAATCCCACGCCATTCTCCAATTTTGTGACGATGCTGGCGATATTGCTGATTCCCGCCGCGCTGTGCTACACCTTCGGCAGCATGGTGGGCGACACACGCCAGGGCTGGGCGTTCCTCGTCGCGATGACGCTGATGTTTGCCGGCTTCCTCGCCGTGGCGGAATATTCCGAACTGCATGGCAATCCTGCCTTTACGGCATTGGGTGTGGATCAGCGCATTTCCGCCACGCAGTCCGGCGGCAACATGGAAGGCAAGGAAACCCGTTTCGGCATCGTCAATTCCGCGCTGTGGGCCACTGCCACTACTGCTGCCTCCAACGGTTCGGTGAACTCCATGCATGACTCGTACACCCCGCTGGGCGGGCTGGTGCCGATGGCGCAAATCCAACTGGGCGAAGTGATCTTCGGCGGAGTAGGTTCGGGCCTCTACGGCATGCTGGTATATGCCGTGATCGCGGTGTTCCTGGCGGGGCTGATGATAGGCCGGACGCCGGAATATCTGGGCAAGAAGCTCGAGGCGTTCGATATCAAGATGGCTTCGCTCGTGGTTCTGATTCCGCCGATGATCATCCTCGGCGGGACGGCCATAGCCGTTCTGATGGATGCGGGCAAGGCGGGTGTGGCCAACCCGGGTGCGCATGGCTTCAGCGAGATCCTGTATGCGTTTTCGTCGGCGGTCGGCAACAACGGCAGCGCGTTCGCGGGCCTGTCAGCCAACACGCCCTTTTATAACAGTGCACTGGGCTTCGCAATGTTCTTCGGGCGCATCTGGCTAATGATTCCGGTGCTGGCTCTGGCCGGTTCCTTGGCAGGCAAGAAACGCATTCCCGCCAGCATAGGCAGCATGGCGACCCATACGCAGATGTTCGTCTGGCTGCTGATCGGCACAGTGATGCTGGTGGGTGCGCTGAACTTTGTGCCGGCGCTGGCGCTGGGGCCGGTGATCGAACACCTGAACATGATTAGTACGCATTAGGAGATTTGCATGACAACCAAGACTGTTCCGTTTCCCCTGTTTGAGCGCGACATCGTCAAACAGGCCGTGGTGGACTCGTTCAAGAAACTGAGCCCGCAGCAACAGATGAAGAACCCGGTGATGTTCGTGGTGTGGGTCGGCAGCCTATTGACGACGCTGCTGTTCATCCAGGCGCTGGGCGGGCACGGCGAAGCGCCGGCCGGCTTCATCCTGGCGGTGACGGTGTGGCTGTGGTTCACCGTGCTGTTCGCCAACTTTGCCGAGGCGATAGCCGAAGGCCGCAGCCGCGCCCAGGCGGCTTCGATGCGCAAGGCCAAGCGTGACGTCCAGGCCAAGAAGCTGACCCGTCCGCAGTATGGCGAGAAGTACGCTCTGGTGCCCGGTTCCGGCTTGCGCAAGGACGATGTGGTGCTGGTCGAGGTGGGCGACTTCATTCCCGGCGACGGCGAGGTGATAGAAGGCGTCGCTTCGGTGGATGAAAGCGCCATCACCGGCGAGAGCGCGCCGGTGATACGCGAATCCGGCGGCGACTTTTCCGCCGTGACCGGCGGTACCAGAGTGCTGTCCGACTGGCTGGTGGTGCGCATCACCACCAATCCGGGCGAGACTTTCCTAGATCGCATGATCGCGATGGTGGAAGGCGCCAAGCGCCAGAAGACTCCCAACGAGATCGCGCTCAACATTTTGCTGGTAGCGTTGACGCTGATCTTCATGTTTGTCATCGTCACGCTGTTGCCGTTCTCCCTGTATAGCGTCGAGGTGGCCAAAGCGGGTGCGCCGATCAGCATCACCGTGCTGGTGGCGCTGCTGGTGTGCCTGATCCCCACCACCATAGGCGCCCTGCTTACCGCGATCGGCGTGGCAGGCATGGGGCGCATGTTGCAGAAGAACGTGATCGCCACTTCCGGCCGTGCGGTGGAAGCGGCGGGCGATGTGGACGTGCTGCTGCTGGACAAGACCGGCACGATCACCCTGGGCAATCGCCAGGCCAACAACTTCCTGCATGCCGGCGGCGTGACCGAGGCTGAGCTGGCAGACGCGGCGCAGCTCGCCTCGCTGGCCGACGAAACGCCGGAAGGCCGCAGCATCGTCGTGCTGGCCAAGGAAAAATTCGGCCTGCGCGAACGCGACATCCATGCGCTGGGCGCGACCTTTGTGCCGTTCAGTGCCCAGACGCGCATGAGCGGCGTCAATATGGGAGATCGTCAAGTCCGCAAAGGCGCCGCCGACGCCATCCGCAATCATGTCATCGGCCTGGGTGGAAGCTTTCCTGCCGAGGTGAACACCATCGTGGACAATGTCGCACGACGCGGCAGCACGCCTCTGGTGGTGGCGGATGGAGTGAAAGTGCTCGGCGTGATCGAGCTAAAGGATATCGTCAAGGGCGGCATCAAGGAACGCTTCGCCGAACTGCGCCGTATGGGCATCAAGACCATCATGATTACCGGCGATAACCGGCTTACCGCGGCTGCCATCGCTGCCGAAGCCGGAGTGGACGATTTCCTCGCCGAAGCCACGCCGGAAGCCAAGCTCAAACTGATCCGCGAGCATCAGGCGCAGGGCCGGCTGGTCGCGATGACCGGGGACGGCACCAATGATGCTCCGGCGCTGGCGCAGGCCGATGTCGCGGTGGCGATGAACACCGGCACGCAGGCAGCCAAGGAAGCGGGCAACATGGTGGACCTGGACTCCAATCCTACCAAGCTGATCGAGATCGTCGAGACCGGCAAACAGATGCTGATGACGCGCGGTTCCCTGACCACATTCAGCATCGCCAACGACGTGGCCAAGTATTTTGCGATCATCCCGGCGGCCTTCGTGACCACTTATCCGGCGCTGGGCGCGCTGAACGTGATGCACCTGGCGACGCCGTCCAGCGCGATCCTGTCCGCGGTGATCTTCAATGCGTTGATCATCATCGCGTTGGTCCCGCTGGCGCTGAAGGGCGTGAAATACCGCGCCATCGGGGCAAACGTCTTGCTGCGCAACAACCTGCTGATCTATGGGCTGGGCGGCCTCATCATCCCCTTCATCGGGATCAAACTGATCGACATGATACTTGTCGGTTTTGGCTGGGTATAAAGAAAGGAATTGCCATGTTGAAAGAAATTCGTCCTGCTGTTGTCAGCTTTCTGTTGCTGACGTTGCTTACCGGAATCGCCTATCCGCTCGTCGTTACCGGCATTGCCCAGGGCCTGATGCCGGTGCAGGCCAACGGCAGCCTGATCATGAAAGACGGCAAGCCGGTTGGCTCCAGCCTGATCGGCCAGTCGTTCTCCGATCCCAAATATTTCTGGAGCCGTCCTTCGGCAACCGGCCCGATGCCCAATAATGCCTCGTCTTCCAGCGGATCGAACCTGGGGCCGACCAATCCGGCGTTGGTCGACGCGGTAAAGGCCAGAGTGCAGGCCTTGCGCGATGCCGACCCCGGCAATCAGCAGCCGGTCCCGGTGGATCTGGTGACCGCATCCGCCAGCGGACTGGATCCGCACATCAGCCCGGCTGCAGCGGAATACCAGCTTGCGCGCGTGGCGCGGGTACGCAATCTCAACCCGGATACCGTGCGCAAGTTGGTGGCAGAGCACACCGAGGGGCGCCAGTTCGGCATTCTCGGCGAGCCTCGCGTGAATGTGCTGGAGCTTAATCTGGCACTGGATGCTGCGCATTAGTGTCGCCTTGCGGCATTGTCCTAAAAATGCGCATATAGCGAATCGGTTTTCCATACACATAGTATTTTGGCGCAATTGATTGTGCGGAACTATCCTGGCCGCGGCGTAATTTCTTGATGAAATTTTTACATCCGATGGTCAACAATTTACGCTGTTTTTATGCTGATTCTCATAGCATGCATCCCATCCAAAGAAGGAGGATTGTATGAAACGAATCACTGCAGTATTGAAAGAGTCGGAAGCGATGGCAGTGCGCAAGGCTGTTTGTGTTGCCGGGGGAGAACGTGTCGTGATTACCCCGATGCCACAGCGCCTGTGTGCCATCGACCTGGAGGAATGGTACTGCGAGCAGTCTGCTGTACCAAGGGACGTGCATGTTCGCCTCGAAGTGACGGCGGATGACACTCAGTATGGTGGCATTGTTTCTGCCATTCAAAGAATCGCGCATGTCGGGAAAATTGTCCTTGCCTCGCGTCATGACAGGCCACATAGGTGCGCCGCCTATAACCAATGACTTGCTGCGGTTTTTGCACCAGTCAGATGGCTATAACCAGCCACTTGCCACCGTTGTTTGGCGGCTTGGTGGATTGGCCAGTAGCTCCATCAGCGGTTTAATCAGACATGGACAATATTCTGGGGCCTTTGCTCGCCATTCTCGCCATCGTCGTTCCACTCGGGTTGGCGTATGTCATCTTGTTTTTGCAATCGCGCAAGCCGGCTCGCGGTTGCCGGAAAGTATCTGCAGTGACACGCGATGTTCCGCTGCAGAGAAAGACGCTGCACGATTTCGAAGCACATATTCGTCAAGAACGGGGGCTGTAAGTAGCAGACACAAACACGTATACTTCACGCACTCGTAATCGACCTTAAACCGCCATGCTGATCAATTGCGTTGCCTACCAGAACGGCATCAAGCTAGCCGACCTTCCCGTCGAAGAAATCAGCGATTACCTTGAAAGGGCGGATTGTTTCGTTTGGGTGGCGTTGCGCGATGCGACCGATGCCGAGCTCGATAAAATGCAGCAGGAATTCGGGCTGCACGACCTGGCGGTCGAAGACGCCCGGCACGGACACCAGCGCCCCAAGATCGAGGAGTACGGGGATACACTGTTCGTGGTGATGCATCTGGTAGAGGTTGTCCATCCCGGCCTTGCGGTCGGTGAAATCAGCATCTTCGCCGGGCGCAATTTTATCCTTTCCGTGCGCAACCGCAGCAGCCGGAGCTTGCTCGGCGTGCGCGAACGCTGCGAACACGAGCCGGATTTGCTGAGGCTGGGCTCGGGCTTCGTGCTCTATGCGTTGATGGACGCGGTGGTGGACCTCTATTTTCCGGTGATAGACGAGCTGGAGTCGCAGCTGGAATCCATCGAGGAGCGTCTGTTCGACAAGGGTGCCGCCCTCACCAACATTGAGCAACTGTATGAACTCAAGCGCGAGGTCGCAGTGCTCAAACATGCGGTAACACCGATGATGGAAGCCACCGGAAAACTGTACGGCGGGCGCGTGCCACCTGTCTGTGGTTCTACCCAGGAATATTTCCGCGATGTCTATGATCACCTGACGCGCATCAACGCCACGATAGACGCGATGCGCGAAACCATCGCCACCGCGATTCTGGTCAGCCAGTCCACGGTATCCATTGAGCAGAACGTAATCAACAAACGCCTGGCCGCCTGGGCGGCGATCTTCGCCATTGCCACTGTGTTCACCGGCATTTGGGGCATGAACTTCAAGCTCATGCCGGAACTGCAATGGGATTACGGCTACCCTGTTGCGCTTCTCGTCATCATTGCAGTCTGCGGCTTTCTTTACCTGCGCTTCAAGCGCTCTGACTGGTTGTAACTCTTTCAGAAAAAAACGATGGCTGACCAACGTCCCGATCCCGATTCCTTGCTGGAAAGAGTGCAGCGCGCCGAAGCCAAGCGCCGCCGCGGCCGCCTGAAGATATTCTTCGGCGCCTCCGCCGGTGTCGGGAAAACCTTCGGCATGTTGCTGGCTGCGCGCGAGCGGCGCGCGGAAGGTTTGGATGTGGTGGCGGGCTATGTCGAAGCGCACAAGCGTGCCGAGACCGAGCAGTTGCTGGAAGGACTGGAGGTCCTGCCGCCGCGCCTGGTGGAATACCGGGATACGCAATTGCGCGAGTTTGATCTGGATGGCGCGCTCAAGCGCCATCCGGCGCTGATCCTGGTGGACGAATTGGCGCATACCAATGCGCCGGGCTCACGCCATCTCAAACGCTGGCAGGATGTGGAAGAATTGCTGGACGCGGGGATCGACGTCTATACCACCGTCAACGTCCAGCACATCGAAAGCCTCAACGATGTAGTCTCGCAGATCACCGGCATCCCGGTGTGGGAGACCGTGCCCGACGCGGTGCTGAAAGAGGCCGATGAAATCGAGCTGATCGATCTGCCCCCGGACGAGTTGCTGCAGCGTCTTAAGGAAGGCAAGGTTTATATCCCGCAGCAAGCGGAACGTGCGGCGCAGAATTTTTTCCGCAAGGGCAACCTGATCGCGTTGCGTGAACTGGCGTTGCGTCGAACAGCGGACCGGGTGGATGCGCAGATGCGCGACTACCGCGAAGACCACGCTATCCAGAACATATGGCAAGTGAAAGAGCGGATGCTGGTCTGCATCGGGCCGGGCGCCTCTGCGGAGAACCTGGTGCGTGCAGCGTACCGCCTGGCGCAGTTGCTGAAGGCCGAGTGGATTGTGCTGTATGTCGAAACGGCGAAGCTACAACGTCTTTCCAAGGAGCAGCGTGATGCCATACTGCGCGCATTGAAGTTGGCGGAAGAGCTGGGCGCAGAGACGGTGACGCTGAGCGGCTACAGGCTGGCCGAGGAGGTGATTTCATATGCCCGCACCCGCAATGTCACCCGCATCGTGTTGGGCAAACCGACACTGTCAGGATGGAAACGCTGGCTGCTCGGGTCGCTGGTTGACACCATAGTTCGACAAGCTGGCGACATAGATATTCAGGTGGTCGGCAAGGAGACCGATTTCCTGTCGCAGATAAGGGAGAATCCCTATTTTTCGCGCAGCCGCTTGTATCTGGGGCTGGAATCCGGGGAGCAGCGCCCGCTGATCAAGTGGCGCGCAGGCTACGCATGGGGGATTGCCGTTACGGCAGTCTGTACCGCCATAGCCTGGCCCATGTTAGGCCATTTCGACCTGGCCAACCTGATCATGGTTTACCTGTTGGGTGTGGTAATGGTGGCTGCGCGTTACGGGCGCGGCCCATCGGTGCTGAGCTCATTCCTGAGCGTGGTGTTGTTTGATTTTTGCTTTGTGCCGCCACGCTTCAGCTTTGCCGTTTCGGATAGCCAATACCTGATTACTTTTGCCGTCATGCTGCTAGTGGCGTTGGTGATCAGCAGCATGACGGCAAGTACCCGCCACCAGGCCAAGATAGCCAGTCATCGTGAGCGCCGCATCGCGTCGCTGTACGCCATGAGCCGGGAACTGGCAGCAACACGCGGCGAGGAAAACATACTGCGCATCGCGGTCAAACATGTAGCGGAAGTATTCGAAGCGCAGGCGGTAGTGTTGTTGCCCGATGAAACGGGGCGCATTGCTTATCCCAAGGCAGAAGGAACCCCGCAGTCCTGCCATGGCAGCGACCTGAGTGTGGCGCAATGGGTCTATGACCACGGACAGATGGCCGGACAGGGTACGGACACCCTGCCCGGGGGCGACGTAGTTTACCTGCCGCTCAAAGCTTCTTCCGGAATGATAGGCGTATTGGCCTTGTTGCCGCTTAACCCGGCGCGGATCGCCCTTCCCGAACAACAACGTCTGCTGGAGACATTTACCAGCCAGATCGCGCTGGCGCTGGAGCGGTCCAGGCTGTCAGCGGAAGCGCACAGCACCCAACTGAAAATGGAAACCGAACGGTTGCGCAACTCCTTGCTGTCTGCCATATCGCATGACTTGCGCACCCCGCTGGCTGCGATTGTGGGCGCATCCAGCAGCCTGGTTCGAGACGACGACAAGCTCGACTATCATGCACGCCATGAACTCAGCCTGACCATACATGACGAGGCCATACGCATGGCCGGGCTGGCCAACAACCTGCTGGATATGGCGCGGCTGGAGGCGGGCGCTGTTGTGCTGAACCGGCAATGGCAACCGCTGGAAGAAGTGGTCGGCGGCGCGCTGGCAGGGCTGGCTACGCGCATGGGCCATCATCCGGTAACCGTCAAGCTGCCAAGGGACTTGCCTTTGGTCGAGATAGACAGCCTGCTGATCGAGAGGGTGTTCGCGAACCTGCTGGAAAACGCGGTCAAGTACACGCCCGCCGGAACACCCGTCGAAATTTCAGCCGCTACTGGGCAGAACGAATTGGTGGTGACTGTATCTGATCAAGGTCGCGGAATTCCTCCGGGGGAAGAAAACCGAATCTTCGAAAAATTCCATCGGGTCGACAGCGAAGGCAACCAGGGCGGAGCGGGTCTAGGCCTGACGATTTGCCGATCCATCGTGGAGGCGCACGGTGGACGGATATGGGCGGATAATTTGCCTTCCGGAGGCGCCGCATTCCACTTTGCGCTGCCATTGACCGAATCACCCCCCATGATTGAGCGCGAAGAAATCGCCGAACTATGAACAATTCTGTCACCATCATCGTCATCGAAGACGAAGCGCAGATACGCCGATTCCTCCGAACTACGCTTACCGCCGAAGGCTATCAGGTAATCGAAGCAGAAACCGGCAAGCACGGTATGACCGAAGCCGAAACACGCAAGCCAGATCTGATTATTCTTGATCTCGGCCTGCCAGATATGGATGGGGTTGAAGTCGTCAAAGGGGTACGCGCGTGGTCTTCGATACCTGTCATCATATTGTCCGCACGCTCACAAGAAAGCGACAAAATTTCCGCCCTGGATGCAGGTGCAGATGATTATCTGGTCAAACCTTTCGGCGTAGGCGAATTGCTGGCGCGGATACGAGTGGCTTTACGCCATGTTTCTTCCACTGCAAATGGTGAGGAAGCAGGTGTCTTCTCAGTGGACGAGCTGAAGGTGGACATGGTTCAACGCAAGGTTACCGTTGGCGGCGCGAAGGTTCACCTCACGCCGATAGAATACCGCCTGCTGACGGTGTTGGTAAAGCACGCAGGAAAGGTGCTGACGCATCGTTTGCTGCTTAAGGAAGTATGGGGCCCAAACTACGTGGATCGCGCCCACTATTTGCGCGTTTACATGGGCATCCTACGGCACAAACTGGAAAAAGATCCAGCTCGCCCGCGCTTTTTACTTACAGAAGTCGGGGTTGGTTACAGACTGGCAGCAGTCTAAAAGCGCGTCCCATATTTTTTGCAGCTTAACTTATCACGATTACTCTGAGTGCTGAGGAGGCGTTAACCTTCACTTAATTGGCAAGCTGCTCGACCGTTTCCTTTTCGCACTAATCGGAAGCGCACTCCTCAATATTCACCGCCGCAAAGCAGACAGTCGCGAACGGCAGTTATTGGCCCAGACTAATGGAATGGACGCCCACTTCCTAATACGGCATCTAAGTGCCAAAGTAGTGGTGGTTTTACTACCACTAAACATAGAAAGGGGCATCCGAAATGAAGATTACTACGATAGGCATTGA
>JBAVGB010000022.1:0-73234 GCA_049684555.1 Gallionella sp. | reverse complement strand
CTTTTTGGCGGCTGGCTTTTTCGCTACCGCTTTTTTGGCTGCCGGCTTTTTCGCTGCTGCCTTTTTGGCGGCTGGTTTCTTTGCTACCGCTTTTTTGGCTGCCGGCTTTTTCGCTGCTGCCTTTTTGGCGGCTGGTTTCTTCGCTACCGCTTTTTTGGCTGCCGGTTTAGCGGCCGCTTTCTTAGCGACTGCCTTCTTTGCTGCTGGTTTAGCTTTCTTCTTTGTTGCCATTTTAATTCTCCTTCAATGATGAAAGTTTAAAGACACAACACTTGCGATTACTGCACCTACACCTCCAACCCTTGCTCACCTGCAAGCAAAGGTTAAAGCCATTGCCTTGAGTCCCGGGCAACCCGCTGCATCAGCGGGTGACTTAGCCCGTCCCCAAGGCGCAATAAAATCAGGAACTTCCCCAACCCTTTTACAGATCGAGCCACGCCGCATGACAAATAACCTGACACCCCTTGCAATTTGCGAGACATAACCAGCCCGGACGGGGAGCCAATTTGAGTTGTACCAACCCCTGAAGCCGGTATGGAGGCATCATTCATAGCTATGTATACGACTTAATTCTGCAGAATGTTCGATGGCCTGAAGCTCGTTTGGCCATGCGATCAATCAATTTTTTGGAGGGGCAAAAGCCCTGAGAAGATTTCCCGATATTCGATAATTGCGCCAAGAGCACAAAAGGCAGCATTAAACTCTGGTTCCTTTTTGAAGGTAAATTATGCGCAAATCCAATTCCCTTTGTTGTGTGGCTTTGAGTACTAGGGGTAGTACCCAACGATGTATTTGTCAACTACATCTTGCGGTTGCAACTTTATCTGATTTATTTTTAATGTCAACAATTAGTTGTTGTTTTTTTCATTTTTTTGTGCATTATTTTTTTCGGACGATCCAAACCAGCACCTTCGCGAATTCGCAAATGGATTTTTGCCCCTCTCCTTCTTTCCATGTTCGGCATACGAGATCGATGCATGCACAGGCCCCGACAGGTGCCGGATGCAGTCATTCGCGCATCCGGCGGGAGACGCATCCATGCGGAATCCCCAATGTCCATCCGGTTTCGCGGGGCCTGTCATGGACTTTGACAGTTCCTCTGCCAATCCAGGGACCCGCGAAAGTTTTGAGCGGCACAGTGAATTGCTCCGCCACAGACCCAATTGAAATCGCCTGTTTGCTTTTCAGGGCATTGCGTGGATTTTCAACCGGGCTCCTCGTCACGCACACCGCCCGCCTCGCCTTATTTGACTTCCTGAAGCACCCATTTTCCACGCAACGATCGGATCGCATCCGTGCTGCAATCAGTTTTTTTCGCGCCCTCGCTTTTCCGGGAGCATGATCATTGTGGCGGTCCTGGAAAAACGAACCCGATTCCAATTCTTGATCGGGTTGCCGGTTTCACGGGCCAACAGGAACCGTCCATTCATCGAGAGTGTTGCCTTGCATGGGTATTCAGGCACGCCGGGAAGACCTGCCAGTTGGGTGCAGACCGTCACGTTCCATCCGAATTCCGGCCAAGCTGAAGGCATTTGAAGCATACGCGAAAGCATTTTGAATTCCATTTGGCTTTATTTTATGGGATAAAAAAAGGCGCCCCCCGGTGGGAAGCGCCTTTTTGTTCAAAAACATTTCTGGCGGCTACATTCCGATCTTGCTCTGGTGTCATCCCAAGCAGGTTTATGTGCCGCGAATGCGACCGTTCACGGACACTTAAGGTTGCCCACACGAGCGATATAAAACAATGAGTTACAAAAAACCAGTGGCTCGAAATCTTGCCCCGTGTGTCAAATGTCTTTGCCCTCGAAAGCATTTTTGACGAACTTCTTTGCCCCAGGTCGATTTCCGGTAGGGAAACGAAAATTTTGGAACCTTATGCATTGGAATCTCAGCGAGATGACAAGCTTTCCAAATCTGCTCGTGCATATAGACGAGTCCCTCTCTCACCGAACGCTTTTGATTTGATCAATCCCTGTTTCTCAAGATTTGGCAGGTACCGGCTATGCATTGACAAAATTTGCCCTCCCTCGAATGCCGAAACATATTCGGACACCCGCAGTTTCATTTGTTCGGTGCGGAATAATAGAAAAAGCGTTTCTCCGGAACTTGGCAAGAAGATTTTTGCGATACTTGGTAAACGTATCAGCGAAGATGACTTGGAAATATTCATGCCTTTGCGGATGCAAAGGGACGTGAAAAGCCGCCTACTAGATTTTCAAGTAAGAAAGTTTGTATTGCAGCGTGCCAACGGATTTTGCGAGTTGTGCGGAAGTCCTGCACCTTTTATAGCTCCCGATGGGACGCCATACCTTGAGATCCACCACATCAAGCCGTTGTTGATGGGTGGCTCAAACTTGGTTAGCAACGTCGTTGCACTGTGTCCAAATTGCAATAGTAAAATCCAAATTTGTCCATCTGAAGAGGACAATCAAATACTGATAGATCGCGCTGCATCAAAAACTACTTAAGGAAAATGGGTATCCGGATTAGCCGGTGGGTTTGAGGTAGGCACTGGCGAGTGATGGAATTTTCACTCTCCGGATTTTCTGGTGGGTGGTAAATCAAGATTGGAACAAAAATACCGCGCGTATTGACAAAGTAAATACATCAGATACAATGATAAATATGGACATTTACTTTGAGTTAAACGGCGATCAATTTGTTTGGGATGAATCAAAAGCCGATACCAGTTGGCGCAAACACGGTGTCCGGTTTGAAGAGGCAGCAACGGTATTTGAAGACCCTATGTTCCTGATGGTGAATGCCTCGCGTAACGATGAATCACGCGATGCAGTCATTGGGTTTGATGCCACTGGACGCTTGCTCTATGTCGCACATATTGAGTTTGAAGCGTCGCTTATTCGAATCATTTCCGCCAGGCGCGCGGAGCCAGAAGAGGAACTAAATTATGCTAACTGACCGCTTGAAGAAACGTCTTGCAAAAGACCGCCCCATGACTGCCATTACTATGCGCATTCCCGTTGACGTGGTGGAATCGCTCAAGGAGATCGCGCCTCACAAGGGCTTTACCGGATACCAAACACTGTTGAAGTCCTATATCAGCGAAGGCTTGCGTAAAGACGAAGCGCAGTTTTCCAGTGCCCCATCAGCAAGATTGATCGAGGCTTTAAGGAAACGTGGGGTTTCTGACTCTGTACTGGAAGAAGCAGTGAAAGACATGGAAACTGCATAGCGCAGTAGCTTCTGCCATAGGACGAAACATGAGAATCCGGTACGACGACAGCGATGACATCCTTCACATTGAATTTTCCAAGGAAGCGATCGTCAAGGATGTTTCTTACGGCTGGAACGTAAATATTGGCTATGCCGCAAATGGAATCGCTGAAATAACGGTTCTCGATGCAAAGGTTAATGGTTACTGGCCATTGGAAAATGCCAAGGATTTGGAACTGACCTAACCACCTTAATCGACACTCTCAGCAAAGACGAGTTTTGACGTCCACCCACCGGAAAATCCGGATACCCAGGAAAATAAAGAGAAGCAGATCAGGAGATGTCAAACGGAATAAAGGTAGTAACCTTGAATTCTAATAGCAATGAATTCATCTCACCATCGGATCAGCAAACTGACTCAAGTGAGCCGACAGGCAATTGCTTTTAGGAAAACCACTTAGTCAAAAGTGCAGAGGGGCATCGCCTTGATTGATTTCACATTACAGTATATGAACGATAATTCATATAAAAAAGGCTCTTTGGTCCGAATTTATTTCGCACATGCAATTACGATAGCATGTGCAAATGCACTCATACCATCCGATTATTCCGTCGATATTGCCATCCATGGCAACGAATCTGCCCAAGAGGGCAAGCTTGTGTGTCCAGCGGGGCAACAATAAGTGTCCAAAGGGCAATCTTATGTGTCCGTGAAGGGCGACGAGGATACTAGTCCCAGGACAACGCGCCACCGGTTTGATATTCGGTGACACGGGTTTCAAAGAAGTTCTTCTCTTTCTTCAGGTCGATCATTTCGGCCATCCATGGGAACGGATTGCTTGCCCCCTGAAACAGGATATCCACACCGATTTGCTGGCAACGGCGGTTGGCGATGAAACGCAGGTATTCCTTGAACATCGTCGCGTTGAGGCCCAGCACGCCGCGCGGCATGGTGTCTTCGGCATAGGCATACTCCAGTTCCACACCCTTTTGGATCAGGCCGCGCACTTCTGCGCGGAATTCCGCGGTCCACAGGTGCGGGTTTTCCATCTTGATCTGGTTGATCACGTCGACGCCGAAATTCAGGTGCATGGATTCGTCGCGCAGGATGTACTGGTATTGCTCCGCCGCACCGGTCATCTTGTTCTGGCGGCCCAGCGCGAGGATCTGCACGAAACCCACATAAAAGAACAGCCCTTCCATGATGCAGGCAAACACGATCAGGCTGCGCAGCAACTGGCGATCCGCTTCCGGGGTGCCGGTCTGGAACGCGGGATTGGTCAGGGTGTCGATGAACGGGAGCAGGAATTCGTCCTTGGCGCGGATGCTCGGCACCTCATGGTACATGTTGAATATCTCGCCCTCGTCCAGCCCCAGGCTCTCCACGATGTACTGATAGGCGTGCGTATGGATCGCTTCCTCGAAGGCCTGGCGCAACAGGTATTGCCGGCATTCCGGATTGCTGATATGGCGATAGGTGCCGAGCACGATGTTGTTTGCGGCAAGACTGTCGGCGGTGGTGAAAAAACCGAGATTGCGCTTCACCAGCAGGCGCTCGTCGCTGGTCAGCCTGTCGCTTTTCCACAGCGCGATATCGGCGGTCATGTTCACTTCCTGGGGCATCCAGTGATTGGCGCAGGCGGCCAGATACTTTTCCCAGGCCCATTTGTACTTGAACGGCACCAGCTGGTTGACGTCGGCCTGGCAATTGATGATGCGCTTGTCTTCCACCCGGATGCGTCCCGCATTCCTGGCTTGCGCCGGAATCACAGCCGGTTCCGGCGCCTCGAATTGTACCCCGGGCGCGGGCATGCGAGCGAACGTCCCGCTGCCCGGCATTCCCGGCAGGATCCTCGCAGGCTTGATGTCTTCGTCAAAATTCAGCATCTCGTTGGTTCTCCATGGTTCTAACAGTATTCAGCTCCCTGGACTGGCGAGCTTCACATTCAGGTCGTGAATTGCCTATTGGCAGGCTTCACATTCCGGGTTGTCGATCGAGCAGAACTGTGCCTCTTCCGCCCCGCCGCTTGCCGGCACCGCATTCAGCGCGCCCGCTTTTGCGGTGGACTTTTCGGCCGATGTCGCACCCATGGTGCGCAGGTAATAGGTGGTCTTCAGTCCGCGCAGCCAAGCCAGCTTGTAGGTCTCGTCCAGCTTGCGCCCGGATACGCCGGCCATGTATATGTTCAGCGACTGGGCTTGGTCTATCCATTTCTGGCGGCGCGATGCCGCCTCGATCAGCCAGCCCGGCTCCACCTCGAACGCGGTTGCATACAGGTTGCGCAGCGCTGCGGGTATGCGGTCGATTTTTGCCAGCGTGCCGTCGAAATATTTCAGGTCGGCGATCATCACCTCGTCCCACAGGCCGAGCTGTTTCAGGTCGGCCACCAGATGATCATTGATCACGGTGAATTCGCCCGACAGGTTGGATTTCACGAAAATGTTCTGGTAAGTGGGCTCGATGCAGGCCGACACACCGATGATGTTGGAAATGGTTGCGGTCGGCGCGATCGCGATGCAGTTGGAATTGCGCATGCCATGCTGCTTGATGCGGGCGCGCAAGGCGTCCCAGTCCATGCTGGCCGACATGTCGACTTCGACATAGCCGCCGCGCTCCCGGCGCAGCATTTCGAGCGTGTCCTGCGGGAGTATTCCCCTGTCCCACAGGCTGCCCCGGTAACTGGCGTAGCGGCCGCGCTCTTCGGCCAATTCGGTGGAAGCCCAGTACGCGTAATAGCACACCGCCTCCATGGAGCGGTCGGCAAACTCGACCGCCGCATCCGACGAATAGGGGATGCGCAACTCGTGCAGGCAGTCCTGGAAGCCCATGATGCCGAGTCCCACCGGACGGTGCTTGAGATTGGAATTGCGCGCCTTGTCTACCGCGTAATAATTGATGTCGATCACGTTGTCCAGCATGCGCATCGCGGTGGTGACGGTGCGGCGCAACTTCTCGTGGTCCATCTGCCCGGCCTTTTCATGGCCTTTTGGATACAGATGCGCAACGAGATTGATCGAGCCGAGATTGCACACCGCGATCTCGCTGGCGCTGGTGTTCAGCGTGATCTCGGTGCACAGGTTGGAGCTGTGCACCACGCCCGCATGCTGCTGCGGCGAACGGATGTTGCACGGATCCTTGAAAGTGATCCAGGGATGGCCGGTCTCGAACAGCATGGTCAGCATCTTGCGCCACAGGCTGGCGGCCGGCACCTTCTTGAACAGCTTGAGCTCGCCGCTGGCGGCTTTGGCCTCGTAAGCGGTATAGGCGCGCTCGAATTCGGCGCCGAACTTGTCATGCAGGTCAGGCACATTGGACGGCGAGAACAGGGTCCAGTCGCCGCCCTCCATCACGCGCTTCATGAACAGGTCGGGAATCCAGTTGGCGGTGTTCATGTCGTGGGTGCGGCGCCGGTCGTCGCCGGTGTTCTTGCGCAGGTCGAGGAACTCCTCGATGTCCAGATGCCAGGTTTCCAGATAGGCGCACACCGCGCCCTTGCGCTTGCCGCCCTGGTTCACCGCCACGGCGGTATCGTTCACCACCTTCAGGAACGGCACCACGCCCTGCGATTGACCGTTGGTTCCCTTGATATGCGCACCCAGCGCGCGCACCGGCGTCCAGTCGTTGCCCAGGCCGCCCGCGTATTTGGCGAGCAGCGCGTTTTCCTTGATGGCTTCGTAGATGCCGTCCAGATCGTCGGCAACCGTGGTCAGGTAGCAGGAAGACAATTGCGAGCGCTGCGAGCCGGAATTGAACAGGGTCGGCGTCGAGCTCATGAAGTCGAAGCTGGACAACAGCCGGTAGAATTCCACCGCGCGCGCCTCGCGATCGATCTCGTTGATGGACAACCCCATCGCGACGCGCATGAAAAAGGCTTGCGGCAATTCGATGCGCTTGCCCTCGATGTGCAGGAAGTAGCGGTCATACAGGGTCTGCAACCCCAGATAGCCGAACTGCAGGTCGCGCTGCGCATCGAGCTCGCTGCCCAGGCGCGCCAGGTCGAATTGCCCGAGGCGCGGATCCAGCAATTCCGCCGCGATGCCCTGCCTGATGAATTGCGGGAAATAGGTCGCATAGCGCGAAGCCATATCCCCCGGCGCGATCTCCTCGCCCAGCGTCTCGCTGCAAATGGTATTCAACAGCAGGCGTGCCGTGACGAAATTATAGGCCGGTTCCTTTTCGATCAGCGAGCGCGCGGATAGGACCAGGCACTTGCGAACTTCATGCAGCGCAACGCCGTCGTAAATATCCTTGAGCGTCAGCTTGATGACCTCGTCTGCCGAAACTGCTCCCCCCAGCCCGGCGCATGCATCCTGCAACAATGCCGTCAGGCGTTCCAGATCGAGCGGGCGGGCAACGCCGTCCTCGCCGGTGACATTGATGACGTGCGCCGGTTCGATGGATTTCGTCTTGGCCCGTGAACGCGCCCGCTCTTCGCGGTACAGCACATAGGTGCGTGCGACATCGTGTTCGCCCGAACGCATCAACCCCAGCTCGACCTGATCCTGGATATCCTCGATATGCATGGTTCCGCCATGCGGCTGGCGGCGCATCAGCGCCGAAACAACCCCGTTGGTCAGCTGCTCAACCAGTTCGCGCACGCGCGCGGACGCCGCGCCCTGGCCGCCGTTGACCGCGATGAACGCCTTGGTCAGCGCGATCGATATTTTCGACGGCTCGAACACCACCACCGAACCGTTGCGGCGGATGACCTTGTATTGATCGAATGTCCTGGAAGACGGTGAAGGGGAGGAAACGGGGTCGGGGTCTTTACTGATATGCTTTGGAGGGTTTGGAACGCTATCGGCAGCGGTATGCAACATAAACTTCTCCCTTGAAAACTCATTTACCCAAATAACCTGAAACCACTATATCTAGTATTTTTCTGTGGCCGTCGAGCTAATTGTAGTAGTTAACGAAAATATTGCAAGGGAAAATTCACATGTCACATTTTTGCCGGGTGTGCGAGCGGACGATCAGGGCACGCACAGCCCGGCTAGAAAGTTCGCCCAATCGAAGTGAGGGCCGGGGTCGGTCTTGCGCCGCGGGGCGATGTCGCTGTGCCCTGCGATGCCCCGTATCGGGTAGGCTGCACGCAATGCCATGGTCAGCCGTTTCAGCGCTGCATACTGGGCTTCGGTGAACGGCACGGCATCCGTACCCTCCAGTTCGATACCCAGCGAAAAATCGTTGCAGCGGGTCGTGCCCTGCCAGCAGGATTCCCCGGCATGCCATGCCCGCATCAAACAGGGAACGAACTGGATGATATGACCGTCGCGGCGCACGAAGAAATGGGCCGACACCTTCAATCCCGCTATCGCGGCGTAATAGGGATGCGCATTTGGATCGAGCGTGTTGGTGAACAAACGCTGCACGGCATCGCCGCCAAATTCGCCGGGCGGCAGGCTGATATTGTGGATGACCAGTAATTCAATCGCCCCGGCGGGGCGCTCGTCGCAATTGGGCGAGGGGATATATTCGCAACCGGACAACAATCCTGAGTCATCGACGCGCATAGCGGCATCGACTTTCAGCGGCGTATCCGCGCTATTCCGCATCATCCGTTCCGTGCGCGCCCCTGATGCCGAGCCGCTCCATGCGGTAGCGCATGGTTCTGAACGTCAGCCCCAGCAGTTTGGCCGCTGCGGTGCGATTGAATCCGGTCTGCTCCAGCGCTTCGAGCAATGCCTGTTTCTCGACCTGGTCCAGATATTTCGGCAGGGGATATTTGCTGCTGAGCGCGGCATTGCCCGTTTGCTCATGCTCCACCGGCACCAGCAACAGGTCATCCGCCTCGATCACGCCTTCCGCGCATAACGCGAACGCCCGCTCGATGATGTTTTCCAGCTCGCGCACATTGCCCGGAAACCTGTAGCCTTGCAGGGCTTGTAGCGCCTGTTCCGAAAAGCGCACGCCCGCATCGCCGCGCAATCGGTCCAGGATGCTCTGCGCAATCTCCGGGATGTCCTCGCGCGATTCGCGCAGCGAGGGCATCTGGATCGGGATCACGCTCAGGCGGTAGTAAAGGTCCTGGCGAAAATCGCCGCGCCGCACGCGTTCGCCCAGATCGTGATGCGTCGCGCTGATAATGCGCACATCCACCGCATCCTCCCCGGTGGCGCCGATCTTGCGCACCCGCTTTTCCTGGATCGCGCGCAACAGCTTGACCTGCATCGCCAGCGGCAGGTCCGCCACTTCGTCCAGGAACAATGTCCCGCCGCGCGCGGCCTGGAAGAATCCGTCCCGGTCCTTGTCCGCGCCGGTGAACGCACCCTTTTTGTAGCCGAAAAACTCGGCCTCCATCAGGTTATCCGGAATGGCCCCGCAGTTCACCGCGACGAACGGCTGATCGTGGCGCGAACCGCTTTGCACGATCAGCCGGGCGGCCAGCTCCTTGCCGCTGCCCGACTCGCCGCTGATATGGACCGGTGCCTGGCTGCGTGCCACACGTTTGATCAGGTCGCGCACCTTCTGCATTGCAGAGGAATGTCCGAGCAGTATCTTGTCGGCGGACTGGCCGGCCTGCGGCAACTTCAGCGCCGATTTCACCAGCGCGCGCAACTGGTCCAGCGAAACCGGCTTGCTCAGATAATCGAACGCACCCGCCTTGAGCGCGGCCACCGCATTTTCCATATTCCCATGCGCGGTGATCACGGCCACCGGCACATCCAGATCGTGTTGCGCGATATGCCGGACCACCTGCAAGCCGTCGCCATCCGGCAAGCGCATGTCGGTCAGACACAGGTCGTATGGTTTTGCCGACAACTTTGCCAGCGCCTCGCGCACATTTGCGGCCCGATCGACTTCCAGCCCCATTTTGCGCAGCGCCAGTTCGAGCAACTCCAGAATATCCGGCTCGTCATCGACCAGCAGCACACTCGGTACTTTTGCACGTTCGTTATCCGCCATGTTGTTCCACCCCGCCATCCCTGTGTAAATTTCCGAAGGTTATGCAAAAACAAGCCCCCGCACTATCCTCGTCCGCATGATATTCCAGCCGCGCGCCGTTCGCCTCGCATAATTCCTTGGCGATATACAGACCCAGGCCGGTACCGTCCTGCGCGGTGGTGAAGAAGGGCTCGAACAGCTTGCCCTGATGTTCGGCGGAGATACCGGGGCCGTCGTCCTGCACAGCCAGAATGACATGCCTATTCTCAACACCCATCTTCAGCAACAGACTACCCGGCAATTTGCGTCCGAAACGCAAAGCATTGCGGCATAGATTCCACAGCACCTGGCGCAGATGTCCGCGATCGAATGCGATCTCGTCCGGGGCCGTTCCAGCCAGCACCAGCACCCCGGCATGCTGCTCCGCCAAGTCAAATTCTTCCATAAAACTGCGCAAGAACGCCGCCAACTCGAATACCTCAGGCTGCGCGCGATCGCGCCGGTTCAACTGCATCACGTCCTGCACGATCTGATTGATGCGATGCGTGTTGTCCAGCACGATCTGCAGCAAGCGCCGGGTCCTGGCATCACCCTGCTCCTCCTGCAACAATTCCGTCGCGTAACTGATCGCCGACAGCGGGTTGCGCACCTCGTGGGCGATATTCGCCGTCAGCCGGCCGAGTGCCGCCAGTTTGATTTGCTGCGCTTCGGCACGCACGCGCCGCATGTCTTCCAGGAAGATCACCGCGCCGTTTTCCGCGTTGCGTTCGATCGGCACAAAGCGCACCCTCGCCTGCAAACCCACATCCAGCTGCAAGGTATCCCGGCTCGCGCTTCCGGTCTGTTTCCACAAAGCATACTGCCCGAACAGGATCGGAAAGGATTCCGACATGGCGCTGTCCGGACCGATGACTTTGCGCAGCAATTGTTCGGCGCGGGAATTCATTTGCATGATCACGCCGTCTCCGTCAACGACCAGCACACCATCCTGCATGTCGCGCATCACCAGTCGGTTCGCTTCCGACAAGCTGACCAGATCGCGGCCGCGCCGTTGCGCGAGCTGCTGGCTGTCCACAGCGTATTTCGCCAGCGTGTGCGCCAGCCATGCCACCGCAAAATAGGCCATGCACAGCAATCCGACCTGTACAAACTGCGCCACTTCCGCTTCGTCGTAAAGCACGGCATAGGCGTGTTCCAGCAACGTTGCAATGCTGGCCAATGCGGCAAAGAACAGCGTGATCCTGCCGCGGCTGATCAGTCCGGCGGCGGCCAGCGAAACCAGCAGCAACAGGCCGATACTGCTCTGTATCCCGCCGCTGGCATAGGAAAGCACTGTCAAGCCGATTATGTCGGCAATCACCTGGCCTGCCAGTTGCAAGGTAAAGCGTGGCCAATGCAACCTGAGCAGCACCAGGGAAACCGCCGTTGCCGCCGCATACAGCAGGCTTGCAACGAAGAATGTCTTCCAGTGTTGCGGGCCCAGCAACAGCGCGGATCCTAAAACCGCGCTCAGGAATACAAAAATGCCGGCCAGCGTCAGCCGGTACAGATTGAAATAACGAAGGGAACGCCAGAAATCGGCGGTGTATGAATCGGCAGCCGGATGATCAGTCATCTCTCGCCATGCCCGCCCGGGCATCAGTCATGTTTTGCATATTGCTCATTTGCGGTAAGCATCACGATGTGCCGCACTGCAGAAAAAATTCCCGCCGGCAAGGATGGCTTCGCTTCTGGGTATATGCACACCGCATTGCACGCAACGCACCATATCCTCTACGGCCGGACCGTCCTGCCGGGTCGTCTTCCCGCGGTTGGGCCTGAGCAGCCAATAAACAGCGGCCGCGATGGCCAACATCATCAACAGGCGACTCATTTCAAATTGACTCCATAATAAAAACGCAGCCGGCGGGCGGATACACCCATTATATTATGCAATCGGCGCAACACCCTCATCTGCACGGGAACATTCATGTTCGCTAGCGGCAACCATCATGACCGGCGCAAAGCCGGCATTTTCGGGCGAGGAGAATCACCGCATTGATTTCGGACACCGGGCTTGAATCATCCCGCCGTGCAGCCCGGCTGCGACCTATGCGGGTTTTGCGTGCGCGGGCCGGAACACCCTGCATTGCGCCGGGTCCGATTCCAGGTAGACGCCCGCTATCAGGTCGATGCAATACGGGATCGCAGGGAACACCGCATTCAGGCAATCGTCGATCGCCGACGGCTTGCCGGGCAGATTGACGATCAGGCTGTTGCCGCGTATCCCGGCGGTCTGCCTTGACAATATCGCAGTTGGCACGAACTTCAGCGATGCGCTGCGCATCAGCTCGCCGAAACCCGGCATCATCTTGCTGCACACCGCTGCGGTCGCTTCCGGCGTGACATCGCGCAACGCCGGGCCGGTGCCGCCGGTGGTGACGATCAGGCTGCAACCTTCCACATCGCTCAATTCCCGCAGCACCGCCTCGATTTCCACTTGTTCATCGGGTATCACCCTGGCCACGGCCTGCCATGGTGTCACGAGTACCCGGGTAAACCACGCGTGTATCGCGGGCCCGCCCTTGTCTTCATATTCGCCACGGCTGGCGCGGTCGGAGACGGTCAGTATTCCAATTCGTGCCACACCCATATTTATTCCCCGAAACCCGCATCGTCCTGGAATACCGCGCCCTCCAGCAATTGCACGGTCACGATACTGCCTGAAGCAATCCCGGCGCTTTCGGCGGGCACCACCATCAAGCCGTCCGCCCTCGCCATCGACAACAGCATACCGCTGCCCTGCGCGCCGGTGGAGGTTGCGGCGTACCCGCCGTCGCCCTTGGCCAGCATCACACGGACAAATTCGGTGCGCCCGGGCTGGTGCTTGATGCCATGGGTCAGCCGCGCCGTTACCGTTCGGCGATACAAGCGCGCATGTCCCATCATGCGGCGCAATGCCGGTGCGACAAATTCCTCGAAGCAGACCATGCTGGAAACGGGGTTCCCGGGCAATCCAAAAAACACGGAGCTTGCCGTCGTGCCGAACGCAAGCGGATGCCCCGGTTTCATCGCGACGCGCCAGAATTTCATCTGCACACCCAAGGACTCGATGGTCGGACGAACGTAATCATGCACCCCGACTGACGTGCCGCCGGAAACCAGCAGCACATCGAACCTCAGGCCGCGCTGCAGGTATTCCTCCAGTTCGGCCGGGTCATCGCGCGCAATGCCGAGCAGGTCGGGCTCGATGCCCAGCGCCTGGACCTGCGCCATCAGCGCATAGCTGTTGGAGTTGGGGATCTTGTTCGGATCGACCGGATCGTCCATGTCTTCCAGTTCGTTGCCGGTTGACAGGATCGCCACGCGCGGGCGGCGGTGCACCTGAACATGCGCGCTCTTCACCGTCGCCAGCACGCCGACCACGCCCGGGGTGATCTCGGTGCCCGCCGTCAGCACCACCTCGCCGTTGCGCATGCCTTCACCCTGCACACGGATGTCATTACCGGGTTTTACCGCGGCATTGATCTGCACACGGTTATCCGGCAAGGCCAGGGTTTCTTCAACGCGTATTACCGCATCCGCTCCCTGCGGCACAGGTGCGCCGGTCATGATGCGCGCACACTGGCCGGGGCTCAGTATCTTGGTGGGCAAATCGCCCGCCTTGATATCCTCGATAATGGCCAGTGTCGCCGGAAGCTTCGCCAGGTCCGCGCTGCGCAACGCGTAGCCATCCATCGCGGAAACATCATAAGGCGGCAGATCGCGGTTGGCACGCACATCCTCGGCCAGCACCCTGCCGACGGATTGCTCCAGCCTGACCGGCTCCGCATCAAGCCTGCCCACGGACTCCAGGACGCAATTCCGCGCGTTTTCAACCGATAAATGTTCCATTCTCATTTCCAGCTTTACCTTTTCACTGCCAAGTCTCGCTCATGTCATACGCCTGGGGCACAGCCAACGATACGCGAGTATAGGTTAATACGAAAAGCTGAAGAAGCCCACTATGGAGCTGCGCACCCCCAATACCCGATTGGATGCTTGTTGTAAGGCGTACAGCACCTGGACAGCGCATGAAACAAGCACATGTCGCCAGCAGCGGCGCCCATTCCTGCAGAACGATTTCCCATCGAACGCGAATCGGGTTTTATTCAAACGGGTTCATTTCTTCCGTATGTAGAATATGCATGCGCTGTCCTGCTCGGCCGCGGATAGCAAAGGATGGCCTGTTTGTCTTGAAAATTCATGCATGTCCTTTATCGCGCCATGATCGGTAGAAATCATCTTTAACACCTGACCGGATGCCATGCTGTCAAGTGTTTTTTTTGTCCGCAGGATGGGCAAAGGACAGGCCAATCCGCGCGCATCGAGTTCCTTGTCAAAATCCATCATTCGCCTCCCGCAAAATATTGTCCATCGTCCGCACGTTGCAATCTCTGTTTATTATCCCCGGTTGCCCAGAGATACACTGCACAACCGGCCGGATTGCGGGCAAGTTGCGCTTAATCCGCACCATGTCGTCATGGCAGGCCCAGCAAACTTTTCAGTTCGGTGATACGTTTCCGGCTGACCGGCACCTTCGCGCTTTCGATCTTCTCCAATAACAGTTGATGGCTATCGCCGACCCGGTCAATTTCCTTCACGAATTTCAGATTCACGATGTGGCTGCGGTGGCAACGGAAGAAAACCGCGGGTTCCATACGGGTTTCCAGATCCGCGAGGGACAAGTTGCTCAAATAGCGGCCTTCGGCAGTGGCAATCCAGGTGTAATGATTGTTTGCTTCCAGCCAGACGATATCTTCCAGATCGATCAGTATCAGCCGATTGGAACGGTATATCGGGATCTTTTTGAGCTGGCGCAGTTCTGCGCTCTGATCGCCGGGCATGTGGGGCGGTTGAGGCGAGGTCGTCACATCGGTCAGATCATAGAACACCATGCAGGTACCCTGAATGCCTGCCGTACCGAACATTTTGGAAACCTTGATCAACAGCACGCGATCCGGAATGTTGATCATCATGGTGACGGGTGGCGGCGACCGGACCGGACAACCGTTCGAATCGGCCTGCCGCAATAATTCTCTCAACTTGTCCTGCGTCTTCTCCGGATGCAGCTTGACGATGTCGATACCGTGCAACGCATCCCGCGACACACCCAGAGTTTGTTCTCCCGCGACGGCAAGAATTTGCCAGGCGACATCGTTGAATGCCGATACCCTGTTCTCGGCATCCAGCCACACCATCCCCAGGTTGAACTGCTGAAGCTGTTGATGCAGCAAATCCGGCATTTTTTATCCTCTGGACACCATATTTTCCGGAAAACTCTAGCATATAAAGCTACTGCGGTGCTGAATGGATTCCCTGCCGGCATTCTCTGATCTTTATAAGAAAAGTCTTATAAATCAATTCATGCCACCACCGTTGACGCACTCACAGCCGTCATTCACGCAATCTGCTTGACGATGAAAGACCAATAGGAATAGGCTGGTATTTCCAGTCCGTTTCAAATAATTACAAACAGGGAGATATAACGATGATTCCACCGTCATTTGGCTATTCCGCTCCGCGTACATTGCCTGAGGCATTGAAGCTTCTGGCGCAACATGGCGACGTCGCCAAGATCATCGCTGGCGGGCACAGCCTGTTGCCGATGATGAAATTGCGTTTTGCGCAACCCGGTCACCTGATCGATATCAATCGCATACCCGAATTGAAAGGCATCCGCGAAGAGGGCGGACTGATCAAGATCGGCGCGATGACCACCGAGAGCGAGTTGATCGACTCGGCGCTGTTGCAGCAAAAAGTACCGCTGCTGGCCGAGGCTGCGCGCCAGATCGCCGACCCGCAAGTGCGCAACCGCGGCACCCTGGGCGGTGACATCGCGCATGGCGATCCCGGCAACGACCACCCGGCCATCGTGGTCGCGCTCAACGCGACCCTGATCCTGTCCGGCCCCAAAGGCCAGCGCAGCATCGCCGCCGCGAAATTCTTCCACGGCACCTACCTGACGGAAATGCACGCCGATGAAATCCTTACCGAAATACACGTCAAGCCGTTTTCCGCCAAGACCGGCTCCGCCTATTGCAAGCTAAAGCGCAAGACCGGCGACTGGGCGACCGCCGCCGCCGCAGTGGTGCTGGAAATGTCGGGCGGAACCGTGACTGCGGCCCGCATCGCACTGACCAACGTGGCCCAGACCGCACTGGATGCCCAGGCAGCGGCAGCAGCGATTGTAGGCAAACCCTTGAGCGATGCCACGATCAAGGCTGCAGCAGATGCGGCTATGGCGATCTGCGACCCGGCGGAGGATTTGCGCGGGGACATCGCATACAAGACCGCAATGGCCGGTGAAATGACCAAGCGCGCGATCCGTCTCGCAGCATCCCGCTGCAAATAAATCACGAGGAGATATTCAGATGTCCAAACAACTTATCACCGTAACCGTCAACGGAAAAGAAGTCGAACGCGCCGTGGAACCCCGTACGCTGTTGATCCACTTCCTGCGTGAAGAGATGAACCTGACCGGCGCGCACATCGGCTGCGAAACCAGCCACTGCGGCGCCTGCACCGTGGACCTGGACGGCAAATCCGTGAAGGCATGCACTCACCTCGCGGTGCAGTGCGACGGATCCGAGGTGCTTACCGTGGAAGGTCTGGCAAGCAAGGGTGTCTTGCACGCGGTTCAGCAAGCATTTTACGAGGAGCACGGTTTGCAATGCGGGTTTTGCACACCGGGCATGCTGTTGCGCGCCTACCGTTTCCTGCAGGAAACGCCCGACCCTACCGAGGATCAAATCCGTGCGGGCATGGCCGGAAATCTGTGCCGCTGCACCGGGTATCAAAACATCATCAAGGCAGTGCAATCGGCCGCCAGGAAATTGCAAACACAAGCCAAGCAGGCCGTTGCTGCTTGATTATCGATTCCAGGCTACTAAGAGAAGGAGCTTTAGAATATGAACGCACCTCTGAAAGAACGTCAGGCCGCCCTCCAGGGTATGGGCGATTCGCGTCTGCGCAAGGAAGATGCCCGCTTCATCCAGGGCAAGGGCAACTATGTCGATGACATCAAGATGCCCGGCATGCTGCACATGGACATCGTGCGCTCGCCGCTGGCGCATGCCCGCATCAAGAAAATCAACAAGGAAGCCGCGCTCGCCATTCCCGGCGTCCATGCGGTACTGACCGCCGACGACCTCAAGCCGCTGAAGCTGCATTGGATGCCCACCCTGGCGGGCGATGTCGCGGCGGTGCTGGCCGACGAAAAGGTGCACTTCCAGATGCAGGAGGTCGCGATCGTCATCGCCGATGACCGCTACATCGCCGCCGATGCGGTCGAGGCGGTCGACATCGAATATGAGGAGCTGCCGGTCGTCATCGATCCCTACGAAGCGCTCAAGCCCGGCGCGCCGGTATTGCGCGAAGACCTCGCCGGCAAGACCGAGGGAGCACACGGCAAGCGCGACCACCACAACCACATCTTCACCTGGGATGCGGGCGACAAGGCCGCCGCGGACGCGGCCTTTGCCAAGGCCGAGGTAACGGTATCGCAACACCTGCTGTACCCCCGCGTGCATCCCTGCCCGCTCGAAACCTGCGGTTGTGTGGCCTCGTTCGATCCGATACGCGGCGAACTGACGACCTTTATGACCTCGCAGGCGCCGCACGTGGTGCGCACCGTGGTGTCGTTGCTGTCGGGCATACCCGAATCCAAGGTGCGCATCGTGTCGCCCGATATCGGCGGCGGCTTCGGAAACAAGGTCGGCATCTATCCCGGCTACGTGTGCGCCATCGTCGCCTCCATCGTGCTGGGGCGCCCGGTAAAATGGGTCGAAGACCGCATCGAGAACATTTCGAGCACGGCCTTTGCGCGTGACTACCATATGGACGGCGAACTCGCCGCCACGCGCGACGGCAAGATCACCGGCCTGCGCGTCAACGTGATCGCCGACCACGGCGCGTTCGATGCCTGTGCCGACCCGACCAAGTTCCCCGCCGGGATGTTCCATATATGCTCGGGTTCGTACGACATCCCTGCCGCTTACGCGAGCGTAAAGGGCGTTTACACAAACAAGGCTCCGGGCGGTGTGGCCTACCGCTGCTCGTTCCGCGTCACCGAGGCGGTATACCTGATCGAACGTCTGGTGGACGTGATGGCGCAAAAGCTCGGCATGGACAAGGCCGAGATACGCGCCAAGAACTTCATCCGCAAGGAGCAGTTCCCCTACACCTCGGCCTTCGGTTTCGAATATGACTCCGGCGATTACCAGGCCGCCATGGACAAGGTGCTCAAGGCTGTCGACTACAAGGCGCTGCGTGCCGAGCAGGCGGCCAAACGCGCCGACCCGAACAGCCCGACGCTGATGGGCATCGGCCTGTGCACCTTCACCGAAGTGGTCGGCGCCGGCCCATCCAAGATGTGCGATATCCTGGGCGTCGGCATGTTCGACTCCTGCGAGATCCGCGTGCACCCGACCGGCAGCGCCATCGCGCGCATGGGCACGATTTCGACCGGGCAGGCGCACGCGACCACCTATGCGCAGATCATCGCCACCGAGCTTGGCATACCCTCCGAGGTGATACAGGTGGAAGAAGGCGACACCAGCACCGCGCCATACGGCCTGGGTACCTACGGTTCGCGCTCGACACCGGTAGCCGGCGCGGCGATTGCGATGGCATCGAGGAAGATCCACGCCAAGGCCAAGAAGATCGCCGCTCACCTGCTGGAAGTGAGCGAGAACGACCTGGAATGGGAGGTGGACCGTTTCAAGGTCAAGGGCAACGACGCCAAGTTCAAGTCGATGAAGGACATCTGCTGGGCCGCCTACCACCAGGCACCCCCGGGGCTGGAACCTGGACTGGAGGCGGTGCATTACTACGACCCGCCCAACTTCACCTTCCCGTTCGGCATCTACCTCGCCGTGCTCGACATAGACAAGGGGACGGGCGAGACCAAGGTGCGCCGCTTTTATGCGCTGGATGATTGCGGCACGCGCATCAACCCGATGATCATCGAAGGCCAGATACACGGCGGCCTGACAGAAGGTTATGCTGTGGCGATGGGGCAGCAGATGCCGTTCGACGCACAGGGCAACCTGATGGGCAACACGCTGATGGATTACTTCCTGCCCACCTTCGTGGAAACGCCGAAGTGGGAGACCGACCATACCGTGACACCCTCGCCGCACCACCCGATCGGTGCCAAGGGTGTGGCCGAGTCGCCGCACGTCGGATCGATACCCTGCTTCACCAACGCCATGGTGGATGCCTTTGCCCACCTGGGCGTCACCCATATGGACATGCCGCACAGCTCCTACCGCGTATGGAAACAATTGCAAAAAAGCGGAGTCTGATGTTTTGTTAAACCTGCGAATGGCGTGAAGGGTTCACGCCATTCCTTATCACCACTCACCCGCAACATTTAGGATCGAACTTCTGAAATCATGCAAGTAAAACTTGAAAAACAATACCCGGTTGCCGCCGGCACCGATGCCGCGTGGCAAGTGCTGCGCGACGTCAAGCTGCTGGCGGCCTGCATGCCGGGCGCCGAGATCACCGAGCAACTGGATGACAGCCACTACAAGGGACAGGTGAAGGTCAAGATCGGACCCGCTGCAGCTGCGTTCGGCGGCAATATCGAAGTGCTGGCCTTTGACGATGCAGGCAAGAACATACGCCTGATGGGCAAGGGCGCGGACAAGTCCGGGTCGTCCGCCTCGATGGATCTGACCGCATCCATCCTACCCGGCGAAACCCCGGGCCAGTGCATTCTGCACGGCAACACTGATGTCATCGTCAACGGCAAATTCGCCCAGTTTGGCGGGCGCATGATGACCTCGGTATCGGACACGATACTCGGGCAGTTCGCCGATAACTTTTCGATCAAGGCTGGCGAGTTTTACGCGCAATCGAATCCGGGCGCAGTCCAGGGAGCGGGCGCCACAGGTACCGGCAAAGCCAAGGCGCATACCGAGCTCAATGCTTTCGCTATCCTGTGGAGCATGATCAAGGGTTTTTTTTCAGGGCTGTTCGGGTCAAAAAAATAACATTCAGCAGCCCCCATGGGCAAGGACCATATGGATATCAGCGCAATCAGTGAAGGCCTCAAAAAGGCCGGTTACATTCCAGACGAAAGCCTGTCGACCACGCTATGGCTTTCCATGGTACTGGGCCGCCCGCTGCTGCTGGAAGGTGATGCCGGCGTAGGCAAAACCTCGATCGCTGCGGCCCTGGCGAAGATGCACGGGCGCCAGTTGATCCGCTTGCAGTGTTATGAAGGCCTCGATCTGCAACAAGCGGTGTACGAGTGGAACTACAGCAGGCAGCTGCTGGAGATACGCCTGCACGAGCACGATCCCGCCCGCGGCAGCAAGGAATTCGACCTGTTCGACCGCAGTTTCCTGCTGCAAAGGCCGTTGTTGCAGGCCATCAGCAGCACCCAACCCTCGGTGCTGCTGATAGACGAGATCGACCGCGCGGACGAGGCGTTCGAGGCCTATCTGCTCGAGGTGCTGGCCGACTTCCAGATCTCCATCCCCGAGCTGGGAACGGTTCGGGCGACTTCAATCCCGCAAGTGATATTGACCTCGAACGGCACGCGCGAACTGTCCGACGCGTTGCGGCGACGCTGCCTGTATCATTTCGTGGACTATCCCGCTATCGGGCGCGAGATCGAGATCGTCAAAAATGCGCTGCCCGAGGCCACCACCCAGCTGATCGAATCCGCGGTCGCCTTCGTGCATACCTTGCGCAAGGAAGACCTGCAGAAAATCCCCGGCATCGCCGAGACGCTGGACTGGATACGCGCCCTGCACCAACTCAAACTGTCAGACTTGCCCGATGACCCCAACCTGATCCTGATGACGATGTCCTGCCTGCTCAAGACCAAGAGCGACCAGTGGCAAATGAGCGCCGATAGCGTGACCAAACTGCTGGGTGGAGAAAGGGCGGGAGTCACCGCTGGCGTGGCGGCCGGCATGTCGTACGTATAGTGGATATGCACCCTTCTCTGATCCAGGGTATCGCAGGCTTCACCGCATATCTGCGCGACCACGGCTTTGCGGTGGGCATCACCGAACAGCAGGCCATGCTCAACACGATGCTGCAATTGCCAGTGACCCAATACCGCCAGATCCAGCCCTGCTGGCGCGCCATTGTGTGCAGCAACAAGGATCACTGGCGGCGCTATCCCGAATTATTCAAATTGTACTGGCTGCCGGAGCGGGTGCGCGGCAGCAGCCGCATCAGCGGCACCACGCGCCGTTCGCGCAGCCTGACCGAAATGGTCGAGGCGATGCACGAACAAATGAACAGCGGCAACGCCAAGCCTGCCGGGAATCCGCTGCTTGGGTTTTCCGATGCGTCGGCTTCGGCAAACGAACCCGGCCAGCAGAATGATCATGCGGCAGGCGGCGCCAGCGCCGTCGATCCCCTGGCCAAAAAGGATTTCGGCGAATGGCTGCAATCCGATCTGCAGCAGTTGAACCGGCTGGCCGAGGAAGTGGCCGCCAAGGTGCGCAAACGCCTGTTGCGCCGCAAGCAGGTGAGCAACTATGCCCATACCGTCAACCTGCGCAGCACGCTCAGGAAAAGCGTGCGCTTCGGCGGCGAACCGATCGCCCCGGTGTGGCAGCGCCCGCGCAGGAGCACGCCCAACCTGTTCATACTGGTCGATGTCAGCCGTTCCATGGAAATGTACGCGCAGCTGTTCTTGCGCGTTTCCCGCGCATTTTGCGAAGTGACCAGGGCGCGCGCCTTTGTGTTCCATACCCGCCTGGCCGAGATCACCGACCTGCTGAAAAAAAGATCGGGGCGGGTGCAGGAAAAGATCAATGCCGTGACATTCGGTTTTGGCGGCGGCACCCGGATCGCGACCAGCCTGCACGATTTCGTCACCCTCTATGCGAAAAATTCCCTTGCCACAAAGTCCGTCGTGCTGGTGTTGAGTGACGGCTACGACACCGACCCGCCCGAGGAACTGGCCCGCGTGCTGCAATCGATCTCTGCCAAAGGCGCGAAGGTCTTCTGGCTGCACCCTTCGAAGCGGACTCACTTTTCAGCCTCGCTGGAATTGGCCAGTCTCTACGTGAATCGCTTCATCCCGGCGCATAATCTGGAAAGCTTGCAGAAGTTGCCCGATCTTGTTTACTAATGGCCTGGTCTAATGATGGCAATACCGGAGAATCATCATGAACAATTTTAACGACATCATCGAACGCAGCCGCGAACTGGAATCGCTGGAACAGTCATATGCGCTGGCCACCGTGACCAGGATCCACCACCCGACCTCGGCCAACATCGGCGACAAGGCGCTGGTCACTGCAGATGGCAAGCTCCACGGCTGGATAGGCGGCGGCTGCGCACAGCCGGTCGTGATCAGCACCGGCAAGAAATGCCTGGAAGACGGCAAGCCGCGCCACATCCGCATCACACCCGACCCGCGCGGGGAAAAAGTGGTGGAAGACGTAATCGAGTTCGGCATGCCCTGCCAAAGCGGCGGCATGATAGAGCTGTTCATCGAGCCGGTGATGGTCAAGCCGGAGATCGTGATACTGGGTGAATCCCCGGTTGCGGTCGCGCTGACACGCATCGCGCCGCATGCCGGATTCCGCGTCACCTGGTTGATCGATAGCGGGCAGGAAACGGCCGGCGTGCGCACTCTGCCTCCCGAACGCAACAGCGAGATCAAGCCCGGAACCTATGTGGTGGTTGCCACCCAGGGCATCAAGGACAAGCCAAACTTGACACTTGCGCTGGGCCTGCAGGCCAACCATGTTGCGTTCGTCGCGAGCCGGCGCAAAGGCGATGCGTTGAAGGCTTTGCTGCTGGAAGCAGGCGCGGATGCGGCGGCGGTAGCAGCCATCGAGGCCCCTGCCGGCATACCCATCCATGCCAAATCCGCAGAGGAGATCGCCTTGTCCATCCTGGCCTCTCTGGTGTCGCGCATCAGAAGCAGCGACATTGAAAGCACTGGACAGGAACCAGTCACAACCAGCAAGGGAGTATAGCCATGGGATGTCAATTGAAAGGCGGCGGAGGCCTTTACTCCAGAGTCAGGATAGGCGCCGTTTTGCTGGCTGCAGGCGAAGGTCGGCGCATGAACGGAATCGCCAAGGCCGCGATCGAAATACAGGGCGTACCGTTGATCAAGCGCGCGCTCTTCACACTGAGCGGGGCAGGCGTGGATGAGGTCGTGGTTGTACTCGGCCATCAGGCCGATCTGCTCGAACCCATGGTGCATGACTTTCCGGTGACCATTGCGCGCAATCCCAATTATGCATCCGGCCAGATGAGCTCGGTGCAGCTGGGATTGGAAAGTCTGGCGGGCCCGTTCGATGCGGTCCTTGTCTGCCTGGCAGACCAGCCGCTGTTGAATACCCAGGACTTGAATGCCCTGATCGGCGCGTTCAAAAAGCGCTCTTCCGGCAGCATCGTGATACCGCGCGTACAAGGACAACGGGGCAACCCGGTCATTTTCGACTGGAACGTCAGGAACGAAATCCTGGCGAGCCAGAAAAATCTGGGATGCCGCAATTACATCGACAAGAATCCGGAGATGGTGTCGCCGTTCGATACTGACAATGACCATTACGTGGTCGACTTGGATACACCGGAAGACATCGAGAAACTGCAACGGCGTTTGGGGTTGGTGATGAAACTGCCGCAGCCATTGCAACCGGTGACCTTGTGACCGTCAGGAATGGAACGGAAATTGCCTCCCGATACATTAGCCGGCAATGGATACCAGTCGCTGTGGCCCACCCTGCTCAGCGTCAGCCGGCATCCCGATGCACCCCGCATCAACGGGCTCCTCGCCCGGGTGTTTAGCGCGATGCGCGTATCAGACAGCAAAGGCGACACATCGAAGGAGTTTTATTCCAGCAGCGATGATTTGATCCAGCGTGTTGAACTGCCGGAATTCCACCAACTTGTTTCTTTCATAGCCGAAGCACTGCAACGAACCGTCAAGACAGCCAATGCCCATGTCTGGCCTGACCAACTGTCCCTGAAGCTGGAATTTGCCGGCAGCTGGTTCCAGATTCAGAATCGCGGCGCCTTCCATGACATCCATTCCCACGGAAATTGTTCATGGTCTGGCGTTTACTATGTTCAGCTTGACCCGCCCGAACAGCGTCAGCGCCATCAGACGCTGGGCGCTCTGAATGGTATCACGCGTTTCTATGGCCCCTATCAGAACTGGCTGGGCGGCGCATATATGGACATGGGAAATGCATATCTGCAACATCCCCACTTCGATGTCTGTCCCGAGGCGGGCATGCTGGTGTTGTTTCCCTCCTACCTGAATCACAAGGCCATGCCATATGATGGCGCCAGCGATCGCATCATTGTGTCCTTTAATGCGCAGATCCACGGCTCGCAAGGCGACAAGCTCTTCGACTACGCGGCAGGCTGATCATATGTCGATACCGAAAACCTGCAACCAACATTTCTGGAACGGTGCAAGGCCTTCATACAGGCAGCTCATATTTGCCCATCCAGGCCTTGGTTTGTCCCTGGCAATTGTGGCGGTCGCATCCGCATGGATCGCACAAATTCTTTTCTGGCGCCTGATCGGTTGGGAAGTTTCTTACCGGATGGATCTTTTCTGGGTCGCTCTTCCGATCGGCAGTTATTTCTTTGCTGCTGTTGCTTCATCAGGATCAACGGTCGAAGCGTACCTGTGCAGATCGTTCCCGTCATGGCTCCCTGAATTGGGATGGGTGGCGCTGACCGGTGTCGTTATTGCGCTCGGCATTCTGAACCAGAGCATAATTTTGTTATGTATTGCGGCGGGTCTGTTCGGGGCATGTCTGTCTTCCATCATGCGGCATGCCAGACTGTTTTTTAACGGTGGCCGGCGGAAAATTGCAATGATCGGCGCCACGTTCTCCGGCGTGGCTATCGGTGTGGTCGCAACCAGCGGCAATCTGTTTGCCGATCAGCATCTGCTGCAATTAGACATTGCTTTAGCTTGCTGCCTGGCCATTGCGGTATCTGCCATGCAGCTGACGAACATGCGTATCCGCCATGACCGAGATCAGTCTGCGGATCTGCCGGATCATGCCGGCCAACCGCGCCCCGCTGACTCGATGATTCAGGCAGTCTGCGGGATCATGATCGCCGCGCCGATCGCCGTCGCGCCAACCCTGGATGCTTTGTGCGGAATCGGCTTGGCCGGGTTCAGCCTGGGATTCATGGCCCACTATGGCGCGATGTTGTTACCGAGTTTTTTTGCCGCCAAATGGCGGCCCACAATTACCGGCTATGCGCTCACCGGAGCATACGTGGCCAGCATGATTTTCGGACATATCCTGCCGTTGCTGTATCTTGCCGGAGTGGATTGGTGATGACGGTAATATGAGTACCATCAGGCGAAGCAATTACATAGGAGGTGCATCATGGATAGCATTGATCTCGAAGTCCTGAAAACCTGTGCCCAGTGGATACGCGATGGCCGCAACTGCGAACTGGTAACGGTCATCAAGACTTGGGGGTCCAGTCCCAGGCCGGAAGGCGCAATGCTTGGCGTGTGCGATGACGGGCGGGTGGTCGGCTCGGTATCGGGCGGTTGCATCGAGGACGATTTGATTTACCGCGTGCGTAATGAAGGCATCACCCATACCCTTCCGGAGAAGGTCACATACGGCATCACGGCGGATGAGGCTCATCGTTTCGGCCTGCCCTGCGGCGGCACGATCCAACTGGCGATCGAACCGCTATCAGAGAGGAGCCGCATCGGCGAATTGCTGGAGCGTTTGTCGCATCATGAGGTGGTGGCACGCCAGCTTGATCTGCTGACGGGTACAGTCAATCTGGCTCCGGCCGGTGCCGGCATGGCCATGCAATTGGCTGATACTCAATTGACCACTATCCACGGACCGCGCTGGCGCCTGCTGATCATCGGTGCCGGGCAATTGTCGAGCTTTCTGGCACAAATCGCAGTCGGCATGGACTACCAGGTCACCGTTTGCGACCCGCGTGAAGAATATCGTAATGGATGGAAAGTGGCGGGGATCGAAGTCGTGCATGCAATGCCGGATGACCTGGTCATCGAAATGAAACTCGACGGACGGAGTGCGGTGGTGGCGCTCACCCATGATCCCAAGCTGGATGATTTGGCGCTGATGGAGGCCTTGAAATCCGACGCTTTCTATGTCGGGGCAATCGGTTCGCGCGTCAACAATAGCAGGCGCCGCGAACGCTTGAAGGAGTTCGATGTGAGCGAAGCGGAATTGGCGAAATTGCACGCTCCGATCGGCATTTACATCGGCAGCAAGACACCCGTGGAGATCGCCATTTCGATCCTGGCTGAAATGACGGCCTGCAAGAACGGAGTTCAAATTCCCGAAAGTATGCGTGTCGGGATTGCAAAGGTTGCCGCCCTGCAACCGGCTACTGCAGCCGTGTGCGGCATCTGAGCTGATTTTTGGGTACCGGGCCGGTATGCGTATGCTTCAGGCCGGTGTTTCTTAGCCACCGATAAAGCTCATCTCCACCTTCTGCTGCTTCGCTGTTTCTGCAGTCCGGATCTCGGAATAGCGGTCTTCGCGGTGCTGCCAGATCGCGGCGATGGCATCGTGAATCTCCGCATCGCTCTTTCCGCCCCGCAACATCGATTTGAGATCATAGCCCTGTTGCGCAAACAGGCAAGTATAGACAGCGCCATCGGTAGAAAGCCGGGCGCGGCTGCAGGTGCCGCAGAAGGCCTCGGTCACGCTGGAGATCACGCCGAATTCTCCGGATCCGTCCCTGTAGCGCCAGCGTTTGGCGACCTCCCCGGTATAGTTGGGCTTGACGGGTTCGCAGGGAAACACCTCATGTATGCGCCTGACCACTTCCGCACTGGGAATGACATCGTCCATTTTCCAGCCGTTGCTGGTGCCGACATCCATGAATTCGATAAAACGCACGATATTTCCCGAGCCCCTGAAATGGCGGGCCATATCGACGATATGCCCGTCGTTGACGCCGCGTTTGACGACCATGTTGATCTTGACCGGCGCAAAGCCAGCGGCCACCGCCTCGTCGATCGCCTCGAGCACTTTGCTGACCGGGTAGTCCGCGTTGTTCATCGCGCGAAAAGTGGCATCATCCAGCGAATCGAGGCTCACGCTGATGCGCGTCAGACCGGCCGCCTTCAGTGCTCTGGCTTTTGCTTTCAATGCCGAACCATTGGTGGTCAGGGTGAGCACGACGCCGGGCAATTCCCTGGCGAGCATTTCCACCAGCAACTCGATTTCCTTGCGCAGCAGCGGTTCGCCGCCGGTCAGGCGGATCTTTTCGATGCCGTGTCCGCGGAAGATCCTGGCTAGGCGCACGATCTCCTCGAAGGTCAGCACATCGCCGTGCGGCAGGAACCGGTAATCGTCATCGAACACTTCACTGGGCATGCAGTAGCTGCAGCGGAAATTGCAACGGTCGGTGACCGAGATGCGCAGATCGCGCAGGCCGCGGCGGCGACTATCCGCCAGCGGACCTGCCGAAGCGCTTGCCAGCGGCGGGATGCGCAGCGTCTGCTTGCCGTTTCGTTCATCCATGAGCGGAATGATCCTCGCGCTCCTTCCGGTTATTTGCGGCGCATCGCCACCGTGATCGCCACCGTGATCGCCACTGGGGTTGATTATCGATTTGTCAGTTATACGGTTCATATCGGATTGTGCGGTGAATACTGCTGTCAGCGTACAGCAGCCAGACGTACACTTCACATTCATTTGCTATTTTCGCATGACATTCAGCTTGATCACAGCCGCGCTGGTCATGTTACATCTGCAACGCGAAAAAAACCGCCCGGCAAAAAAACAAACCGGGCAGTTTCCAGCATTTGAAACTGATTGCTTAATGGAAAAACAATACGCTGGCCTTTTCCAGCGCGAACCATACACCGATCAGGAACGGTATCCCGACAGCGAGCCAGGCAAGCGCCCCGCCGAACCCGATACTGCCGCGGGCGGCGGTCTCTGCCGTGGCCGATTTGTGGGTCACCTTCTGCGTCAGCGCCTGCTCCTCAGCCAGTTCTTCCGGTGTCATGAAGTGCTTTTTGTCGACCGGCTTGATCAACAGATTGCAGATGAAGCCCACCACCAGCAAGCCCGCAAGGATATACAAGGTGCGGTCATAGACCAGGTTCTTGGGCACCCCGGCATGCAGCTGGGCCTCGCGCAGGTTGGCAATCAGCACCGGGCCGATGATGCCTGCCGCGGACCAGGCGGTCAGCAGGCGTCCATGGATGGCGCCCACCATCTGGGTGCCGAAGATATCGGCCAGATAGGCGGGTATCGTGGAAAAGCCGCCGCCATACATCGTCAGAATCACGCAGACCACCAGCACGAACAGGCCGGCAGCGCCCATGTGGCCCAAGGTCGGCATCGTGCAGTACAGGATGATGCCGAGGATGAAGAACGTGTAATAGGTGTTCTTGCGTCCGATCCAGTCGGATACCGAGGCCCAGAACAGGCGACCCAGGCTGTTGAACAGGCTGATCAGGCCCACCAGTCCGGCGGCCGCGGCGACGATCGCCGCTTTCTGCTCCGGCGTGACCGTCTCGCTGCTGGCCGCGCCGACCAGCAAGGGCCCGAAGATGTCCTGCAGCATCGGCGAGGCCATGCCGATGACGCCGATGCCGGCGCTCACGTTCAGACACAGCACGCCCCAGATCAGCCAGAACTGCGGTGTCCTCCAGGCCTTGGCCAGATGCACATGGTTATCCGTGATCATCGCCTTGGTCTGTGCATCGCTCGGTGTCCAGCCCTTGGGCAACCAGCCTCCCGGTGCGGTGCGGAAGCCGAATGCACCGGCGGACATCACGATGAAGTAGAGCAAACCCATCGCGATCAGCGTCGCCGCCACACCGGCGCTGGCATCGCCATGCCCGAAATTTTTCATCAGGGATACCGCGATCGGCGCGCCGATCATCGCCCCGCCGCCGTAGCCCATGATCGCAAAGCCGGTCGCCATGCCGCGGCGGTCAGGGAACCATTTGATCAGCGTCGATACCGGGGTGATGTAGCCCAGCCCCTGTCCGACACCGCCGAGGATCCCGCAGCCCAGCCACACCAGCCAGAGCTGGTGGATCATCACGCCGACACCACCCAGCGCCATGCCGCCGCCCCAGCAGATCGCGGCGATGAAGCCGGATTTGCGCGGACCGGCATGCTCCAGCCAGCCGCCCCACAACGCCGCCGACACACCCAGCATGAAAATGAACAGCGTAAAGGTGACGCTGACTGCCGGCACCGTCCAGTTGCATTGCGTCGAGAACAGTTCGGCCATCAGCGACTGCTGTGTGCACTCGGCTGCAGCGTTTCCCACCAGCTTGGTCATCGGCAGCCAGAATACCGAGAACCCGTAAGCCATGCCGATACACAGGTGAATCGCCAGCGCCGCGGGCGGGACCAGCCAGCGATTGAACTTCTCGCCGGCTACCGTACGTTCCTTATCCAAGATTCCACTCATGCTTCCTCCCTCAATTGTTAACACCATGGTTGTTGGGGTTTATTGGTTTACTTCCACTGCGATCCGGACAGACCCCCTTTTCTGGCCGGAGTAAACCTTAAACGAAAACGCCCTTTACTGCGACATCCTCATTGCCGCGACATCAGGGAACTGCGGTGGGCACGGATGGCCGACACCACGATAGGATTGAGATCCTTGCCGTTCTCGGCGTCCACATAACCCAGCAACTGGCTGCGCATGCGCGGTTCCCAGAAATTATGCAGGTGCCGGCTGATCCCCAGCAGTGCTTCTTCGCGATCAGGCATTGCCTCAAAAAAGGAGCCGATCTGGTTCGCCATGTGTATCAAATTCTTCATGTTCATGTTCATGCCACCTCTAGAAATCCAGATTTCATCCCAACTTCAGCGTTGCGGAAAAAATTTCTTGCTTACATATATAACACATGCGGCGCGGCGAAATTTTTTTCGCGCCTTGCTGACGACTCCGCACGAGCTGCTGTTGCTCGTAGCGGATCGGCGTCCCCTTGTGGGGCATTTGGGCGAACTCTAAATTTCCAGAGGCGCCCTGAAAGGCAATTATTTGATTCTTTCAGCGTGCGCGTAAGCCACGAACTCCTCGCCGCGCGCAAAAGCGACCAGTGTCAAACCCGCCACCTGGGCAGTCTTGACGGCCAATGCGGTCGGCGCAGAGATCGCGATCAGGCTCGCGATCCCGACGGTTGCGGCCTTCTGCACCATCTCGACACTGGCCCGGCTGGTGATCAGCAGGAAGCCGTCGTGAAATCCGGGCCCGCGTTCGGCCATTTTACCAATCAATTTATCCAGCGCATTGTGCCGGCCGACATCCTCGCACACATGCTGCAGGCTGCCGTCGGAGGCGCTCCAGGCCGCCGCATGCATACCTCCGGTCAGGCGATTGAGCGGTTGCAGGGTCGCCAGGCTTGCCAGCGCGGCGCGCATCGCCGCCACCGATACCGGCGCTCCCGCAGACAATGAAGGCAACGGTCTGAATACCTGCTGCAGGCTTTCCACCCCGCACAGGCCGCACCCGGTGCGCCCGGTCATATTGCGCCTGCGCTGCTGGAGTTTCATGAAGGCCGGGCCGGATATTTCGCAATGCAGGGTGATACCCGGTTCGCTCTCTTCCGCTTCCGCATGATGGAACTCGGCGCGATTCGCCACGATGCCTTCGCTCAGCGCGAATCCCAGCGCGAAATATTCCAGATCGCAGGGTGTCGCCAGCATCACCGCATGCGACACCGCATTGAATTCCAGCGCAACCGGGATCTCGACTGCCAGGTTGTCCTCCTCCCGCATCCAGTGACCGTCGCGCCAGCGCATAATGGCCTGGCTGCTGACGCATTCGAATACCGGCTCGGCGAGTTTCATTGGGTCAGGCAATGGTCTTGGCCGCGCCGGATGCCTGCCGGGCCTTGCCCAGCAATTCGTGCTGAACTTTGCTGAAGCGGGTGTATTTCTTCTGCCATTCGGAAGGCTCCGTTACCGGCATCACCTGCACCGCGGTCACCTTGTATTCCGGACAGTTGGTCGCCCAGTCGGAGTTCTCCGTGGTGATCACGTTCGCGCCCGATTCGGGGAAATGGAACGTGGTGTACACGACACCGGGCTGCATCCGTTCCGACACCTTGGCGCGCAATACCGTATCGCCCGCGCGGCTCTGGATGTTCACCCAGCCGCCATCCCTGATCCCGCGTTCCTCCGCATCATGGGGATGGATCTCCAGCAGGTCCTGCTCGTGCCACTGCACGTTCTCGGTGCGCCGTGTTTGCGCGCCCACGTTGTATTGCGACAGTATCCGTCCGGTGGTCAGGATCAGCGGGAACTTGCGGGTGACCTTTTCGTCGGTCGCCACATACTTGGTGATGATGAACTTGCCCTTGCCGCGCACGAAATGATCGACATGCATGATGGGCGTGCCCAGCGGCGCCTCATCGTTGCACGGCCACTGTATGCTGCCGAGCCGGTCGATCTTCTCGAAGCTAACCCCCTTGAAGGTCGGCGTCAAGCGGGCGATCTCGTCCATGATCTCGGAAGGGTGCGCATAATCCATACGGTATCCCAGCCGCTTGGCCAGCTGTATTGTGACTTCCCAGTCCGCGTAACCCGCCTTGGGCGGCATCACCTTGCGCACCCGCGAGATGCGCCGTTCGGCATTGGTGAAAGTGCCGTCCTTTTCCAGGAAGGAGGAGCCCGGCAGAAACACGTGCGCATACATCGCGGTCTCGTTCATGAAGATATCCTGCACCACGATGCACTCCATTGCGGATAGTGCTGCCGCAACATGCTGGGTATTCGGATCGGATTGCACGATATCCTCGCCTTGGCAATACAGTCCCCTGAAGCTGCCGTCCAGCGCGGCATCGAACATGTTCGGGATGCGCAATCCGGGCTCGGGCTGGATCTCGACACCCCAGTCCTGCTCGAACAGATGCCGGGTGGTCGAGTCGGACACATGGCGATAGCCCGGCAATTCGTGCGGGAAGGAACCGATATCGCAGGAACCCTGCACGTTGTTCTGCCCGCGCAACGGGTTCACCCCGACGCCCTCGCGGCCGATATTGCCGGTGGCCATCGCCAGGTTCGCGATGCCCATCACCGCCGTCGAGCCCTGTGCATGCTCGGTGACGCCCAGCCCGTAATAGATCGCCGCATTGCCGCCGGTCGCATACAGGCGTGCCGCACCGCGCACCAGTTCGGCCGAAACGCCGGTGACCTCCTGCATCGCCTCGGGCGAATTCTCCGGAAGCGCGACAAAATCGCGCCATTCCCGGAACGCCTTGTCCTCGCAGCGCTGTGCGATGAATTGCGTCGCCAGCAGTCCCTCGGTGACGATCACATGGGCGAGCGCGGAAAGCATCGCCACATTGGTGCCGGGCTTGAGCGGCAAATGGAAATCCGCCTGCACATGCGGCGAGCGCACCAGGTCGATATGGCGCGGGTCGATCACGATCAACCGCGCTCCCTCGCGCAGGCGCTTCTTCATCCGCGATGCGAACACCGGATGGGCGTCCGTCGGGTTCGCGCCGATCACCAGGATCACATCGCTGTGCTCGACCGACTTGAACGTCTGCGTGCCGGCGGATTCGCCCAGCGTCTGTTTCAGGCCGTAGCCGGTCGGCGAATGGCATACCCGCGCGCAGGTGTCGACGTTGTTGTTGCCGAACGCCGCGCGCACCAGCTTCTGCACCAGGTAACCCTCTTCGTTGGTGCAGCGCGACGACACGATGCCGCCGATCGAGTCGCGCCCGTATTTCTTCTGGATGCGCCTGAATTCCGACGCGGCATGATCGAGCGCCTCGTCCCAGCTCACTTCCTTCCACGGGTCGGCGATCTTTGCCCTGATCATCGGTTTCAGGATGCGATCCTTGTGCGTCGCGTAACCCCATGCAAAACGTCCCTTCACGCACGAGTGCCCTTCATTCGCCTGGCCGTCCTTGGCCGGGACCATGCGCACCACTTCGTTGCCCTTCATCTCCGCCTTGAAGGAACAGCCCACGCCGCAGTAGGCACAGGTCGTCACCCCACTGTGCTCGGCCTGCCCCAGCGCGATCACGGTCTTTTCCTGCAGGGTCGCGGTCGGGCACACCTGCACGCACGCGCCGCACGACACGCATTCCGAATCCATGAACGGCTGGTCCTGTCCCGGCGATACGCGCGACTCGAAGCCGCGCCCCGAGATCGTCAGCGCATAGGTACCCTGCGTTTCCTCGCAGGCACGCACGCAGCGGTTGCACACGATGCACTTGGACGCGTCATAGGTGAAATAGGGATTCGATTCGTCCTTGTCACTGCGGATATGATTCTCGCCGTCGTAGCCGTAGCGCACCTCGCGCAGTCCGGTGACGCCGGCCATGTCCTGCAGTTCGCAATTGCCGTTGGCCGCGCAGGTCAGGCAGTCCAGCGGATGGTCGGAGATATACAACTCCATCACGCCCTTGCGCAATGCCTGCAATTTCGGGGATTGTGTGCGCACCTTCATGCCGTGTTCCGCGGGGGTGGTGCACGATGCGGGATAGCCCTTGCGCCCCTCGATTTCCACCAGGCACAGCCGGCAGGAACCGAACGGTTCCAGGCTGTCCGTCGCGCACAGCTTCGGCACATTGACGCCGCTCTCGGCGGCCGCGCGCATGATCGAAGTTCCCGCCGCGACTGTCACCTGCATGCCGTCTATTTCCAGCGTGACTTCCTGTTCGGCGATACGCCGCGGCGTACCGAAATCCTTTTCGCCGATATTCATATTACCGTGCTGTTCAAGCATGATGACCTCCTATGGCCTCAACTTTATTTAACGAGACCAAAGTCTTTTGGAAAGTGATTCAATGCGGACAACACCGGATAGGGTGTCATGCCGCCCATCGCGCACATCGAACCGTTCAGCATCGTGTCGCACAGGTCGCGCAACAACTCGGTCTGCGCCGGCCGGTCCTGGCCGGCAGCCCGATTTGCAATGATCTTGTCGATCACCTCCACGCCGCGCGTTGCGCCGATCCGGCACGGCGTGCATTTGCCGCAGGACTCGATCGCGCAGAATTTCATCGCATAGCGCGCCAGTTTGGCCATGTCCGCGCGGTCGTCGTGCACCACGATGCCGCCGTGCCCGAGCACCGCCCACAATGCGGTGTAGGCCTCGTAATCCAGTGGCGTGTCCCACTGGGATTCGGGCAGGTACGCACCCAGCGGGCCGCCCACCTGCACCGCCTTGATCGGCCGACCAGAAGCCGAGCCACCGCCGAAATCGTACATCAGCTCGCGCAACGTCACGCCGAACGCCTTTTCGATCAGCCCGCCATGTTTGATGTTGCCTGCCAGCTGGAACGGCAGCGTGCCGCTCGAACGACCCATGCCGTAGTCCTTGTAGAAGGATGCCCCTTTGGCCAGTATGACCGGCACGCTGGCCAGCGAGATCACGTTGTTGATCACGGTGGGCTTGCCGAACAGGCCGCTGATCGCGGGTAGCGGCGGCTTGGCGCGCACGATGCCGCGCTTGCCTTCCAGACTTTCCAGCAGCGCGGTCTCCTCGCCGCACACATAGGACCCGGCAGCCTTGCGCACCTCCAGCTCGAAACTTTTTCCGGATTTCAGAATATCCGGACCGAGATAACCCGCTTTGCGTGCCGCGGCGATCGCCTCGTTCAATACCGAGATCGCGTGCGGATATTCGCTGCGCACGTAGATGTAGCCCCGGGTCGCGCCCACCGCGAGCGCAGCGATGGTCATGCCCTCGATCAGCAGGTAGGGATCGCCCTCCATCAGCATGCGGTCCGAGAAAGTCCCCGAATCGCCCTCGTCGGCATTGCACACGATGTATTTCTGCGTTGCCGGCGTGTTCAGCACCGTCTTCCACTTGATGCCGGTCGGGAATGCCGCGCCGCCGCGTCCGCGCAATCCGGAATCGCTGGCCTGCTGCACGATGGCCGCGGCCGGCATGTCCAGCGCGTTGCGCAACCCCCGGAATCCGTCGTGCGCGATATAGTCGTCCAGCGCCAGCGGATCGGTGATGCCGACGCGCGCAAAAGTGAGCCGCTCCTGCTTCTTCAGATACGCCAGTTCCCCGGTCAGGCCGTGGCCCAGCGCATGTTTACCGCCAAGATGGAAATTCGCGTCAAACAAGGCGCGGACATTTTCCGGATCCACCGGCCCATAGGCGACGCGCCCTTTTTCCGTCTGCACTTCGACCAGCGGCTCCAGCCACAGCATGCCGCGCGAGCCGTTGCGCACCACGGTGATGTCCAGCTTGCGCCGCGCGGCCTCTGCCCGGATGGCCTGCGCCACCGCGTCGGAGCCGAGTGCCAGTGCGGCTGAATCTCGCGGCACGAATATCCTGATGCTCATGAGCCGCCTCCCGTTTTTTTGAGCCCGGGTTCTTTTATCAGGCGGTCGAACTTTTCAGGGGTCACGCGCGCATGCAATTCCTCGTCTATCATCATCGCGGGCGAGGTCGCGCACAGCCCCAGACAATAGACCGGCTGCAATCCGTATTCGCCCTCCTTGCACTTTGCCAGGCTTTTCTCGGCATGTTCGACCAGGCGTTCTGCGCCCATGCTCTGGCACGCTTCGGCGCAGCAGATCTGCACCATGTGCCTCGCCGGCGGCGTGGTGCGGAAATGATGGTAGAAGGTGATCACGCCATGGACCTCGGCGCGGGAAAGATTCAATGCGGAGGCGATCTGTGCGACCGAATCGGGCGGGACATATCCGAACGCATCCTGGATATCGTGCAATATCGGCAGCAACGCGCCGGGGCGGTCTTGTTGCGCAGCGATGATGGAAGCGACCTGCTGATGATGGTTGTCCAGGCTCATTCCACTTTATTCCTGCAACCGGTTTGATTATTCATATATGTTATTTTTAGCATGAAGGTGCATTATAATAATCCGAGTGCACTGTTTGAGTGACAGTAGCGCACTACTTAAGTGCCGAAAGTTACCATATCGCCTACACCCCCTCAATAGGTTAAATATTGCATATATGAGCTTTGAAATAAGGCCCGAATGGAGTTTGAAGAACCGCAAGGGTACGGCGGTCTCCCTGCCATTGCTGCTGCAATTGCTTACCGATATTCGCGATCACGGCAGCATCAGCAATGCCGCATCGCAGGCCGATCTTTCCTATCGCCACGCATGGGGGATATTGCGTGACTTCGAGCTCGAATTTTCTGCGCCGTTATTGCAAAAATCCAGGGGCAAGGGCACAACCCTGACACCGCTGGCGGAAAAGTTGATCTGGGCCGACAAGCGCATCACCGCGCGCCTGACACCGATACTGGAAAGTTTCGCTTCCGAGCTGGAGGCCATCCTCTCCAGCGAATCGCCCCCGTTGCGCATCACCGCTTCGCACGGCTTTGCGGTCGATGCGCTGATCAAGCAACTCAACGCGGACAGCGTGCCGGTCGAGATCAACTACCGCAGCAGCCTGGAAGCCGTCGCCGCGCTGTCGCACAACGAGTGCGATCTGGCTGGGTTTCATGTGCCGGTGGGCGAATTCAAGCAAGCCGGCAAACCCTACCTGAAATGGCTGGATCCGCAGCAACATGCCCTGATCCATCTGGCGTATCGGACCCAGGGACTGTTCATCGCGAAAGGCAACCCGAAAAATATACGGGGCCTGGCTGATTTGCTGCGCAAGGACCTGCGCTTCGTCAACCGGCAAACCGGATCGGGCACCAAGATATTGCTCGAACTGCTGCTTGCCAAGGAAAAAATCAATCCGCGGGACATTGCAGACTATGGCAGCGCCGAATATACCCATGCCGCAGTGGCCGCCTTTGTCGCAAGCAATATGGCGGACGTGGGCTTCGGCGTGGAAACTGCAGCCAGGCACTTCGATCTGGACTTCATCCCGATCGCGAAAGAGAAGTATTTTTTTGCCTGCAAAGCCGGCGCACTGAATCAGAGCCTGTTGAAATCCACGCGCGATATCCTGCACAGCGCGGCGTTTCGCGAAACGGTCAATGCGCTGGCGGGATACGATGGCACGCAATCAGGCGCAATCGCGACTTTTGAAGAAACATTTTCATGAGGCAGCATTTACAATGGGTGCGATTGTTTCCTGCAGCAATGCAGCATTTCAAGAGGCGCATGGTGAAAATCGGGAATAGCCGTTGCAACCGCAACAATTCGCGTGAACGAAAATTTACAGGAAAACCCGGATGAAAAAAAACGGTCCGCTTCGCATACCCGTTACACGCGGCCTGAAGGACATCTATTCCATGGATATGCGTGCTGCTTACCAGGCCGCCCGTTCGGGCCAGTTCAACCCTGTGGCGTTCGCCCGCTTGGCGGCGGCGGTCTCGGTCGTGCGCACGGCACTTGAGCAAAAGCAGACAAAGCTGCCCCTTGCAATTGAAACACTGGATGCAACCATCGAGACTTTGGTGGCGATACGCAACAGAGGAGATCAGACCGGTGTATGGGAGATCACCGAAAGCGAATTTCCCCTGGTCCTTGACGGCATCGACATGGTGGAGCAAAGCATAGGCACGCTGGATGTGGCGCTGCTTGAACGAACCGCGGCATCCTTGTTTCAGTTCATGAACGCTGAACAGGACGGCAAGTAATCAGTTTGCATCGATTTTCTTTGCCTTTTCCATGTCGTCCCGCGTATCCAGATCGAAGAAACTGTGCAACCCGGGATCCGCCTTCAACAGCTCCGACTCATCCACATAGCGCACCTGCAACTGTGCAAGCGCGGCGCGCAAACTGTGCTTGCCGTCGCCCGCCAGTTGCGCGCGCAGAATGCCCAGGCAACTGCCCGCATAGAATGCCGCCAGCGGCTGCGGGTGTCCCTGCACCACAGGGACGACAGCCTGATTACCGGCTCGATATTTGGCCAGCAATTCGACCATGCCCGGCGCTATGAAAGGCATATCGCAGGCCACCACAAATGCCCACGCTGTCGTGATGCTGCCCAAGCCGGCGGCCAGTCCCGCCAGCGGGCCCGCCTCCTGCTTTCCCCCACCGGCCTGATCGTCGCAGACTTGCGGAACTGCGATCTCGGGACGCTGTTGTCTGACGCTGACAATGACTGCGGGAAACAGCTGTTGCATCGTCGCGATCACGCGCTGCAGCAATGTCTGGCCGCCCAGCAGCAGTTCCGCCTTGTCGCTGCCCATGCGCCGCGAATCGCCGCCGGCAAGGATGATCGCGGTACAGTCTGGAATCATTCCGGCGAATATTCCAGCATGAACTCGATGATGCCGCCGATATCGTCGAGCGCGAAATGCGGCAGCTGCGGATGGGCTTCGCCGACATCGGTGGCCATCGCGATCAGGCCGTCTTCGACCGTGCAGCGCGGCGACGAGGAACATTCGCGGCGCAGCACCTCGATCTTCACGCCGGCAGCGTGCGAGAAACCTTCCGCCAGCACCAGGTCCACCTCGCCCAGAAATCGCTGCGCCAGCTGTTCCGGCTCGCGTCGGTCGACCGCATCGGCAACCAGTTGCAGTTCATCGGACGTGACCAGCATGCTCATCACCGCACCCGCCTGCTTGTAGCGCCAGCTGTCCTTGCCGGGGGTATCCAGCACCACGCGGTGGTGCGCATGCTTGATCGTCGCGACGCGCAAGCCGCGCCCGCTCAGCTCGAGCAACAGCTTCTCGATCAGCGTGGTCTTGCCGGAGCCGGAGTGTCCGACAAAAATGAACACAGGCAGCGTCATGGGTGCTGGGTCACCCATGCATCGCCCTGCGGCGTGATCTCCTTCTTCCAGATCGGCACGCGCTGCTTCAGTTCATCGATCAGCCAGTGGCAGGCCTGCAACGCGGGCGCGCGATGCTCCGCGCCCGCCGCGATGAACACGATCTGATCGCCCGGACCGACCGCGCCGACACGATGCACGATGCGCGCATCCAGCAAGCCGAATTTCGCGATCGCCTCATCGCGCAGCCTGTTCATCTCGGCTACCGCCATTTTGCCGTAGGCATCGAAGCTGATCCGCTCAACTTCCCGGCCTTCCGAAAAATCCCGCGCGCAGCCGATGAATGTCGCGATGCCGCCCATGCGTCTCGAGCTGGCGCGCAGCGCGTTGATCTCCTCATCCTGGGAGAAATCTTCCTGCTGGAGTCGCACCGCATCATTCCTCATAAACGCATTTCTCGTGAGGGCCTCGAAAAATTCAGAGTTCGCCCAAATGCCCCGCAAGGGGACGCCGATCCGCTACGAGTAACAGCGGCTCGTGCGGAGTCGTCAGCAAGGCACGGCGAAAATTTCGCCGCGCCGCATATGAAATATATGTAAGCAAGAAATTTTTGCCGTAACGCAGCATAACCAGCGACTTGGCTGTTGTCGTTTGACAGCATAGTCGAATGGCTAGTAGGTTCATCAGTTGGGATGAAATATGGATTTTTAGCGGCCCTCATGTTAACCGCCGGAAAATTTAGACATAAACACCACCTCGCTGTTTTCGGCCAGCAACAATGACATGTCCAGCACATGCTCGCCGTCCACCGCAGCGAAGCACACGATCTCGAAAGCCTCCGGGTGCAATGCCTGCAAATGCGCGCGCAAATCCTGCATGCGCATCCCGGCACGGTAGTCCACGGACATTTCGCGCGTGCCAGCCCGCTCCGCGACGGGTCCGAAGAACAATACCTTGATCATGCAGAGTCCTTTGTCCGCGTCCAGGTCCCGCTTTTCCCGCCGCGCTTCTCCTCAAGCTGGACATACTCGACGCGCATGCCCCTGTCGATCGCCTTGCACATGTCATAGACGGTGAGCAGCGCCACGCTGGCTGCGCACAATGCCTCCATCTCGACGCCGGTCTGCCCGGCGCAGCGGGCGGTCGTGACCACCTTCAACCCCACGCATCCGCCGGCATCGGGTTCGGGTATATCGCTGAACACCACTTCCACACCGGCGAGCGCCACGGTATGGCACATCGGGATGATGTCGGCGGTGTGCTTCGCCGCCATCACGGCCCCGACATCGGCGACGGTCAATACGTCGCCCTTGGCGATGCTGCCGGTGCGTATCCGCGCCAGCGTCTCGGGCCGCATGCGCAGCACGCCACTGGCGACTGCGGCGCGCTGCGTGCCGGGCTTGTCCGACACGTCCACCATGCGTGCCCGTCCCGTTTCGGAAAAATGCGTGAGTTCGGTCATTAGCCCGCCTTTCAATTCTGGTCTGTAATTTTATCGGATTATCTTGTCAGATTCTCTGGTCGGATTCTCTTGTCGGATTCTTTGGCGCAAACGCTGCATGCCGGATCCTTGCCCAGCTTGCTGTGCGTGACGCTCATGTCCAGCGCGTTGATGGTCAGCAGCTTGCCGTCCAGGCCGCGCGCGATGCCGGCCAGCAACTTGAGCGCTTCCGCCGCCTGCATGGTGCCGATGATACCGGTCAGCGGCGCGAACACGCCGGTGGTTGCGCAGCGCAATTCGGCAGCAGCGCTGTCTTCCGGGAACAGGCAGTTGTAGCAGGGTGCATTTTCGTGGCGAAAATCGAATACCGCGATCTGCCCATCGAACCGGATCGCCGCGCCCGACACCAGCGGCTTGCGCCGGGCCAGGCAGGCACGATTGACCGCATAGCGGGTGGCGAAATTGTCGCTGCAATCCAGCACCAGATCGGCCTGAGCGACCTGCTCATCCAGCCGTGCCGCATCGGCGCGCACATCCAGCGCGACGCATTCCACCTCGGGATTGATGTCGTGCAGCGCGGCGCATGCCGAGATGACCTTGGGCTGGTTCACCGTGGAAGTGCGGTGAATGATCTGGCGCTGCAGGTTGCTGAAATCCACTGTGTCGTGGTCGCACAGGGTCAGCTGGCCCACCCCGCTGGCCGCCAGATACAGGGCGGCCGGCGAGCCCAGCCCGCCCACCCCGATGATCAGCACCCTGGCGTCGAGCAGGCGCTGCTGCCCCTCGATGCCGATCTCGTTCAGCAGGATGTGGCGGCTATAGCGCAGCAGTTGTTGGTCGTTCATGCGATGGGGCTTTCATGCGGCAGCTGGGGCGGTTCCGGCAGAGTTGCCGATTATTCAGCATTGTGACAGGCCAGACAATGTTTTTTTTGGCGCCGCTGACAATACCGCTGTGCTTTTCAAAGGCTTCGGATTAGGCGCCGCCGGGTTTCGCGCTCTTTAGTGATGCAGTATTTTCGACAGGAACTGCTGTGCCCGCTCGGAGCGCGGCTTGCTGAAGAAATCCTCCTTGGGCGCGTCCTCGACGATGCGGCCCTCGTCCATGAAAATCACCCGGCTCGCCACCTTGCGCGCGAAGCCCATCTCGTGAGTGACGACCATCATGGTCATGCCCTCCTGGGCGAGCGCAACCATCACATCGAGCACTTCGTTGACCATTTCCGGATCGAGCGCCGAGGTCGGCTCGTCGAACAGCATGCAGATCGGGTCCATCGCCAGCGCGCGCGCGATCGCAACACGCTGCTGCTGTCCGCCGGAAAGCTGCCCGGGAAATTTGTCCGCCTGTATCAGCAGGCCGACCCGGTCGAGCAATTTGCGGCCGCGCTCGACGGCTTCTTCCCTGCCGCGGCCGAGCACCTTCGTTTGCGCGATGCACAGGTTGTCGATCACGCTCATGTGCGGAAACAGTTCGAAGTTCTGGAACACCATGCCGACATGGGCGCGCAGCCTGGACAGATTCGTTTTCGGGTCGCCAACGGAAACGCCATTCACGACTATCGTGCCCTGCTGGAACGGTTCCAGCCCGTTGACGCACTTGATCAGGGTGGATTTTCCCGATCCGGATGGCCCGCAGATAACGATCACTTCGCCCTTCTGGACCTCTGCCGAACATTCGGCGAGCACCCGGAAGCTGCCGTAATGCTTGCTGACATTCTTGATGGAAATCATGCGGTTTTCCTCTTTTGATAATGCTTGACCAGCTGTGATGCCAAGAAACAGATGATGAAATAGACCGCGCCGGCGAACAGCAGCAGCTCGACCAGCCGGCCATCGCGGCTGCCGACCCTATAAGCCACGCCAAAGAAATCGGCCAGCGAGCTGACATAGACCAGCGAGGTGTCCTGGAACAGGATGATGCCCTGGGTGAGCAGCAGCGGCACCATGTTCCTGAAGGCCTGCGGCAGGATCACCAGCCGCATCGCCTGCGCATAATTCATTCCCAGTGCATTCGCCGCGCCCATCTGTCCCCTGGACACGCTGCGGATGCCGGCGCGTATGATCTCGGAATAATAGGATGCCTCGAACAGCGAGAACGCCACCATCGCCGACACCAGCCGGGTATCGTAACTGCGCGGGATGTCGAACAGATTGATCAGCAGCGTCGGCACGATCAGGAAGAACCACAGCAACACCATCACCAGCGGGATCGAGCGGAACAGGTTCACGTAGCCGGCGGCAAGCCAGGCGATCGGCTTGAACCCGGACATGCGCATCAGCGCGAGCAGCGTGCCCCAGACGATGCCGACCGCCACCGCGACTGCGGTGATCTTCAGCGTGATCACCATGCCCGTCCACAGGTAGGGCAGCGCGCCGGGAATCGAGCTCCAGTCGAATTCGTAGCCCATCATTGCCCCCCGCCGATGTTGCCCGGAACGCGCGCGCGCGCCTCGACTCGGTGCATCAGGATCATCACCACGGTATTGATCAGCATGAACAGGACCGTCACCGCGATGAACGACTCGTAGGGCTGGGCGGTGTAATCGACCAGCTGCCGGCCCTGCGCGGCCAGCTCCAGCAGGCCGATGGTGGAAGCGACCGCGGAATTCTTGAAGATGTTCAGGAATTCCGAGGTCAGCGGCGGCAGGATGATGCGCACCGCCATCGGCAGGATCACGTAGCGATAGGTCTGCGGCAGCGTGAAACCCAGCGCCAGGCCGGCGTTCTTCTGCCCGACGGAAAGCGAGTTGATGCCGGAACGGACCTGCTCGCAAACCCGGGCGCCGGTGAACAATGCCAGGCAAAGCATCGCGGCCAGGAACTGCTGCAGGAACGGGTTGAGTCCCTTGTATGCATCACCGATGGAAACGGGCAGCAGCTCGGGCAATACGAAATACCAGATGAACAACTGAACCAATAACGGGGTATTGCGGAACACCTCCACGTAGACTGTGGCGATGCCGGACAGCCAGCGGTTCGGGACGGTGCGAAACACGCCCATGAACAGGCCGACGATCAGTGCAAGGATCCAGGCAGACAGCGACAGCGCGAGGGTGACTTCCAGCCCGGACAGCAGCCAGCCCAGATACGTGGTGCGGCCCGACGGCGTCTCGGCCATGAATATGGCCCAGTTCCAGTGATAGTTCATGGTCGGGTCACCAATTAAGCAGCGCAAATAAAGTGATGGCCGGAATATCCGGCCATCACCCAATCATGCAACTGTTACGGGAACGCCTTGTCGTTCGGGTGCTTGAAGGCTTCGATCATGTCTTCGCTCATCGGGAAGTTCATGTTCATCCCCTTGGGCGGAACCGGCGACATGAACCACTTGTTGTAGATCTTCGCGGCTTCGCCGGAAGTCATCACCTTGGCAAAGGCGTCGTCGACCAGCTTCTTGAACTGCGGGTCGTCCTTGCGCATCATGCAACCGTAGGCTTCGTTCGACATCGGCTTGCCGACGATGACCCAGTCGTCCGGGTGCTTCGCGTTGGCCCGCTGCCCGGCGAGCAGCGCATCATCCATCATGAACGCGACCGCGCGTCCGGTCTCCAGTGTCAGGAAAGCCTCGCCGTGATCCTTAGCGCTGATGATGTTCATCCCCATCTTCTTGTCCTCGTTCAGTTTGCGCAGCAGGCGCTCCGAGGTCGTGCCGGCGGTGGTCACCACATTCTTGCCGGCCAGGTCGGGAAAGTCCTTGATGCCTGAATCCTTCTTCGTCAGCAGGCGCGTGCCGATCACGAAGATGGTGTCGGAGAACGCCACCTGTTTCTGCCGCTCGAGGTTGTTGGTCGCCGAACCGCAGGCGATGTCCACCGTGCCGTTCTGCACCAGCGGAATGCGGTTTTGCGACGTGACCGGGGTCAGCGTGACTTGCAGGTTGGGCAGATTCAGGTCGGCCTTGACCGCATCGACCACTTTCATCATCAGGTCCTGGGAATAGCCGATCACATGTTGCTGGTCGTCGTAATAGGAGAACGGGATCGAGGATTCGCGATGTCCCAGCGCGATGGTGTTGGTGTCCTTGATTTTTTTCAGGGTGCCGGTGAGGTCTTCGGCGAGCACCGAGGTCGAGAACAGCAGACAGGCCGCAAGGGCCAGCAATAGACGGTTTGGCATGTGAGACTCCTTTAGGGTTGTTGAGTTATGGTTGTTATGGGAGAGTTCCGTTGCAGGCCTTACCTTACCAGATTGGATATGCCATGCCAACCTTGAACCGTGTACAGGTAATTATGGGCAGTAAACACCAGCCAAGAAAAAACCCGCTGCGTTGCCGCAGCGGGTTTCGGTATTGCTTCCAGACTGCCGACTGGACAGGCCAGCCGGCGGTTTGGGCATTAGAACGAGTGAGTCAGGCCCAATGCAACCTGGTCAACCTTGCTGCCGATGGCACCCGTCAGTGTACCAGCGTTCATCTTGGCCGAACCGATGTCGGCGTAAGCCGATGTCGCCTTGGAGAAGTCGTACTTAACGCCCACCGCATAAGCATTCATGCTGCGGCTATCCTGTAACGCAGTTGCTCCTGCCCCAGCCATTTTGTCTGAACCAGCGCTCAACTCGACCCAGCCTGCGAAAACGGGAGTGAATGGAACGTTTACACCTGCGGTTTCGTAATTGCGCTTGCCAGTACCTTGCACGTTAGCAGCGCCAGCTACAGAATCGTCATTCTGGATATTGGCATACTGGCCGTACACTTTGGCCATGCCGAAGTCGTACGAAGCCGCCAGGAGGGTAATCTTGGTGGTATTGTCCGTAGCTGTAGCTATTGGTGTAGCGGTGTTATTAGTTGTAGCTTCCAGACTGCGATAGCCGGCCGATACCGACAGTACATCCTTCTTGTAGGTTGCGGTCAGTTCGTAACCATTACCATGTTTTACGTCAGGCGCGCCATCTGCTGTAGTCGTGTTGTCCAGCGCTGCCGCGGTAACCGACACGACGTCATTGATGTTGTGCGCTACACCGACAGCAACAGCACGGGCAGTCAGATCGGCATCCATGGTCACCAGGTTACCGACCAGATTGGAGCCGTAGAATGCGTCATAACCGTAAGCAATGTTGCGCAACGGAGAAGACATCTTACCAGCCAAGATAGTAGTGCCCTGACCCAGGTTCAGCGCGATATCCAGCACGCGATCACCCAGTGTGGTTGCAGTTGGAGCGGTCGAAGCGTTGCCAACGGTCATGCCAGCAGCAGTAGGAACACCACCGGTGGTAGCATTGGTTCCAGCAACGATTTTGCCCCACTGGGAGTCTGTCATCGGGTTTGTGCCAGCGATGTTGGTTTCAACCACGGCGGTCACCTTCATGCCGTTACCCAGGTCTTCGGTATTGTTGATGCCGAAGCGGGTGGTGTACATTTGGCTGAAGTCAACACCAGAAAGACCTGTCTTGCTAGTGGTGCCGCCACCTGATGGCGTTATGGTGTTGTTCATCGTGCCGAAACCTGTATCCAGAACGCCGTACACGGAAGTGTCAGCGAAGGCTGGAGCGGAGAAAGCGGCTGCAATAACAGCCAGTGTGATCAGTTTCTTTTGCATGTAAAACTCCTCATTAAGTTGTTTTAAGTTATACAGGTTGTCGTCGTTGACGGCGGCAGCCAGTTGAAAATTCCCGGAAGCAGAGAATTCAAGGGGGCATTATCCACATCAAATGAAGCGGGGCAAGGGAAAACGCGGATATGTGGTATTTCTGCAACAATCGTTAAAATCGCATTTACATTAACAAAATTGCAACAACAGGATGCTACCCGGCAAGCCGCCCGGGCGAGTTTGCGATTAAGCTTTTCTATTGAATTTTGGCAATTGAATCTGAAGCGCTGGTTTCGTTCCCTAGCGTCTTCAAGCTGGCGCGATGCTTTGGGTCAAGGGCGCTGCTACGTATTGCCGCTGTTGCGATCCTCCCGGATCATGTCGCTGGCCCGCTCGGCGAACATCACCACCGGCGAACAAGTGTTGCCCGACAGCAGCGTGGGCATGATAGATGCGTCCACCACCCGCAGCCCGGCGATGCCGTGCACACGCAGCCTCGCGTCGACCACGGCCATCGCGTCATTGCCCATCTTGCAGGTGCCGGCCGGGTGAAAAATCGTGGTGCCGATGTCGCCGGCCGCCTTGATCAATTCATCGTCGCTTTGCGCGGCGGGTCCGGGCATGAACTCTTCCGGCCGGAAACGCCGCAGCGTCGGGGCGGCTACGATGCGCCGGGTCAGGCGCAGCGCATCCGCCGCCAGCTTCCGGTCGCCATCGGTGGTCAGATAATTTGGCTGGATCAGCGGCGCGACCCTGCTGTCGGGGCTGTCGATCCGGATATGGCCGCGGCTTTCCGGATGCAGGTTGCACACCGAGGCGGTGAAGGCCGGGAAGCCGTGCAGCGGGTCGCCGAACTTGTCCAGCGACAGCGGCTGCACGTGGTATTCCAGGTTGGGCGTGGGCTGGCTGTCGTCCGAACGGACGAACGCGCCGAGCTGGCTGGGTGACATCGACAGCGGGCCGCTGCGGAACAGCAGGTATTCCAGCCCAATGCCGATCCGCCCGAGCAGGCTGCCTGCGGTCTCGTTCAGCGTGCGTGTGTTCTTCACCTTGAACGCCATGCGCAGCTGCAAATGATCCTGCAGGTTCTCGCCGACGCCGGGCAGCTCGTGCACGACATCGATGCCGTGGCGCTGCAGCAATGCAGCCGGGCCGATACCCGAACATTGCAGGATCTGCGGGGAACTCACCGCACCTGCGGCCAACAGCGTCTCGAGATTGGCATCGGCCTGGAACAGCTGCTCTCCCTGCCAGAACTCCACCCCGGTGACGCGCTTGCCGGCGAAGCGCAAACGCCGCACCAGCGCGCCGGTGACCACCTTCAGATTGGAGCGACGCAGTGCCGGGCGCAGGAAGCCCTTGGCGGCATTCCAGCGCACGCCGCGTTTCTGGTTGACCTCGAAATAGCCGCAACCCTCGTTGTTGCCGCGGTTGAAGTCGACGACCTTGGGAATGCCGACCTCGGCGGCCGCGTCGCGGAACGCGTCGAGGATCTCCCACGACAAACGCTGCTGCTCGACGCGCCATTCGCCGCCGCTGTTGTGCATCTCGTCCGCGCCGCGTGCGTAGTCTTCCGAGCGCTTGTAGTAGGGCAGCACATCGTCCCAGCTCCAGCCGGTATTGCCCAGTGCCTGCCAGTGCGCAAAATCGCGCGCCTGGCCGCGCATGTAGATCATGCCGTTGATCGACGAGCTGCCGCCCAGCACGCGGCCGCGCGGGTAGCCGATGCTGCGGCCGTTCAGGCCGGGCTCGGGTTCGGTGCGGAAGCACCAGTCGGTGCGCGGGTTGCCGATGCAACGCAGATAGCCGACCGGTATGTGGATCCACAGATAGTCGTCCTTGCCGCCCGCCTCCAGCATCAGCACCGAGATCGCAGGGTCGGCAGAAAGACGGTTGGCCAGCACGCAGCCGGCCGTGCCGCCGCCGATGATGATGTAGTCGTAACGACCGAGCGAGGCAGTCATGCTTGCAAACGTGCTTGTTGTCGGGGAAAGAAGCCGTTACCCAATGAAATCATTCCATGACTTCATAGCAATAGTTGGTCAGGAATTCGACCAGCGGTTCCCTGGCGATCAATTGTTCAAACACCGCAGCACCCTGCCGGTAATCCCCGGCGATGAAACGGTGCTCGCTGACTCCCTCGTTGATGATGGCCAGCGTTGGCGGAATCATCCCGCGCACCATCTCCAGGGTGACCTTGCGCCCGTCGTCCAGCACGCCGAGCGGACTGTGTATCCACTGCCAGACCTGCGAGCGGGAGATCTCGGCGGTGGCCGCGTCCTCCATCAAATGGTGTATCGGCACGCAGCCGGTGCCCGACAGCCACGCGCCGAGGTAAGCGATCGTCACCTCGATGTTGAAGCGCAGTCCCGCTTCGGTGATCGGGCCCTGAGGTTCAAATCTGAGCAGGTCGGCGGCAGTGGTCTGCACATCCTCGCGCTTCTTTTCCAGCTGGTTCGCGCTTGGCATCAGCCGGTCGAACACCTCCATCGCCAGCGGCACCAGACCGGGGTGGGCGACCCAGGTGCCGTCGTGCCCATCGCCGGCCTCGCGTTCCTTGTCTTCGCGCACCTTGGCCATGGCCGCTTCATTGGCCGCTTGATCGTCCTTGATCGGAATCTGTGCCGCCATGCCGCCGATCGCATGAGCATTGCGGCGATGGCAGGTCCTGATCAGCAGCAGCGCATAGGCGCGCATGAACGGGGAAGTCATGCCGACCAGGCCGCGGTCGGCCAGCACGAAGCCGGGCATGCGCCCGAATTTCTTGATGCAGCTGAAAATGTAGTCCCAGCGCCCGCAGTTCAATCCGGCGGAATGTTCGCGCAACTCGTAAAGCAACTCATCCATCTCGAATGCGGCCGGCAGGGTCTCGACCAGCACCGTCGCCTTGATGGTGCCGCGCGGAATCTGCAGGCTCTGCTGTGCATGGACGAACACCTCGTTCCACAGCCGGGCCTCGAGATGGCTTTCCATTTTCGGGAGATAGAAGTAAGGCGCGGTGTTGCGCGCCAGCAAGGCCTTCGCATTGTGGAAGAAGTACAGGCCGAAATCGAACAGGCTGGCGGAGATCGGATGGCCGTCCACCATCAGGTGTTTCTCGACCATGTGCCAGCCGCGCGGCCGCACGAACAGCAGCGAGGTTTTTTCGTTCAGGCGGTAGGTCCTGCCGTCCGGATTGACGTGGCTGATGGTGCGCGACACCGCATCGCGCAGGTTAATCTGGCCGTCGAGCACGTTCTGCCAGGTGGGTGTCATCGAATCTTCCAGGTCGGCCATATACACGCTGGCCCCGGCATTGAGTCCGTTGATCAGCATCTTGCGCTCCGCCGGGCCGGTGATCTCGACACGCCTGTCCAGCAGTTCGGCGGGCACCGGCGCAATGGTCCAGTCGCCGTTGCGCACCGCGGCGGTCTCCGCCAGGAAATCGGGCAGGCTGCCCGCCTCCAGGTCGGCCTGGCGCTTGACCCTGCGCTGCAGCAGCGCCAGGCGCTGCGCGCCGAATTTTCGCGCCAGGCCGGCGATGAAACCCAGCGCCTCCGGGGTCAGGATGCGGGCTTGGTCGGGCGTAACGGCGGCATTGATGTTGATGCCTGCAGGATAGGTCATGGTGTTCCCCTCGGTATGCACAGCGGCATGGATCTACAGCACAAGCTCCGCCGATGGATATTCTAATCGCATTATGCGACCCGGTTCTGCGGATTTCCCGCGACGTAGGCTTCGATATTGGCGATCAGCTGGTCTGCCAGGGTCTGCATCGCCGCCCTGCCCGACCAGGCGATGTGCGGGGTCAGGATGAAGTTGGGCAGGTCCAGTTCCAGCAGCGGATGGCCCCCGGTGGGCGGTTCCTTTTCCAGCACGTCGAACCCGGCGCCGGCGATGCGTCCGCTTTGCAATGCGTTCAGCAGCGCAGTTTCATCGACCAGCCCGCCGCGCGCGGTGTTGATCAGCAATGCGCCGGGCTGCATCCGGTCGAATTCCGCCGCGCCGATCAGGTGACGGGTCTGCGCATTGAGCGGTAGGTGCAGGGTGATCACGTCGCTGCGCCGCAGCACCTGGTCGAACGCGATATAACCGCTTCGGATTTCGCTGACTCCCTTGTGTTCGGCGATCAGCACCTGCATGCCGAATGCAGACGCGATCTGGTGCACGGCTTTGCCGATCGCGCCGTAGCCAACGATACCCAGCGTCGCATCATGCAGGTCGCGCACCGGGTGGGTGAACAGGCAGAACTGCGTGGACTTCTGCCAGGCGCCTTTGCGCACGTCGGCACGGAACGCCAGCAGGTTGCGGCGCAACGCCAGCATCAGCATGAACACATGCTCGGGCACGGTATGCACCGAGTAGTTGCGGATATTGGACACCACGATGCCGCGTTGCCGGCAGTATTCGATATCCACGTTGTCGGTCCCGGTGGCCGCAACCGCGACCATCTTCAGCCCGGGCAGCCGCTCCAGTGTTTCACGGTCCAGCTTCACCTTGTTGGTGATCGCTATGCCGGCATCCTTGAGGCGTTCCAGGGTCTGTCCCGGCGCCGTTGAAGGATATTCCTGCCAATGGTGCGCAAGCGCCGGACGATGGATATCGGCAATGATACTGGCAGAATCGAGGAACACGATCTTTTCCATGCGTTTTGTCCTGACTTCAATCCTTTATAAATTCACAGAGGTTATAGAAACCTCCAGGTGCAAAACCTCAAATCAAGCCACAGAGAACACAGAGTGCACAGAGAAAGCGAGGTATTCAAAAGTTCACGATTTTGATCCGTTGCGGGATGCGCCGCAAATTGCCGGTTTGTGGATTTTCTCTGTGAACTCTGTGTTCTCTGTGGCTAACGGGTTTTTTCTCCGCATGGAATTCAGGCTAACTGTCGCCCATGCCCGACATGCGCTCGATGACCTTGACCACCGCCGCGGAATCCAGATCGGTATCGCCGGTCCCCATCAGCGCATTCAGATGCTGGGTGACCAGCGCGGCAGCGGGCAGCGCGACACCCAGCTGGTGCGCGGTTTCCATCACGATGCGCATGTCCTTCTGGTGCAGGCCGACCTTGAAGCCGGGCTTGAAGTCGTTGTCCAGCATGCGCTTGCCGTGCACTTCCATGATCTTGCTGCCGGCGAATCCGCCCATCAGCGCTTCGCGCACCTTGGCCGCATCGGCGCCATTCCTGCGCGCGAAGGTCAGCGCTTCGGCCACCGCTTCAATGGTCACCGCCACCACGATCTGGTTGCATGACTTGGCCACCTGGCCCGCGCCGTTGCCGCCGATATGCACGATGTTCTTGCCCATGCACTCGAACAGCGGCTTGACGCGGTCGAACACGGCGGTCTTGCCGCCGACCATGATCGACAATGTGCCGTTGATCGCGCCGGTCTCGCCGCCGGAAACCGGCGCATCCAGCATCTCGACGCCCTGCTTCGCCAGCCGTTCGGCGAACGCCTTGGTCGCGGTCGGCGAGATGGTGCTCATGTCGACGATCACGCCGCCGCTGCGCGCACCCTTGGCGATGCCGTTCTCGCCAAAGATCACACTCTCCACATCCGGGGTGTCCGACACGATCAGGAAGATCACGTCAGCATGGCCGGCAACCTCCGCTGGCGATGAACATGCGGTCGCGCCCGCAGCCACCAGCGACTTCGTCGCTGCGGGACGGCGCGCATAGACCCACAGCTTGTGCCCGCCCTTGATCAGGTTATGCGCCATGGGTCCGCCCATGATGCCGGGGCCGATGAAACCAACATTGATAGTCATAGCCGTTCTCCTGTTCTATTCATGTAATAAGTTCATTCAAGATAACAATTCAAGCCACAGAGCTCACAGAGAGTGACAGACTCCTCTCCACCTTTTTCCGGTAACCCAATGGGTCAATTACACCCGTTTGTTTTTCTCTGTGATCTCCGTGTTCTCTGTGGCCCAAATGATTTATTCAGTTACTTAACCCAGCGTCGGCATCGCCAGCGTGGATACTTTCTTGTCCGTCACTTCCGGCCATCTGGTCGTGATGGCTTTGGTGCGGGTATAGAAATACACGCCTTCCATGCCGTGCATGTGCAGGTCGCCGAACAGCGAGGATTTCCAGCCGCCGAACGAGAAGAATGCCATCGGCACCGGGATCGGCACATTGATGCCGACCATGCCGACCTCGATCTCGTTCTGGAAGCGCCGCGCGGCTACGCCGGAGCCGGTGAAGATCGCGGTGCCGTTCGCGTAGGGGTTGCTGTTGATCATGCCGATTGCCGCATCGAGGCTGGCGACGCGCAGCACGATCAGCACCGGGCCGAATATCTCTTCCCTGTATATCGTCATGTCGGTGGAAACATGGTCGAACAGCGTCGGCCCGACGAAGAATCCGTTTTCATGACCCGCCACCTTGATGCCGCGCCCGTCAGTGACCAGCTTCGCGCCCTGTTGCACACCGCTGGCGATGTAGCCGACGATCTTGTCGCGGTGCGGGGCGGAGATCACCGGTCCCATGTCGACGCCTTTCTGGTTGCCGGGCCCGACGACCAGTTTCTCGGCACGTGTTTTGAGTTTTGCCACCAGCGCGTCGGCGACATCGCCCACCGCGACCACGGTGGAGATCGCCATGCAGCGCTCGCCCGCGGAACCGTAGGCGGCGCCCATGATCGCATCGGCGGTAAAGTCCAGTTCGGCGTCGGGCATCACGACGGCATGGTTCTTCGCGCCGCCCAGCGCCTGCACGCGCTTGCCGTGGTGCGCGGCGGTCTCGTAGATATATTTCGCGATCGGTGTCGAGCCGACGAAAGAAATCGATCTCACGTCGGGGTGCACCAGCAGCGCATCGACCGCTTCCTTGTCGCCGGGCACGACGTTGAACACGCCGTCGGGCAGACCTGCTTCCTTGAACAGCTCGGCCATGCGCAGGCTGCACGACGGCACCTTTTCGGATGGCTTGAGGATGAAGGTGTTGCCGCAGGCAATCGCGATCGGAAACATCCACATCGGCACCATCGCCGGGAAATTGAATGGCGTGATGCCGGCGCATACGCCGATCGGCTGCAGCATCGAATGGCAGTCGACGCCGCGACCGACGTTCTCGGCATGTTCGCCCTTGAGCAGGTGCGGCGCACCGACCGCGAATTCGACAACCTCGATGCCGCGCTGCACCGAGCCCGCCGCATCGTCCAGCGTCTTGCCGTGTTCCTCGCTGGCCAGCTGCGCGAGTTCGGCGCGGTGCGTTTCAAGCAGCTCGCGGAACTTGTTGAGTATCCGGCTGCGGCGCAGCGGGGTGGTGTCGCGCCAGGCCGGGAAGACAGCCTTGGCGGCGGCAACGGCGCTGTCCACGTCCGCGCGGCTGGCCAGCGGCACCTGGCGGATCACCGCGCCGATGGCCGGATTGGCCACATCCGCCAGGCGCTTGCCGAGACTGCTGGTGCGCCGACCGTTGATCCACAGGTGTAAGGTTGGGTTGGACATGATTATTTCCTTGTAGGTTTGCTTGTCAAAAATTTGTTTAAAGTGAAGGTAAAGGCAATGAATAACGCGGGAGCATGCATGTACCCAATTACCAAATTATCCAATTATATGACCGGCACATACCGGGCGGCCAGATGAGCGAGATATCCGTTGAACCGTGGACCGGCGCAGGGTTATCCGGTTTTTTTCCTGTAATCGTGCAGAGCCGCATGCAACGAAGTCAGTGTTTCGAGATGGTCACTTAATGAGCTGCGCCCAGATAGGCTTCCTTGACCGCAGGATCGTTTTTCAGTTGATCCGCCGGTCCGTGCACCGAGATACGACCATTCTCCAGGACATAACCGTAATCCGCCACTTCCAGCGCCGCCGCGGCGAACTGTTCCACCAGCAGCATGGTGATGCCGCGTGCCTTCAATTCGCGGATGATGCGGAACACTTCCGCCACCAGCAAAGGCGCCAGACCCATCGAGGGTTCATCCAGCAACAGCACATCCGGGTTGAGCATCAGCGCGCGTCCCATCGCCAGCATTTGCTGCTCGCCGCCGGACAGCGTGCCCGCGTGCTGCGCTGCGCGTTCCCTGAGGCGGGGAAAAAGCTCGAACACGCGCGCCAGATCGCCCTGCACATCGCCGCGTTCGCGCCCGTAGGTCAGGCGCGGGAACGCGCCCAGCAACAGGTTGTCGGTCACGGACAGGGTGGCAAACACGCGCCGCCCTTCCGGGGAATGCGCCAGACCGGAACGCGTGATCTTGCTGGACGTCATGCCGGTGATGTCCTTGCCGTTCAGGCTGACCTTGCCGCCCACCGGCTTGATCATGCCCGAGACCGCGCGCATCGTCGTGGTCTTGCCCGCGCCGTTGGAACCGATCAGCGTGACGACCTTGCCCTTGGGCACCGCGATCGAGATACCGTGCAGCACTTCGACCTTGCCGTATGCGGCGTGCAAATTTTCAATCTGTAACATGGCTATGTTCTCCTCAGGCTGCCTCGGCCATGCCGCCGAGATAAGCCTCGATCACTTTTTCGTCGGACTGGACACTCGCCGGTGTGCCCTCCGCGATCTTCTGGCCGAAGTCCAGCACCGTGACGGTATCGCATATGCTCATCACCACGTCCATATGATGTTCGATCAGGATCACGGTGATGCCATGGCCGCGAATCTTGTTGATCATCCCGATCAACTCCTTGATGTCCGGCGCGGTCAGGCCGGCGGCCGGCTCATCGAGCAGCAGCAGGCTGGGATTCAGCGCCAGCGCGCGCGCGATTTCCAGCAGGCGCTGCTTGCCATACGGGAGGTTGCGCGCTTCCTCGTTGGCGAGATCGGCAAGGCCGACGAATTTCAGCAGGCTTGCCGCGCGAACCCTTGCCGCGAGCTTCTCCCTGCGGCAGCGCGGCGTATGGAACACGACATCGAGCAGGCTGTGGCGGTAGGTGTGGTGCAGGCCGACCAGCACGTTTTCGATTGCGGTCATTTCGCCGAACAGCTGCACGTTCTGGAAGGTTCGCGCGATCCCCTCGCCGGCGATGGACGTGGGCGACAGGCCGGTGATGATCTTGCCGTTGAATTCGATCGCGCCTGCGGTCGGCTTGTAGATGCCGGTCAGCACGTTCATCATCGTGCTCTTGCCCGAACCGTTCGGTCCGATCAGCCCGTGCACGGTGCCTTTTTTGACTTCCAGGTTGACTTCGTTGAGCGCCTTCAACCCGCCAAACTGCATCAGGATGTTGCGCGCTTCAAGCAGGTAACCCCTGCTGGTGACCGGATGATCGGGCACCGCCCAGATATGCTGCTTGTCGCCATGATCGAGCACGAGTTCATGGCGATGTATCCACTGCGGCCGGATTTTCAGCACGATGCCGCGCACGAAGCCCATGATGCCATTCGGCAGGTAATACACCACGAACAGGATCATCACGCCGAATATCGTCAGGCGCTGATCGGTGATGTTGTCCATCACGAATCCCGACACGGCCAGCGCGAAGATCACCAGCAGCGGCAGCACCAGCTGTTTCAGGGTGAGCCTTCCGGCCACGACCGCATAGGCCGAATACAGCACCGCGAATATCGCGATGCCGACCGATATCTTGCGGAACAGGTCGATATCCGACAGCACGTTGGGCAGCATCACAATGATGATCGCGCCGAGTATCGGACCGACCCGTGTCTTGCGCCCGCCCATGATGACCGCCAGCAGGAACAGGATGGTCAGTTCGAAGTTATAGGTGTTGGGCGAGATGTATTCCTCGGAATAGGTAAACAGGCCCCCGGCCAGGCCAGCGATGCCGGCGCTCAACACAAAGGCGTAGACCTTGTAACCGTACACGCTCACCCCCATGCAGTCTGAGGCGATCGGGCTGTCATGCAGCGCCTCGAATGCGCGGCCCAGGTGGGACTTGAGCACGCGCTGCACGACGAAAAGCGTCATTACCAGCGCCGCCAGCACGATGTAGTAATAGTCGGCTCCGGTCACCTGGTGACCGAACCAGACCGGTTTGTGCAATGAGATCCCGAGCGGACCATTGGTCAGAAAATCCATCTCGTTGATCAGAATCTGGATGATGGTGCCGAATGCGAGTGTCACCATCGCCAGGTAGGGTCCGTTCACGCGCAACGCCGGCAGCGCCAGGATTGCGCCAAAGATCGCGGTGACGACGATGCTGGCCGGTATCGCCAGCAGAAACGGGACGCCCAGCTGGAAATTGAGCACACCTGCGGTGTAGGAGCCGATGCCGAACAGCGCGGCATGCCCCAGCGAGACCTCACCCACATAACCCACCACGATATCCAAGCCGAGCAGCACGATCGAATAAATGCCGATGATCACCATCAGGTGGACGTAATAGGGATTCGACCAGATCTCGGGCAGCAACGCCGCGACCGCTATCCCGGCGACGATGGCAACATTTTTGGTGACGCTCATGCTAAGGAACCTATGATTAAGTCCCGCATGACCGCGCATTCGGCTTTGCGGGATGGGATGCAAGAATGGCGACGACGCTATTGGTCATTCCCTTCGCTAGGAGCCTGACACCGCAGACCGCCCGCAAAGCCAACGCCCTTAAGGGTTGCCGACAAAAACAGGCGCTCGCGGTGTTGCGCTCCTTGGCATCGTAGAATGACTGCTGCCCTGACACGGTGCGCGAAGCGGCGAGTGCGGGAATGGCAGCAGGCGGCTACTCCCGCAAGCGGCTGGCTTCGCCAGTAACGTGTCGTAGCCGCTACCTGCGTCGCGCGCCTTGCGATCATCCTGTTTTTGTCGGCAACGCGGTTCATGATCGACTTAATCATAGGTTCCTAAACCTTCTTGATGACGGATTTGCCGAACATGCCGGCCGGCTTGATCGTCAACACCAGCAGCAGCAACAACAGCCCGGGCACATCCTTGTAACCGGTGGAGATATAGTAGCCCGTGGTGGTCTCCGCGATGCCCAGGATCAGGCCGCCGACGATGACCCCCATGCCGCTGTTGAGGCCGCCGATGATGGCAACCGCGAAAGCCTTCAGGCCGAGCACCGCGCCCATGGTCGCGCCGGTCAGCGTCAGCGGCGCAATCAGGACACCCGCGAAAGCTGCGGTCATGGAGCTCAATGCATAGGAAAATGTGATCACCAACCCGGTATTGATGCCCATCAGCCCCGCGGCATCGCGGTCATTGGAGGTTGCCACCACGGCCTTGCCGTATATGGACTTGCGGTTGAACAATTCGACCGCCAGCATAATCGCCAATGCGCCAACCACAATCATGATTTCCATCGGCAGCACTCTTATGCCGAAGAAGATCAGCGGTTCTGTCGGCAGCGGCGACGGAAAAGTAAGATCATCATGTCCCCAGAGGTTTTCGGCGACATTCTTGAAAATGATGGCCAGCGATATGGTGGTCATGATCCATCCGAATTCGGATTTCGTCTTCAACCCGGGCAACACCGCGACATGCTCGACAAATATGCCCTGAAGCGCGCCGAAGACCAGCACCAGCGGCAACATCAGCCAGTAGTTCATGTGGCCGACCAGCGTAAGCCCGACCAGCGCGCCCAGCATCAGCGCCTCGCCCTGGCCGAAGTTCAGCGTACTAGAGGTGGCAAAGGTGAGTTGGTAACCAAATGCGATCAGCGCGTAAATCATGCCGAGCGCGATGCCGCTTTCGATGAGTTGTGCAAGGATATTCATCTAAAAGTCCCTTCTGCTTGCTATTTGGGCCGGGGGACAACCCCGGCCCAAAAGCGAGTTACAAAATTACCACTGCAACGGCTAATTATTTTTCAGCCATTTTTGTGGCTTTTTTATCGGACGCATATGCGTGCTCCACATGACCGTCCTTGACTTCACCCATCACCACCATATCCTGTGTAATGGCTTCGTGGTTATCGTGGGTGTAGGGATGGTCATAGGTCGTCACCACGCCGACGATCTTGGTATTCAGATTTTCCAGCGCTTCGCGGATCTTCACACCATCGGTACTTCCCGCTTGCTGGATCGCGGCCGCCAGCAGATACATGGAATCGTAACCCTGTGCCGCTGAAACGGGCGATGGAATACGGCCATTCTCCGGATGGTAGGCTTTCAGATACGCGGCGATGAATTCCTTGCGCTTGGGCGTATTGGGTTCCTGAATGAAAGTCTCCGGCATGCGTGCGCCGTTGCCGTTCTTGCCGGCGTTGTCGATGAAGTTGCCCATGGACAGGGTCCAGCTGCCGATCATCGGGACTTTCCAGCCCAGCTTTTCCATGCCGTTGGCGATCTGCGCCAGCTCGGGCCCGATGCCGTAGGTCAGGATCGCCTGTGCGCCGGCTTCCTTGGCCTTGAGCAACTGCGCCGTCATGTCGGTATCCTTGATGTTGAACTTTTCTTCCGCTACCGGCTTGACGTTCTTCGCTGCCAGGGCTTTCTCCAGGTCTTGCCTTCCCAGCTGCCCGTAGTTCGTCGAGTCGGCCAGGATCGCCACCTTGGTGAACTTGCGATTATCGATGGCTTCATGAACGATCATCGCCGACTGTATGGTGTCGTTGGCGGAAGTGCGGAATACATAGTTGTCGGGAAACTGCGGCGGCAGGAATTGCTTGGTGACCAGGGAGCCGGTTGCCACGTTATTGATCACCGGGATCTTGGCTTCCTCATAAGCACGCTGGGCAGTCAACGACACGCCGGTGTTGATAAAGCCGACCGAAGCGACGACACCTTCCCTGTTGATCAACTCCTGCGTAACCTGCAGGCCGCGGCTGTTGTCCGCTTGGTCATCACGCTCGATCAGATCGATCTTGCGGCCAAGCACGCCGCCCTTGGCATTGATTTCAGATACCGCAAGTTTCACCCCGTCCAGCATCGAAATCCCCATCGGGCTGGAGCCGCCGGTGAATGGTCCGGAGACACCGATCTTGATCGGCGCGGCCGCGAAGGCCGTCATCGAAGTGGCTAGGGCCAACACCGTCATCGTAGATTTTATAATCTTGTTCACAATTCACTCCTCCTTATGTTATGGAAAATCAAAAACACCATCGAACCCAAACACAACCATCGACAAAAAACCCCTGATGCGATGGCACTGCAAACCGGGAGATTCTACTCTATCCCTTCCTGTACCGGCTTATCGCAGACCGGCCGCGGCCAGCCTGCCATATACTTTGGCCAAAGCCTGCTCGTCACCCACATTACCGGGGAAAATCACCACCGGCAAGTTCGGATAGCGTGGATGATCGGGCGGACAGCATACCACCGAACAACCCGGCAGGATTTGGCCGACGACGCGCGAGGTGCGCAGCGCCAGGCCCGAACTCAATACATCATTCGACGTGATGCCGCCCTTGCTGATCAGGAAGCCCAGGGTAACCGGCAAATTGCGCACCACATCCATCAGAAAGGCGGAAACCATGTCGCCAAAAGCCAGCCGGGACTTCTGGTCGGGGAATGACTTTTCCGTGCGGCTGGTGAACACAACCGGGGTCTCGCCTGCGGCATGGCTCTGCGCGCATTGGCCGACGATCTCGGCCAGCATGGACTCGCGATTTTCCGGCAACTGCCCGACATCCACTTCGATCGGCATGACCCCCGGCATTTTGAGCAACTGTCCGAGCTGCGCGGTGGTTTTCTTGACGTGCGAGCCGACGATCACCGCACCCGCTTTGCCGCCGCGCACATATTGCGCCATGTCCTCTGCGGCAACCGGCTGGCGCGGCAGGCGCGCCAGGGCAGTGAGCAGGCTGGCCGCACTGCGGAACAAAAAATGCTTGCCCTGTCCGGCAGCCAGACGCAGCTGATCGGCGAAATGGTTCAGGTCTTCCTGCGTTTCAGCATCCACGACACAGCACGCGTTTCCGCGCAGCCGCATCAGGCGCGGCAGGCTGTCGCCGCGGACATCGCGCAGCAGGAAGCGTTCGACCTCGACCGCCCTGATGCGTCCGGATGTCTTTTCCTCGACATAATCCGGCAGGTAACTGTGATGATAGCCGAACACCGAATCGCGCGCGAATTCGGTTTCATGTACCGGTGTTTCTTTGCCATCCACGATCAGGTAGTGCACGCTGTCGCGCGTAATTCGTCCGCCTTCAAAGAAGGCAGGAATCAGAAAGTGCGCATCGAATGCACCCAGCTCCGCTGCGATCACGTCGGTCTCCACCGGGTAGTGGCCGCGCAAGGTCGAGTCGGATCGGCTGACCATGATCGGATTGATTTCATGCCCGCCTTTTTTCAGTTCCGCCAGCGCCGACTTCAGGTTACGGCAAACCTCGCGGGTGATTTCGGCGGCGGGTGCGGCAGCCATACCGCGGGTATTGGTCAGCACGAAGAACAGCGGCGAGGTGTCCATGATCGCCTCGCGCAGCGTGTCCTTGTCCCAGCGCGTCAGCAACAGGCAGCCGTGCACCGTTTGCGAGCCGGTCGGGTCATCGTCAAGCACGATGATTTTTGTTTCAGTCATGAATGGCCTTCAGGTTAGTGGCTGATCGTTATGCTCCGTCACTGCAGTCAACATCAGCCTTTCAGGGCCTTGACGCGTTTGTACATCGCCTCCGCGGTCAGGCCGTTGAAGTCCATGATCTCCGCCGGGCTTGCGGTGGTTTCGCCGCGCTTCCAGGCAAATGTATCGCGGTTGGCGGCGCGAGTGCGCAGCAGCACCGGCTCCAGCACCGCGCTCGGACCGCCGCTCACCGCGAGCAGCACGTCGCCGTCAAACAGCGCGTTGAAATGCGCGTCATCCATGAACTTGTTGTCCGGCTCGGATACCGTGTCCCAGGAGATATCGGTGGCACGATACAGCCGGCGCGGATTCACCACCGCAACAATGCGCACCTTGTAGCCGTCCGCTTCCAGCTTGTCCTTCGCTTCGAACACCGGCAGGAACACCATGTCGCCGGTCACCGCGAACACGACGGTGTCCTTGCCGCCTCCGCCATTTTTCAGGGCCGGGCTCTCGTAGATGGTTGCCGCACCTTCTTCCACCGCGTGTCTGGCTTCATCCACGCTCACATAAACCGGCAGCGCACTCTTGGACGCGATGATCACCATGCACTTGTTGTAGCTGTTGGTGGCATATTCATAAGCCGCCTGGATCGCATTCGCATCGCACGGAAACAGCGGGTAGGTGTTGCCGTTGCGCATCTGCGCGGCGAAGTAGTTCTCGATCTCCGGGCGCTGGTGCGTCCAGCCGTTGCGGCCCTGTTCCAGCGCACCCGCGGTGAACATCGTGACGATGGAGGGCGTCTTGCGGCGCAACTCGGCCATCGCCTGCGCCACCGTCTGCACGATCGGCCAGCCGTTGATCGCGAAGCTTTCATAGGACAACCACAATGCGCGCGAACCGAACAGCGCCAGGCCTGCGGCCAGGCCGGCACACGCATCCTCGTTCAGCGGCTCGTACACCTGGCCCTCCGGCTCCTGGTTGTACAGCGGGTCGACGGTGGGATGGCGGATCTTCAACGCATCGTTGATGTTCTTCATTGCCGATGCCTCGTTGCCGTCGGCATTGCTCACGACGAAACGCCTGTCCTTGGTGCCGACATAGGCGACCAGCGCGCCCATCGCGGTGGACGGCACCGCCTTCTCGCCCCTGGGAAATTCGTGCAGCGGCATCTTGCCCAGCGGGGCCAGTTCAAGCACGTGTTCTGTTACGGCGGTCCTGGCCGCGGGGCCGCCGCCGGCACGCACGAAATTCTCGCGCACGATGACCCACGCTTCGGGATTCAGCGCGCGGCGCTTCAGGCCTTCGATCATGTGCGGCTTGTCCAGGCTGTCGACCGGGTAAAGATTGTGCGACTTGGCACCGACGGTGTGCACGCCGGTGCCCTTCATCTGCTTGATGATGAACGCGGTCAGCGTTCCGCCCAGTGCCGACTTCGCCGCCTTGTCCACACCGGCCAGCACGGCAGCGGCAAAAGCCAGGCGCTGCTTGTGCGAGAAGTAGGAACTGTCCGCATAGGCGCCGGCCTGCTTGCTGTCGTCAAACTCCTTGGCGTCGACCAGGATCACCTCCTTGAATCCGTGGCCCTTCCAGTAGGCGATCATCTCCGCATTGGTAAAGCGCGACACCATCGAATGGTGTTCCTGGCTGTAGCCGTTCCAGATCAGTGTCGGCAGGAAATTGGTCACCCTGGGATAGGCGGTATTGAAGTGCATCATCGAATTGAGCACGTAAGGCTCGCCCATGCCGCCGTCGCCGATCGTGACCGGGAACAGCTTGCCCGGATGCAGCATCGCGCCCGCCATCGCGAAGTGCTGGCCCTGGCCCAGCGGACCCGCCGGCGCCAGCAGGCCGGGGATCGCGCCGGACAGGTGGCCGAGCAAACCGTGTTTCTCGCGGAAGCGCGCCATCATGTCGGTGACCGTTTTGATGCCCATTTCTTCAAGCGACGTGTCGAGAAACATCGCGCTGTAAAAGCCCGGGGCATGGTGTCCGACCTCGGTCACGATATTGGTATGGCCCAGCATCACCAGCGAGGCATAGGCCTCGGCACTGCTGGCAAAACCGCCCGGATGACCCGAACCTTTCGAGCCGCAGGTTTGCAGGGTCAGATAGCGCAGCGCATCGGCCATCAGCAGTGTCTGATAGACCGCATCGGGCGCGCGCGGGTCGCTGATGGCCGACTGGCCTTCCTTGATAACGGCAGACTGGGCATGTTTGGAATAACCTTCCCATGCCGAACCGAAATGTTGAATGCCCGCACAAAACGCCGGGGTAACCGCTGTGTTGGATGTCATGCTTGCTGCTCCTTAAAAAAACTTTCCTGCGCTATTGGGAAGCGGAACCATCGCGATGGACGCCGCTGAAATAAATTGACCAAACCAAGATTTGTGCAAAGCATACGTCCTGAAGTACAATTTCGCAATACACAATCGTTTTCACGATACGAAATATGCAAAAAGAATCGAATTCGATACAAGTCATCGAACGGATGGCGAGATTGCTGGATGTGATCGCGGGTCACGAAGATCCGGCGAGCCTGAAGATACTTTCGGCCGAAACCGGGCTACACCCCTCTACCGCCTTTCGCATACTCTCATCGCTGGCCGAACAGGGATTTGTAGAGCGCACCACCAGGGGAAACTATCAATTGGGCGTGAAGCTGATGCAACTGGGCAGCCGGGTCAGCGCCAGCGTGGACATCCGGAAAATTGCGCTGCCGCTGATGGAAATGCTGCGCGATAAACTGGGCGAGACCGTGAATCTGACCGTACGGGAGGGGGATGAGGTGGTCTATATCGAGCGTTCTCTCGCCAAGCGCATGATACGCGTGGAACAGGTGATCGGCAGCCGCGCGCCATTGCATGTCACCGCGGTGGGCAAACTGTTGCTGGGCGACCAGGGCGAAGCCGCTTGCCGCAGTTATGCAAAGCGCAGCAAACTGCCTCCGTACACGGAATACACCCACACCAAAATCACCACGCTGCTGGAGGACTGCATCGCCTCGGCAAAGCGCGGTTACGCACTTGACAATGAAGAAGCCGAATTGGGCGTTGGCTGCATCGGTACGCTGATCCACGATGCCAGCGGCCAGGTGGTCGCCGGATTGTCGGTGTCTGCACCAATAGAAAGGCGCCGCAGCGAATGGATTGCCCAAGTGATGGAAACCGGCAAACAAATTTCGGAGAAACTCGGTTATCACGCGCCATGAAATGCTGATCGAGCGCGCTTCCGGAAACAGCATTACAGGACAGACGACGCGATAGTCGAAACCGGTTTCGCCGGACGCAACCGTCGCATCGAAAGCTTGCCGAAGCGTAGCGCCGCACTTTATCTTTCATGCGCCGGCCGATATATTGTCAGCCGACTATCCGGCAGCCGTTTAATCTGTTCAGACATCTGGCGGCATCCAGGCTTCCCTAGACACCCAGTCCCAGCTTGGCGGCAAGTCCGATACGCTGCAGCTTGCCGGTGGCACCCTTCGGTATTTCGGCCATGAACAGGATTTTTTTCGGCACCTTGAAATCCGCCAGATGGATTTCCGCAAAGTCGCGCAGTTCACGCTCGGTCAGGCTGAAACCTTCGCGCAATACCACCGCCGCCGCGACCTCTTCGCCCAGTTTTTCGTGCGGCATCGCAAAGGTGACCACCTGCATGACGCCCGGGTGATGCATCAGCACTTCATCGACTTCCAGGGGCGATATATTCTCCCCGCCCCGGTTGATGATTTCCTTCAGTCGCCCTGTCAGCGTCAAATAACCATCCGGACTGAGGGATCCCTGATCGCCGGTACGGAACCATCCGTTGACGAATGCTTCCGCATTGGCTTTTGGGTTGTTCTCGTAACCCAGCGTGACATTCTCTCCCCGTATCACCACTTCACCGATCATACCGGGCGCAAGCAATCTGCCGTCGTTATCCATGATGGCAACTTCAGGCCCGGCAGCAATGCCGACCGAGCCGGGTATGCGCTTCGCGGGCGGCAACGGGTTGCTCGCCATCTGGTGGGCGGCTTCTGTCATCCCGTACGACTCGATCAAGGGCGCGCCGAATACTTTTTCCAGGTCCGCGATGACTTTGGTTGGCATCGACGAGGAGGACGAACGAATGAAGCGCAGCGGATTGCTTTCGATGATGTCCATATTGTTGGCGGCACGCGCGAGGATGGTCTGGTGCATGGTCGGAACGGCGGTGTACCAGGTCGGTTTGCATACTTTCATCCATCCGAAGAACTTCAGCGCATTGAAACCCGGGGTGCAGAAGATCTGGCTGCCGACCGCCATCGGGGCGAGCACGCCCGCAATCAGGCCATGGATATGGAACAGCGGCATCACATGCAGCCCGCGGTCGTCCGCCGTCAGGTTCAGCGTTGCGCTGATGTTGCGCGCCGAGGCAGAGACATTGCGGTGGGTCAGCGGGACGATCTTGGGTCGTGAAGTCGTGCCGGATGTATGCAGGATCAGCGCAATGTCATCGCTCTGCGCCATGCCCCCGTTTATGCTTGGCGGGCCTGCATGTGCCGTGTCCGAGATCGTGAAACTGCCCGCGCCATTTTCAGGATGGGGCGTCAGCTCCAGGATCGGGATGTCCAGTTTCGCGGCGACTTCTCGCGCGGGGCTGTCACTGCCTTTTGCGACTACCAGCGCCTTGGCTTTCAAATCGAGCAGGTAAAACTCGAACTCATCGGCGCGGTAAGCCATGTTCAATGGCGCGGCGGTGCAGCCGCTGGCGATTGCAACAAATGCAGTGGCCATCTCGGGACAGTTGGGCAGCACAATCCCGACTCGGTCCCCTCTGCCGATACCAAGCCTGTTGATGGCGTTCACGGTATCTTCGACAAGACGGTCCAGCGCCTGGTAAGTCAGCGGCTTTGCTTCAGGTGCAGTTATCGAAATTGCGGCAGGTGTGGCTTGTGCATGGATCGCGATCATTTCTGCAATGGTGGTGAATTTTTTCATGGTAGTCGTGTCGAGTGTCGGAATGGGTCGGGTCGCGGGATGATGATATCTGCTCAGGCCATGCGCAAAGTCGCTTTGTGCTGCTGCAGCTTCTTTGCCAGCAGCGAAGCAAGCGCATAGACGGCGTCGATGTTCGGTGTCGGGGTATCGGTGATCCGGCCGAGTTCGATCACGGAACCGACCAGCGCCTCGAGTTCGATCGGCCGGCCCAGCTCGACATCCTGCAGCATGGAAGTCTTGTGCTGGCCGACCGCTTGCGCGCCATTGATGCGTTTTTCCAGGCTGACCTTGAACTGGACGCCCAGCTTTTCACCGATGGCTTGCGCCTCTCGCATCATATTGGCGGCCAGCTCGCGGGTGGCCGGAAACACGCAGATGTCTTCCAGCGTGGCATGCGTCAGCGCGCTGATCGGGTTGAAGCTCAGGTTACCCCACAGCTTCACCCAGATCTCCGAGCGGATGTCATTGCTGATCGGCGCCTTGAATCCGGCCGCCTTGAACGCGTCGCTGATCGCCCGGATGCTGGGCGTGTCGCTGCCATCGATCTCGCCGAGGGTGAAGCGGTTTCCCTCGATGACCTTGATCACGCCCGGGCGTATCACCTCGCTGGCCGGATAGACCACGCTGCCGATCACGCGATCGACCGGGATATGTTTGGCAATGATGCCATCCGGATCGACTGCCTTGACCGGTGTGCCCAGGTAACGCTGCCCCAGTTCTCCCGGCAGTTTGTGGAAGTACCACCAGGGTATGCCGTTCTGCATCGTGATGATGCGCGTATCGGCATGCATCAGCGCCGGCAGGTCGGCGGCAACCGCGGCGACCTGGTGGGCCTTGAGCGCCAGTATCACCACATCCTGGACACCCGCTTCCGCAATGGCCGAGGTGGCCTTGATCGGCTGGGCGAGCAGTTCCTTGCCGTCTTCTTCGATCAGCCGCAGTCCGTTTTGCCGCACCGCCTCCAGATTGGCACCGCGCAGAATCAGGGTCACATCATTGCCGCTCAGCGCCAGCCTGACGCCGAGCATGCCGCCGATCGCACCCGCACCTACAATACAAATTTTCATGGTTATGGTCGTTTTGAATTATAAAAATGAAAAATTTATGCCTCGAAATATCAGGCCGCGGCTTGCACCCCATACTGGTTGCGCAGCGTGCCGATACCCTCGATCTCCACTTCGACAACCGCGCCCGGCTTCATCGGCAGGACGCCCAGCGAAGTTCCGCAGGCGATCACGTCGCCCGGTTCCAGCGTCATGTCCTGGCTCAGCGCATGCACGATCTTTTCCGGCGGGAAGATCATGTCGCTGCACGGATAGTTCTGGCGTTCCCTGCCGTTGAGCAGTGTCCTGACGTTCAGCGACTTCCAGTCGAGCCCGGTTGCGATGACCGGGCCGATCACGCCGAATCCGTCGAAGCACTTGGCCCGGCTCCATTGCGCAAAGGAAGCATCCTTTGCGATCAGGTCCAGCGCGGTGATGTCGTTGATGCAGGTGTAGCCGAATATCGCGTGACCGGCCTGTTCCTCGTTTGCATTCTTGCACCGGGTGCCGATCACGATGCCGAGTTCGCCTTCGTAAACCACCCGTCCATCGTAGCCGACCGGTTGCGGTACGGTCAGTTCATGGGCGCAGTAGCTGTTGGGTGTCTTGATGAAATACAGCGGTTCGGCGGGAATCGCCAGATTCTGCTTGGCCGCCTGCGCATGGTAGTTGTTCCACAACGCGATGAACTTGCCCGGACGGCAGGGCAGGTCGAGACGAATATCAGCCAGCGCGAGCTCCGTGCCTGTCCGGCGCGGCGCGTCAAACATGTCGCCCTCGCAGGCGATCACCCGGTCGCCCTCGACCTGGCCGAAACCCTGCTTCCCCCCCTGGGAAAATGCGACCCACTGTGCCATTGGATTTACCCTGATAATTTATTATTTTGAACGCCTTGGGCGTTATCGATTTTTTACAGCTGCGCTATTGTACTTGGCAATAACTTTGTGCCGCCCGGTTCACGAACGATACCGGATCGATGAGCAAATTATATAGCATGAATTTTCCCGACCGTCTCCCAGAAAATTTACTGAACATGCTATTTTCACGACCGATGCGTTCAGATGTGCTTCAAAATCTGGGTCAGTCAAAACATCATGCATTCGTGCCCGCGTTGCGGCAAAAGTCCGTGCGCGCAATACGAAATTGCGCAATTGAATGACGGCCCAAAGGCAACGCATTACCACAATATGACTAGGGATTTTGAGCCGGCCTGATCGGCCGGCAGCATGATTGACGAGTCTGCGCATCTAAGTTATAAACCGGCTCACGTTTGCATTTCATCGCGGCGAGTCAACATCCTTTTTCGGGATATGGTTTTCAGGAATCGAGAGCAAAAGCGAAGGGTGGTCAAAGAACCAGGCAGGCATAACACTGGCGAATATATTATTAAAAATACTATAGGGAGAAATATTCATGAGTGCGCAAAGTCAAACCGTTGCTGGCAACGAAAATCTGAGTCAAAGGACGGCTAATCGTTGGATCCAACTTGTATTGGGTATCATCTGTATGGCCATGATCGCCAACCTGCAGTACGGTTGGACGGTGTTCGTCAATCCGATGCACGACAAGATGGGGTGGACCAAGGCGGCGATTCAGGTCGCCTTTTCTGTTTTTGTACTGACCGAAACCTGGCTGGTCCCGGTTGAAGGCTGGGCAATGGATAAATTCGGGCCTCGTCCCGTCGTGATGTTCGGTGCGGTCCTGGTGGCCGCTGCCTGGGTCATGAATTCAATGGCAAACTCCCTGGAAATGCTGTATTTCGCCGCGGTTGTCGCCGGTGTCGGCGCCGGTTGCGTGTATGGCACTTGCGTGGGCAACGCGCTGAAACTGTTTCCTGACAAGCGCGGCCTGGCCGCCGGACTGACCGCCGCCGGATTCGGTGCCGGGGCCGCGATCACCATCATTCCGATCTCCAACATGGTGAAAACCGCCGGTTACCAGCAGGCCTTCTTCACCTTCGGTCTGCTCCAGGGTGCAGTGATCCTGGTGCTGGCGCTGTTCCTCGTCCGTGCACCGGTCAGGGCTTTGGCAAAAGGTGCCAGCAACAAGATCAATCCCCTGAGCCACCACGACTACACGCCAAAGGAGATGCTGAAGACGCCGGTGTTCTGGTTGCTCTATGTCTGCTTCGTGCTGGTTGCCGCAGGCGGCATCATCGCGGCGGCGCAAGTCGCCCCGATCGCCAAGGACTACGGCGTCGCGGCAATACCGATGGATGTGTTTGGCGCGACCATGCCGCTGCTGACCCTGGTCCTGGTGATGGACAACCTGTGCAATGGTTTCACCCGCCCACTGACCGGTTGGATCTCCGACAAGCTCGGCCGCGAGAACACCATGCTGTTGGTATTCACCGGCGAGGGCATAGCGATCCTGGGCCTGATGCAGTTCGGCCACAATCCGATCGGTTTCATGATATTCGCACCGATGATCTTCCTCTGCTGGGGCGAAATCTTCGCCATCTTCCCGGCGGTTAGCTGTGACACTTTCGGCACCAAGTTTGCCGCGGCCAACAGCGGCTTCCTTTATACCGCCAAGGGCACGGCCTCGCTGCTGGTGCCGCTGGCCAGCTTGCTGACCGCAGCCACGGGCAGCTGGGTGGCTGTGCTCTGGGTCGCGGCGATCATGAGCATCGTAGCTGCTGTATTGGCCAAGTTCGTGATCTGTCCAATGCGCAAGAAGATGATCGACGGGAAAAACGTCGTCGCGGCAAGCCTTCAGCCTGCCTGACACACAACCGGATCGGGGATGCCGTCAATGGAACCAAAACCATTGCCGAAAAATTGCATGACGTCGATCCAGGTACTCCGCAAGTCATGGAAAACGGCGGGTAGATTTCCAGACGATCCGATTATCACGCTACGCAAAATGCCGCTCAGCGCAGTTCAGCAACACCAAATCCGAAGAGGTTTCGCTTGAAAAACAGAAAATATTTGACACTGGCGGATGTAAAAATCATCGCGGCGGCTTGTGAAACTGAGGCATTACGCCAGAATTGGGCGGTCACCATTGCGATCGCCGACGATGGCGGTCACTTGCTGTGGCTGCAACGACTTGATCGCGCACCGTTGATCAGTATGGACATCGCCACCGGCAAGGCTCACACATCCGCAATGGGACGCAGACCGACAAAATCATTCACCGACAGAATTGCGGGAGGTGAGACTTCGGTGTTGTCCATGCCCGGCGGACTGACCTTCCTGGAAGGTGGCGAACCCATCGTGATCGATGGCGAATGTGTCGGCGCCGTTGGTGTATCGGGGGTTAAATCGGGGGAGGACGCGCAAATCGCACGTTACGGAATCAACGCATTCATCGAACAATTAAACCGGTCAAACGGGTAATTCTGAACCTGTAAACATCCGGAACTGAAGCATTAATGGCACGAATAAATTGAAATTGAGAACACTCCCGAAACGACTGATTATCCTGCTGATACTGCTTTCAGTCTGTCGCATCGCCGATGCGGCAGCGCTGTTTGGCACCGTCGACGATATCTCGGGCAGCGCTTTGGTTTCGGGTCAATCCGGCGATCCCGTTCCTGTCACTGTTGGCCAGAAGATATATGAACAGCAAACCGTCACTTCCGGAACGGATGGCGAGGTCCATATCGTCACCGAAGACGGCGGCATTATCGCCATTCGTCCCAACACGGTATTTCGCGTCGATCAATACCAAGCCGAAGGCAGTTCGCTCGACAGGATTTTCATGTCGCTGCTCAAGGGAAGTGTACGCTCCATAACCGGCTGGATCGGCAAGCACGATAACGCCGCCTATCGCATCAGCACCCCCACCGCGACCATAGGGATACGCGGCACGGACCATGAGACGACCGTGATCGACCAGGGCGATGGCGACAAGGCCGGAACCTATGACACGGTGAATACCGGTTCCACGGTATTAAAGACATCGCGGGGAGAAGTCGATGTCACCCCCGGGAAATTTGCCTTTACCCCGCGCGACAGATCTGCGGCCCCATCTTTCCTGGCGCAGCGGCCGCGCTTCCTGGCTTTCCGCAAACTGCGGATCGAACAGCGTATCGCGAAACGCAAGCAATTCCTGGGCGCGCGGCTCGAACAAATGCGCGAAACGCGCATCAGGCAATCGCGGGAAATCAGGGGCGGACGTGCCAGACAACCGATAGGACAAAATCGCGAAAGTCGCATGCAGAGACGCCTTGAAGCGAGGCAACGCCGCGGGGAGAAAGCGGACGCCGTTCGCACGCCCCGGCAACGCCGTATGCTCGGGCGGGAAAGAGAACGCCCTGAGTAATCCGCAACCCGCGCCTTCCGTCTCGTTGCTTTCAATGTCATGATTACGATTCCGCATATTTTATAGTTGCCTGCGACAAACGATCAGGAGATAACCGATGCGCGTTGGGTTCTTTGTCACTTGCCTGGTGGAAAGCATGCGTCCCCGTATCGGTTTTGCCGCCATCAGGCTGCTGGAAGCAGCCGGTTGCGAGGTCGAGGTTCCAGAGCAGCAAACCTGTTGCGGCCAGCCCGGCTACAACTCCGGCGACCGAAAATCTGCATACCGGATGGCACTGAAATTTCTCGCCGAATTCGAGGCATTCGACTACGTGGTTCTGCCTTCCGGATCCTGCGCAGGGATGATACGCGTTCATTATCCCGATCTGTTCAAAGACGACCCGGCACTCCATGAAAGAATCACCGCGCTGGGCCGGCGCACCTATGAACTGACCGATTTTCTTATCAATATAGCCAAATTGGAAAACGTACCGGGCGACTTCAATGGCACGCTCACCTACCATGACTCATGCTCGGGGCTGCGCGAACTCGACGTTTACCGCCAGCCGCGCGCGCTGCTGGCCGGGATGCCCGCTGTCAAGATACACGAAATGGTGGAATCGACCACCTGCTGCGGTTTTGGCGGCACCTTCTCCGTCAAATACGGGGAGCTGTCGACACGCATGGCCGACAACAAGTGCCAGCATATCACCGACACCCATGCAAACACGATCGTCGGCGGCGACCTCGGCTGCCTGCTCAACATCGAGGGGCGACTGCGGCGCAACGGCGATCACAGCACGCGCGTGCTGCACGTGGCGGAAGTGCTGGCTGGCCCGGACGACAGCGCATGAAGAACACATCCCTCGATTTCAAGCGCCAGGTCACCGTGAAACTGGCCGACGCCAATCTCCAAGGCGCGCTGTCGCGACTTCAGACACGGTTCGTGGAAGGACGCTCGGCGGTCATCAGCGAGATCCATGATCTGCAGGAGACGCGCAGCGCGGCGGCCGCGATACGCGACCGTGTGCTGAACGATCTTGAGCACTGGCTGCTGCATTTCGAGCAACAGGCCACCGCGCGCGGCGCGATCGTGCACTGGGCCGAAAACGGCGATGAGGTCAACCGCATCGTCGCCGGGATTGTCGCGCGGCATGGCGTGCGCACCGCCGCGAAATCGAAATCCATGGTCAGCGAAGAATGCGGCCTGAACGATGCGCTGGAACAGGCCGGGGTTAAAGTGATGGAAACCGATCTGGGCGAATATATCCTGCAACTTGCCCACGAAGCGCCATCCCACATTGTTGCGCCGGTGGTGCACAAGAACAAGGAAGAGATCTCGGACCTGTTCGCCGAAAAACATCAACTCCCGCGCAAGACCGGCATCGCCGAGCTGTGCCGCGAGGCGCGCGAGGTGCTGCGTCCCGCCTTCCTGAACGCGGACATGGGGATATCCGGCGGCAATTTCCTGGTCGCGGAAACCGGCTCGGTGCTGATTGTTACCAACGAAGGCAACGGTCGGCTGGTGACCACGCTGCCGCGCGTGCATGTCGCGATCAGCGGCATTGAAAAGGTGGTGCCGACCCTGGAAGACGTGACCACGCTGCTGCGCCTGTTGCCCCGCTCCGCCACCGGGCAGTCGATCACCAACTATGTGTCGGTATTGACCGGCATCAAGGGCAAGGAAGACGACGACGGTCCGGAACATTTCCACATCATCCTGCTCGACAATGGCCGCAGCAGTCTTGTTGGAACCGGGATGCAGGATATGCTGCGCTGCATACGCTGCGGCGCCTGCATGAACCATTGTCCTGTCTACCAGAATATCGGCGGCCACGCCTATGGCTGGGTCTACCCAGGCCCGATGGGTTCAATACTCACGCCGCTGCTGGGCGGCATCGAGAAATCGCCGGACCTGCCCAATGCATCGACCTTGTGCGGCGCCTGCGCAGTGGTTTGCCCGGTAAAGATCCCGTTGCCGGATCTGCTGCGCAAGTTGCGCGAAAAGCAGATGGAACGCGGCATGAAGTCGCGTCGCGAAACGTTCATGCTCAAGGCGTGGGCGTGGCTGGCGCTGCACCCCCGGATATATGCGCTGGCGACCCGGATCGGCGTGCGCTTGATGTGCATGCTTGGCGGCAAGAAAAAGCTGCTGCACAACCTCCCCGGCGCATCAGGATGGACCGATGGCCGCGATTTCCCCGCACCCGAGGGCATGACATTCCGCGAACTGTACCGGCGGGGAAAACGCGAATGAACGCGCGCGACAGGATACTCGGCAGGCTGCGCAATGCCCAAACCCGCCCTACAACGCCAGCATATCCTGCAGGCGGCACGCCTACCGCATCGATGATTAGCCACCTTGCGCAGCACCCGCGCGGGCCGCTGCCGCCTGTTCCGGACGACATGGTCGCATGCTTCAGGGAGCGGGCCCTCAAGCTTTCCAGCGATGTGGTGGAAACCAGCAGCCTGGCCGAAGTGCCGACGCTGCTGGCACGTTATCTCGGCAAACTAAATCTGCCGATGCACGGCGTATGCTGGCCGTCGCTGGCCAGGTTGCCATGGAGCGCTGCCGGGCTGGAAATGCAAGCGCGCGCGGCAAAGGATAGTGACTGGATCGGTGTCACCGGCGCATTTTGCGCGATTGCGGAAACGGGCACGCTGATGATGCTGTCTGGGCCTGAAACGCCGGCTGCAGCCAGCCTGTTGCCGGAAACCCATGTAGCCGTCGTGGATCCGCGCCGCATCGTTGCCACGATGGAAGATGCATGGGATCTTATGCGCAAGGAATGCGGGCAACCGCCGCGAGCCGTCAATTTCATCTCGGGGCCTTCGCGCACCGCCGATATCGAGCAGACTGTCACGCTGGGCGCGCACGGCCCGTATCGTGTTTTGCTGATACTTGCACCGCTTTGACTTGCTGTTTTGCCTGGTCGGGGTGAGAGGATTCGAACCTCCGACTCCTGCGTCCCGAACGCAGTACTCTACCAGGCTGAGCTACACCCCGTTTTTGGTATTGCCAAAACCTACTACGACACGATTCGATAGCTGCGTTGC
>JBAVGB010000021.1:0-91260 GCA_049684555.1 Gallionella sp. | reverse complement strand
TATTCAGACTGAATACAAACCGCACAAATAACGGCACTCCGATTTTCAATGCAGAAATACATATGCAATAATTTGCCTATTTCTCATTTGCATAAAGCCATGCACAGACTATTACAGCGGATTTTTGGTGTTGCATTGATTTGTCTGATACCTGCATTGATTCTGAACCAGAGTCGTGACCTGCCACAATTTTCGATAATCGACAGCGCGTTTGGTGCCGAAAACCCTCCCATCATTATTGCGCATGTCGCCCCGACCACGGGTCGTTTCGCATTGCATTCCGAAGCCGATCGCCGCGGCGCCGAGATGGCCATCGATGAGTTCAACGCCCGCGGCGGAGTTCTGGGCCGCCAAATCGTTCTGGTGTCGCGCAACCCCACGCTGGATGCAAGTCATGCCGCTCTGGTAGCCGAAGATTTAATCACCAAAAATAAAATCGGATTTATGCTCGGCGCCATCGATTCCGGCGTCGCGGCAAGCATGTCTGCAGTCTGCCAGAAGCATGGAGTCATCTTTATCAACACCAATTCGTCAGCGCCGTCTGAGTCTGTCGAGAACGCCCACCGCACCAAGTTCGTCTTTGATGCGAGTGCTGCCAACTTCAACCGCGCATTGCTCAAGTACGCGCTGGCAAAACGCAAATCCAAACGGGTCTTGCTACTAACCGAAGATGACGGATTTGGCCACAGCAGTGCCGCCGCCTCGCGGCCATATATTGCAGAATATGGCGGTACAGTCGTCGGTGAAGTCATCTTGCCAGCAAACCTGCCGGATCCCGCCGGAGCGCTCAAACAGGTCGCGGCGATCCCGGCCGACGTCGTCGCCGTCAATGTCAGCGGCGACAATCAGATCAGGCTCTTTGCCCAGATCGATCCGAAAAGGCTCGAGAAACAATCATGGGTCGTGGGCGAGGTGGATTGGGAGGAACTCTATCCCGCGCCGGGAACCCCGCGTCCCTTGTACGGCATAACCTGGGCGTGGAATCTCGACACCCCCGGAACGGCTGAATTTACCGCCCGTTACCGGGAACGCTACGGACATACTAGGCTGGATTACCCCGGTGACGTGACGCATGCTTCCTACTTTGCGACCAAAGCCCTGCTCAACGCCATCGAGCAAGCAGGCACCACGGACAACCATGCGGTCATACGCCAACTCGAAAAATTGAAGTGGACAGCAAGAGAACGCATGCAGCGTTACCCGGCCTATATGGATCCGGTCAGCCACCACCTTCAGCAAACCATCTACATCGCCACTTGGCACCCTCGGGTCGACCACCCTGAGCTTGGCCAGGAAATCCTCGGCTACGCCTCGCCCGAGCAGGTTCGTTACAAAAGGGAGCGGACGACCCGGCTGGAATCTTTTGCCGACACTCCCCACTACGCACCATGAAAATACGCCGGCTTGGCCTGATTACGCGAATTGCGCTGCTGGTCGTGTGCGTAGAGGTGGCCGCTTTTGGCGTGCTCGGATGGTTTTACGTCGACAGGTTCAGCAAAACGTTTGATGAGCACCTCCAGATGCGCATGCGCCTTCTGGGCCGGATGGTGGCCAATGACGAGTTGCCGATCAGCACCATCTCACAACGGTCCATTGTGAGTGACCTGCTGGGTGCACCTTATCTGAATGGCATGGTCATCGGCGGCAATGGGCGGATCATCGTGTCGACCAACCCTGCCAATCTGGGTCGATCCGCCACCAGTGTGTCCGGCTTCGATGCGGGATGGATTGCCGACTCTGCCCCCGATACAAGATTCATCCCGAGCGACGATAGCCTCACCGCGGTTTTTCGTATTCGCGATGCCAATGGGGAACCTCCGCTATATTCCACGGTGATCACAATCAGCACATCTGACCTCAACGCCACAAAACATTCCATCTTCAGATGGGGCTTGCTTGTTTCTCTGTTGTTTATTCTGCTCAGCTCTGCCGGTATCGTCTTCATTGCCCAGCGCCTGATTACCCGCCGCGTAAACGCGTCGCTGAAGGTTTTGAAGACGGTAGAGGATGGCGATATGAATGCCCGTATTCGCGTATCGTCCGAAGATGAATTGGGGCGACTCCAGCATGGCATCAATTCGATGACCGAAAAAGTCGGCAATCTGTTAAATCAGCATCGCCGTAACGAAGAAGAGATCCGCGCAACGAGCCGGTTGTTGGATTCCATTGTGGAAAACATCCCCAATACAATCTTCCTGAAACGTGCTTCTGATCTGAGCTACGTGCTTTTCAACAAGGCCTGCGAACGAATGCTGGGCTTCAAGCGCGAAGATATGCTGGGCAAGAACGCCTACGATTTGTTTTCCAGGGAAACGGCTGAGCAGCTTACTGTAGCCGATCGCGATGTGTTGCGCTCGCCGCAAATACTTGATATCCCAGAGGAAACGCTCACAACACACGACGGCAGCCAGCTCATTTTGCACACCCAGAAGCTGGCACTGTATAACGACCGAAGCGAGGCCGAATATCTCCTCGGCATCTCGGAGGACATTACCGAACGCAAGAACGCTGATAGCGATCTTCGCATCGCCGCCACCGCCTTCGAGGCCCAGGAAGGAATGATGATCACCGATGCCAACGGGATGATCCTGCGCGTGAACCAGGCATTTATCAATGATACCGGCTTCACTGCAGAAGAACTCGTGGGAAAGACGCCGCGCCTGCTTAAATCCGGCCGCCACGATGCCGACTTCTACCGTGCGATGTGGCAGAGCATAAACGCAACCGGATCATGGCAGGGAGAAATCTGGGACAGACGCAAGAACGGCGAGATCTATCCAAAATGGCTCAGTATCAGCGCCGTCAAAGGGAACGACGGGGCCGTCACCCATTATGTCGGCTCACACATCGACATTACGGAACGCAAGTCGGCAGAAAAGGAAATCCGGCTGTTGGCCTACTACGACCCGCTTACCCGCCTGCCCAACCGGCGGCTGCTCATGGACAGGCTCCAGCAGGCAGTGGCTTCAGGTGTGCATACCGGCAGGGAAGGCGCTTTGCTGCTCATCGACCTGGACAATTTCAAGACCATTAACGATACCCTTGGCCATCACATCGGCGACCAGCTCCTGCAACAGATCGCACAACGCCTGGAGTCCTGTGTGCGGGACGGCGACACCGTGGCACGTCTGGGCGGCGACGAGTTCGTGGTGATACTGGAAAACCTGAGCGAACATGCGTTTGAAGCGGCGGCGCAGGCAGAGACGGTGGGCGAGAAGATTCTTGCCGCCCTGAGCCAACCCTACCAGTTCGGGGCCCATGAGTACCACAGCGCCGGCAGCATCGGTATCACCCTGTTCAACGACAAACTTCAGGCGACCGGTGAACTGCTGAAACAGGCCGACATCGCCATGTACCAGGCCAAGAAAGCCGGACGCAACACGCTGCGCTTCTTCGACCCGAAGATGCAGGCCAGCATCAATGCCCGGGTCTCGCTGGAAAGTGAAATGCGCCAGGCACTCGAAAAGCGGCAATTCCAGTTGCATTACCAGATTCAGGTGGACAGTTCGCACCATCCGATCGGCGCAGAAGCACTGATCCGCTGGTTACATCCCGAACGCGGAATGGTGTCTCCAGTTGAATTCATCCCGCTGGCGGAAGAAAGCGGGCTGATGCTGCCAATCGGTCATTGGGTGCTGGATACAGCCTGTGCCCAACTCAAGGCGTGGCAACAGGCACCAAATACCCGCGACCTTTTGCTGGCGGTAAATGTCAGCGCCAAACAATTCCGCCAGGCTGATTTCGTCGCTCAAATGCAAGCTACGCTGCAACGCCATGGTATCAATCCGACGCGGCTCAAGCTGGAACTCACCGAAAGCCTGTTACTGGATGATATCGAAGACACCATCGCCACCATGAACGTGTTGAGCGAGATTGGCGTGCAGTTCTCGCTGGACGATTTCGGCACCGGGTATTCCTCTCTGCAATACCTGAAGAGGCTCCCGCTCGATCAGCTCAAGATCGACCGTTCGTTCGTGCGTGACATCGTCACCGATAACAACGACAAGGCGATCGTGCGCACCATTGCCGCCATGGCGAAAAGTATGGACATATCGGTGATTGCCGAAGGAGTGGAGACGGAAGAACAACGGCAACTGCTCCTGAAAAATGGCTGCTCCAATTTCCAGGGGTATCTGTTCAGCAGGCCGGTACCCATTGAACAGCTTGAGGCTTTACTACAGCAAACTTAAATGCCTGCTTTGCGGCAAGTTGATTGTCGCTTATGTTCGATCAGAGTCAGTCAAGCCGCCTGATTTTCCTTCGATTCAGTAATCGACAGGCATTGATGCAAAGAGGAAGTTTTTTACTTGCTTGAATTTAAATAATGAAAAAGCTTAAACTTATCCAATTAAGGTTATATTTGTTAATAGATTAAACTTTTCAAATTTGATGCCGATAAACATTTATAACCACAGGATTATCCCATGTCCACAATCTCTGGAATTTCAGCATTAGCCAACAACTCCCTGCCAACGAGTACGGCCGCCAATCCTGTATTGCAGACTTCTATTCCAGGCCTTGCACAATCGGCAGTCAGTCTTTCCGTTCAGGAAGGGATTGTGGCAACGCTGGGAGGAAATTCTGCCTCACCTGTGACATACGATGCGGCCGGACTGTTGAATGCACTGATTCAAGCTGGCACGCCAAATCAATCCGCACCAACAACCAGCAACGTGACAAGTCCGCAAGCTGCGGCACAAAATCAAGTCAACCAGGATATCGCTAATGTTCTACCATCCTCTCCTGCCGCATCAGGAATATATAATGCATCCGGTACTATTCAGGGACTTCCTTCGAACACATCCGCCAATTGGGCGAGCATACTCCAGGCAAATCCAGACCTGTCTTCGACAGTGATAGCAGATTCGGTCAATCAAGGTATTGTTGGAACGCTATCGACAATGGCTTAGCAATACCGGTGTGGCACCCACTCACGCAAAACCGGTTGCTTCTCTCGCTAAAGTTATCAGCTTGCTCTGGCATGATTGGGTTTCACCGATGCTGCCGGGATTTTTGTTGTGGTTCCTGTTGCTAGGGCTATACAACTGGGTGACGAACTGATTCCGCAAGGATACTAGCGTCAGCGGTTCAATTCCGCGAGGGCCAAAACAACACAAACAACGGCCTAAGGTTGATCCTCTGGGCCGCTTTGTTTTCACTGTGACTTTGGCGTGACAACCTGAAATGACATTGCTCATATTGCTTGTTCAGAATAGGAGAATCATGAATGCCGGATTAATGGACAGGATTGACATCCCGCTCAGTTCCAAAGCAAGTCGTTCGAGTATATTGCAGAAAATCCGCCTTGCTTAGCCAGTCCTGATCGGGCGATTGTTTCAGATGCCAATCGACCAGGGCGCAGTCGGGCGTATGGTGGATAAGATTTCAAATTGGTCAGGCAGGGTATACGGGAAGGTAACAGCATGAAATACATTCAAGACCGTGAAGCAAGTGGTGAAATCCTGCGCTTGCTCATTAACGAAATGGCCAAACATCCGGCAGCATTTACGCCGCTGAGTTATGCGGTTTGGTATGAGCATAAGTCTGGCATCAACCATGCGTTGAGTGATGCGATAGGCAGGCTCAATGAAAACGGAGAGAAATTCGACGACGCAGCGATCGAAAACCTTCATTTTGAATATATAGCGGAACTAAGCTCGAAAATAGAGCAGGCCGTACGGATAAGTATGCTGCAAGTGCTCAGCAGGTTCGCCGAGTTCACAAAAGAAACGGATATACAGGCAAATAAATTCAGCGACAGTTTGAAGGTTTACCACGAAGCATTGAAACAAGATCTCGATCCACCCAAACTGGTCGCTTTGATCAACGGCGTTGCCGGCGATACGAACAGGATGCTTGGCCATATGCAAAAAATGCATACCGAATTGGCGGCCACCCGGCAGAAAACGAACGAGCTATACCAGGAACTTAAGACCGCCCGCGAAGAAGCGATTATTGACCCGTTAACCGGCATTCTCAACCGGCGCGGCTTTGAAAGCAGTGCCAAGCAAATTATGGCGGAACATATTGAATCAAACAGAAGTATCTGCCTGTTGATGATCGACATCGACCATTTCAAACAGATCAATGACGCCTATGGGCATTTGTTTGGCGATAAAGCGATCCGTGTAATTGCTGAAACGCTCAAATCCAAAGTCAGGGGGCAGGATTTGGTTGCCAGAATGGGCGGCGAGGAATTTGCGGTATTACTGGCGGAAACTGATCTAGCTGGCGCCCGCATCGTGGCCGAGCATATCCGGCGGACGATTGCAGCATGCCAGATACATCGCCTCGGCACACATGAGAACATAGGGGACATCACGGTCTCGATCGGTGTGGCCGCAAACGTCAAAGGCAACAACCTGGAGGATCTTATGGATCAAGCCGACAAGGCGCTCTTTGTTTCCAAGCGGCAGGGAAGAAACAGAACCACGGTGCATGATAGCCCGCAATGAATGATTGGTCGTTCCATGGAATATTCCGGAAGGTGGCATTCAGTTTTGGTAGCACCAACATCCCCGGTACAGCTTCCGACATTTGCATGATCGGCAAATTGCACAGTGCCAAGATCCGCTTTCGGGCAGGAGAATGTACTAGGCGGTTGCAACAAGCCGTTCGAGTTTGTATCTCAGTGCTGACACGACTTCAACGGCGCATGCATGAAAAGTCAAATTGCATTGGCAAATATTGGAGATTTCAAAAGTCCCGCTGAGTACTGAAAATTCTCTGTAACCTTTTCTCAAACCTGAACGAATACAACGATGCGTGGATGAAAGGCCGGGAGGCGGTCAAGGCCGGTGAACTTTGATCCGTGCATTTTGATGCAATAAGACCGGCATTTCCCGGCATATGGTCGGGGCCAGACTTTTCGTAACCAACTTACATAAAGGGTACTACCATGAAGAACAGTCACATTATTTCCGCCGCTATGGGCAGCTTGCTGGTGCTGGGATTGGCAAGCGCCAATGCCAACGCCGCCGAGAAGAAGATGGAGATGGAAAAATGCTTTGGCATCGCCAAGGCGGGCATGAATGATTGCTCAAGCAACAAGAGCGCGCATTCCTGCGCAGGCCAGGCCACCAAGAACAACGATCCGATGGATTTCGTTGCCGTGCCCAAGGGCACATGCAATAAGATCGCCGGTGGCACACTGAAGACCATGTAATGAAAACGCCCGCAAACCACTCATTGCCATGCATCGCCGGCATAGGCTTGCGGGCACCTCATTATTATGAGGTATTGAATACACGACCCCAGCTGGGCTGGGTTGAAGTGCATAGCGAGAATTTTTTCGGGGGAGGCGCGCCCCTGCGCACCTTGAGCAAGGTGCGCGAACATTATCCTGTCAGCCTGCATGGCGTGGGGATGGGGCTGGCTTCGGTTACTCCGCTGGACCAGGAACACCTGTCCGCCTTGCGTCGTCTGTGCGATGCAGTTCAGCCTGCCGCCGTGTCGGAACATCTGTGCTGGAATACGGTATCGGACAATATAAAAGGCAAACGTATGGCAATCAACGACCTGTTGCCGTTTCCCTACACGCAACAGGCATTGTCGAATGTGGCAAGCTGCGTCGAGCAGGTGCAGGAGGCGCTCGGACGCCAACTGCTGGTGGAAAATCTTTCCAGCTATCTTGCTTTTACCCACAGCGAAATGAGCGAGGGCGAATTTCTTGCCGAGCTGGTCGCACGCACCGGTTGCGGCATCCTGTTCGACGTGGAAAATCTGTATGTGAATGCGCGCAATCTTGGCGTGGATGCGGAGGCTTTCATCAGCGCGATTCCGGCTGACGCGGTGGGCGAATACCACTTGGCCGGTTTCAGTGTACGGGACGGTTGCCTGGTGGACACGCATGACCATCACGTCCACGGCGAAGTCTGGAAGCTGTATGAGTTTGCGTTGCGGCAGATCGGCCCGCGTCCGACCTTGATCGAATGGGACAGCGACATTCCGGCATTGCGGGTGCTGCTGGCCGAGGCAGAAAAGGCACAACAACGGCTGGAAGAATGTCATGCCTGCGCTGAGTGACGATTTGTCCGATTTTGCCAGCGCCATTGTGCGCGGCGATCAGCCGTCGTCCTGGATGAATACGGATTATCCGCATTATTCTGTCGCTGCTGCCATCGGTATCTACCGCAACAATTATCGCGGCAATCTGCGCGACGCGCTGGCAGGCGCGTATCCGGTCATTGAACAGCTTGTGGGCCGGGATTTCTTCCGCTATATGACGAGGCAATTTATCGGGCAGCACCCTTCGCGCAGCGGCAACCTGCATCACTACGGGGCGGAGATGGCGGATTTTATCGAATCCTTCGAGCCAGCCCGGGAATTGCCTTACCTGCGGGATGTCGCGGCGCTGGAATGGGCCTGTCATCGCGCTTATTTTGCGGATGATGCTCCGGCGTTGGACATCGTCAGGCTGGGCCGGATACCGCCCGAACAGTACCCGGACCTGATTCTGCATACCCATCCGTCCTCTGATCTGGTGCTTTCCCGCTATCCGATCGCAACGATCTGGCAAGCCCACCAGCCCGGTGCGAGCGACGACTTCCGGATCGATCTGGATAGTGGCGCAAGCATTGCGCTGGTCAGCCGCAAGGATGATGTTGTCATTGTCAACAACTTATCAGCAACAGACGCCGACTGGCTGCGCGGTTTACAGCATGGGGCTACGCTGGGACAGGCAACGGCGGCCACGCTGGAGCGCCATCCGGATTTTGATTTGCAGGCTGCGCTGTTGAATCTGGTCACGCAAGGCGTGCTGAGTGATTTTTGTTTGGGGGAGAAACCATGAATCCGTTGAAGCGTTTTATCCAGTCTTACTACTCCGCCTCGCATCTTCCCGAATATCTGGCACCGCTGATGGATCTGGGCCTGAGGCTATATATTGCGGATGTTTTCTTCAAGTCCGGATGGACCAAGATACAAAGCTGGGACAGCACATTGTACCTGTTCAACGACGTCTATCATGTGCCGCTGCTGCCTCCCGATGTGGCCGCCACCATGGCGGCCGGTGCGGAACTTGGTTTGTCCGTGCTGCTCGTGCTTGGCCTGTTCGGTCGTTTCGCCGCATCCGGGTTGTTCATCCTCAATATCGTGGCGGTGATATCCTACTCGGACCTGAGCGAGGCCGGGCTGAACCAGCACCTGTCCTGGGGAATTCTGCTCGGTGTACTGTTGATTTTGAGCCGAGGCAACTGGTCGATCGATTCCTGGCTGGAAAGGCGCCTGCAAAAATTCGCCTAGACGTATCGTGTCCGGATGTCGACGACAATTCGCGCAGGCAATGTTAATTTCCTGGTCCGGTTTGCGCTGACATGTAAAATTGCCGGAAGGGATTTTTTGACCTGAAAGGAACCCGCAGTATGAAAAGTCAACACACGCTCATCACCACCGCCATCAGCAGCCTGTTCGTTCTCGGTATTTGTGCAGCGGCGGGAAGCGCCCATGCCGCCGATCAGGAAAAATGTTTCGGTATTGCCAAGGCGGGCCAGAATGCGTGCAACAGCAATCCGAAGATGCACTCGTGCGCCGGCCATTCAAAGATCGACAACGATCCCAACGACTTCGTACCCGTTCCGCAGGGGACATGCCTGAAAGTCGGCGGTAGCCTGAAACCGCAAGGAGAAAAGCCCGTACCCGTCAAAACGATGTAATTGTGCCAGGCGTATCCAGCGCAACTATAATGTAGCTTGGCTAGGCACAAAATCATTGACACAGGGAACGGATTCATAATGCTTCAACGCAGGATATGGTGGGCGTTTCTGCTTGTGCTGGCGGTCGGTATTGCGGTGTCTGTTCGTATCGTCACGCTGGGCGATTCGGTGCAGGCAGTTAACCGGATGTTTATCGCGGAAAAACTTCCGCTTTCACAGCGCATCGGCGAATTGCGCGGCGTCATTGCCGACGAGGAACGGCTGCTCTATGAGTATTACTCCTACACAGCGACACGGGACACATTCAAGGTACAGCGCGCCCTGAACACGGCGCGGCTTGACGGCATCGTGGCCCAGCTGGACAAGGATCCGGATTCCCGCGATCAGGTCAACGAGCTGCGCACGCGGCTTGCCGCACTCGACGAGCTTTCCGATGAACTGTCGGCAACACTTTCCAGCAAGACCGTGAATTGGGATCTGGCCCGGGCGATCCTGGCGCAGGTCAAACCCGAGGTCCGGCAGATCGAAAATACGCTGGCCGCGATGTCGGCGGCCAACCGGCAGGCCGTCGACAAGCTGGGGACGGATTCTCGGAACAGCGTGGCGACCATGGTGCGCTGGGTCATCGGCTTTTCGATATTGATCTTCGGCGTGGCCTTTTTCGTCGGCTACTATGTCGTCGCGATCATCCGCGAGGGACTCGAGCGCCGCAGGCTGGCGATGTTCGCCGAACGCAATCCGAACCCGGTAATGCGCCTCGGTACTTCGGGCGAGGTGCGCTATGCGAACCCGGCGACAGGCGAGTTGCTCGGCAGATTGAATCTCGACCCGGCGGAACCGGAAAAATTGTTGCCCGCAGACATGCGGCGGCACTTGAGCGAAGCCCGCTCGAACCAGAATGCCAGCTGGCAGTTCGAATATGTGCACGGAAACCTCACGCTCGAATGCGCCGTCGCGTACCTGGCGGATTTCTCCGAGTTTCATGTCTACATCAAGGATGTCACCGCGCGCAGGCAGGCCGAGGAAAAGCTTGCCTACCAGGCGTTCTTTGACCCGGCGACCGGGCTGCCCAATCAATACCGCTTGCGAGAAGACCTGAGCGCGGCGTTTTCGCAGCAGCGTACGGGAACGGTGATGATGATCGTGGCCGATCGCGAGCAGGAAATATTCGAGAGCCTGGGTGCGGTTGAAACCGAGCGCTGGCTGATCAAGGTTGCCCTGCGTTTGCGCGATGGGATCAACGAAAACGAGGAGACACTTTACCGCTTTGGCAGTAATGCCTTCGTGCTGGTGTGCTGGCCGGGCGATCTGGCAGGCGCGCAACGGCGTGCTGCGCAGTTGCTCGGCACCGCCAGGCGGCCGCTTCATGTTGAACGCCGCGAGCTGTTCTCAACGCTGTCGATCGGCGCCGCGATCATGGAATGCAGTACCGCTGGTGATCCCGCGAACGACGCGGAAACACAGGTACAACAGGCCGCTTCCGCGTGCAATCGCGTGCGCCGCGCCGGCGGCAATGATTTTGCGGTCTATGACGAGGCGATGGGGCGCGCTGCCGCAAAGACATTGCGCATGATCACCGATCTGCAGCACGCGGTTGAAAATGGGGAGCTGCGATTGCATTACCAGCCCAAGGTGGATACGGCAAGCGGACACCTGGTCGGCATGGAAGCGCTGGTGCGCTGGATGCATTCCGAGTGGGGAATGATTTCGCCGGCCGAATTCATTCCGGTTGCGGAAGATACCGGAATGATCGTCGCAATAGGCCGCTGGGTGCTGCGTGAGGCATGCCGGCAAAATGCGGCGTGGCAAAAATCCGGATTGCGCCCGATCCGGGTGGCAGTCAATCTTTCCGCACGGCAGTTCCGTTCCGATAACTTGCCTGATGAAATTGCCGAGGCGCTTGCCGATTCGGATCTTCCGGCAAGTTCGCTGGAACTGGAAATCACCGAAAGCATGGTGATGGAAGACCCCGAGCGGGTGATCGATTTGCTGGAGAAAATCCGCAGTCTGGGAATCCATCTGTCGCTCGACGATTTCGGCACCGGTCATTCATCGCTTGCCTATATCAAGCGCTTTCCCATCGATTGCGTGAAGATCGATCGCGCATTCATCAGGGACATGCCTGAAAATGCCGATGACGTCGCGATCGCAAAAACGATCGTCGCCATGGCGAAAGCACTTGATCTCAAGACGGTGGCGGAAGGTGTGGAAACCGCTGCGCAGCTGGAATTGCTGAAATCCATGGGCTGCGATCAGATACAGGGTTATTTGTTCAGCCGGCCCTTGCCGGCTGAGGATTTCCTGAACTTTTATCGCGCGCAGTTCTGAGCTGAATCCGCGACCGGTCAGTTCAGTTGCTGGCCATGCTCACGCGTCGCATGGAATTGAATTTTCGGCCAGCGTTCCTGCGTGAGGCGCAGGTTCACGCCGGTATCGGCAAGATAGGCGTAGTTGCCGTCCACGTCCCTGGCCAGCCGGGCCTGATTGGCTTTCACGAATTCATTGAGATGATTTTTATCGTTGCAGGTCACCCAGCGTGCGGTATGAATGCCGGCGCGTTCGAACACCGCATCCACGCCGTATTCGGATTTCAGCCGGTGTTCGACCACCTCGAACTGCAGCTGTCCCACCGCGCCGATCAGCGGGTTGGTGTCAACCAGCGGTTCGAACACCTGCACCGCTCCTTCTTCGCCCAGCTGGCGCAAGCCCTTTTGCAATTGCTTGGCTTTCATCGGGTCGCGCAGCCGCGCGCGGCTGAACAGTTCCGGCGCGAAGTAGGGGATGCCCTTGAAGGTCAACGCCTCGCCTTCGGTGAGCACATCGCCGATCTGCAACTGGCCGTGATTGTGCACGCCGATGATGTCGCCCGCGTAGGCCTCGTCCATGCGGGTGCGTTCGTTGGCCATGAAAATGACCGCGTTGGCCAGTTTCATTTCCTTGCCGGTGCGCCGGTGCCTGACCTTCATGCCCGATGTGTAGCGGCCCGAGCACACGCGCAGGAACGCGATGCGGTCGCGGTGGTTCGGGTCCATGTTGGCCTGGATCTTGAATACAAAACCGGTGAACGCCGGCTCGGTCGGATATACCAGGCGCACATCGGTTTCGCGCGGCAAGGGTGCGGGCGCCCAGTCCACCAGTGCGCGCAGCACTTCGCGCACGCCGAAATTGTTGATTCCGGAGCCGAAGAAAACCGGGGTCTGCTTGCCCTTGAGGAATTCCTGAAGGTCGAATGAGGCACCCGCGCCCATCACCAGTTCGGTCTCATCGCGCATGGTCTGCATCTCGCTAGGGCATTGCCGGGCCAGCTTGTCGATCGATGGCCCCTTCAATACCTCGACTTCCTGGTTGGCCTTCTCTTCACCCGGGGTGAAGCGCAGCACTTCGTCATTAAGCAGGTGATACACCCCCTGAAAGCGCTTGCCCATACCGATCGGCCAAGTCACCGGCGCGCAATGAATCTTGAGCACCGATTCGATCTCGTCCAACACTTCCAGCGGATCGCGCACCTCGCGATCCATCTTGTTGATGAACGTAATGATGGGTGTGTTGCGCAACCGGCACACCTCGAGCAGCTTGATGGTCTGCGCTTCCACGCCCTTGGCCGCGTCCACCACCATTACCGCCGCATCGACCGCGGTGAGCACGCGGTATGTGTCCTCGGAAAAGTCCTGGTGGCCCGGTGTGTCGAGCAGGTTGATCACGCAGTCGTCGTAGGTGAACTGCATCACCGAACTGGCCACCGAGATACCGCGCTGTTTCTCGATCTCCAGCCAGTCTGAAGTCGCATGGCGGCCGCTCTTGCGCGCCTTGACCGTGCCTGCCATCTGAATCGCGCCGCCGAACAGCAGCAATTTTTCGGTGAGCGTGGTCTTGCCCGCATCGGGGTGAGAGATGATCGCGAAGGTGCGCCGGCGCCTGACTTCCCGGACAATATCGGCTGCCCGCGCGACCCCGTCAGCACTGGCTGTAGATGTGCCGATAGTTGTTTCTTCGGTGGAGCTGGTCATTAGTCTGCTTTCGTCGGTCCCTATGCGTGAAAATGAAAAAGGCCCGCACGATTTCGTGTAGACCTTTTAAATCGACTCGGCATATTCGGGTCGATTTTGCGTGATTATGCACGCGAAATCCATAAACTAAAATCACCGCAATCGACATTACGTGCAATTGCATGAAAAATCAGGTAGTTCGGCGCGAAATCGAAACACCGGGACAGGGATTTTGAAATGGGGCAATTATTTTTACTGAAAATTCGGGCCGAATTGTAACATGTCAACGGCCAAATCCGAATTCAGCTGGCCCTAAACGGGAGCACCTGTGGTGAGATGGCTGGGCAAGCCAATTATTTTTTTGTATGGTGACAGAGCCATTATCGGCATGCCGACCAAATACCCCGGTTAAAAGTGTTGCGGAACCGGTGCGGTATGCGATACTGGAAACAGTCGCAGGGGGGTGGCTATGGGCAACAGGTCAGTTGTATCCAATTCACCAGAAGAGGGTTTTGAGCCGCAATTAGCCGGCTCACTGCGGGCTGTGGCCGAAAAACATCTTGCCAGTATGGTACCCGCGAACATTCCATCCCGCCCAGTCGAAGAAATCTACCGTGAGCTCCAGATATGCCAGATCGAACTCGGCATGCAGGCACAGGAATTGGAGCGCGCGAAGCTCATGTTGAATGAATTGCGCGACCGTTATACCGATTTCTATGATTTGGCGCCGGTCGCCTGTCTCACGCTTGGCAGCAAGGCACTGATCGACGAAATCAACCTGGCCGGTGCCGCTCTGCTTGGGGAGGACCGCAACAAACTGCTGCACAAGCGTTTTGCGGATTTCGTTGCCCCGGATGAGATCGGAAACTGGAATCAATATTTCGCCGGCGTGCTACAGCGTGATGACAAGTCTACTTGCGAATTGGCCATTGTACTCAAAGATGCCACGCGCCGTCAGGTCAGGCTGGACAGCGTGCGCCTGCTGAAGGATGACAAACCATCAGCAGTGCGCGTGGTGCTGACCGACATCTCCGAATACAAGCGCTCCGAAGACGAGTTGCGCGAACAGGAAGAGTTTTTTCGCATGATCACCGAGAATGCCGAGGATTTTATCGCGGTGCTTGATCTGGATGGCAAGCGGCTCTACAACAGCCCTTCCTACTCGCGTTTGTTCGGCGATCCCGAATCCTTGAAGGGAACCGATTCCTTTGCCGAGATACATCCGGACGACCGTGAGCATGTCAGACGGGTGTTCCGGGATACCGTGCAGACCGGCATCGGACTTCGCATCGAGTACCGCTTCGCTATGCCCGACGGCACTATCCGCCACATGGAATCCTGCGGTGGCTTGATCAGAAACAGCCTGGGGCGGCCTTCCCGTGTCGTAGTCGTCTCTCGCGATATCACCGAGCGCATAGAGGCCGAAGATCAAATCCGGAATCTTGCTTTTTATGACACATTGACGAAACTGCCCAATCGCCGGATGTTTGCTGACAGGTTGAACCAGGCAATGGCGGCCAGCAACCGCTCCGGCCGTTATGGCGCGCTGATGTTTCTGGATATGGACAACTTCAAGCCGTTGAATGACCAGTACGGGCACAGCGCGGGCGATTTGCTGCTGAAAGAAGTTTCCCAACGCATCGTCAGTTGCGTGCGTGAAATGGATACGGTCTCGCGTTTCGGCGGCGATGAGTTTGTGGTGATGCTTACCGAACTGGATGCAGACAAAAAATCCTCCATTGCTCAAACCGGCGTGGTTGCAGAAAAAATCCGGGCGATGCTTGCCAAGCCATACAGGCTGGTGCTGCAGCAGGGGGACGGTTCGGAACGCACAATCGAGTATCACTGCAGTTCGAGCATCGGGGTGGTGATGTTCCTCGACCACGAGTACAGACCGGCCGACCTGATAAAACGTGCCGATTTGGTGATGTACGAAGCCAAACAAAGCGGCCGAAACCGGGTTCGTTTCCTCAATATCTGACCTCGGTATCACGCGGCGGGATTGCACATCCCGTTTGCGCTGGTCCTTTCACCACTTCAACATATTCTTGCCCAGCCACAATCCGGCAATGCCGAAAGCGAACATCGGCAGGTAATGCCACTCGATGACATGCATGATCGAATTGTTCACCTCGTATAATCTCAGCCATATCGCGCCGATGCTGAACGCGAACAGCAGCGCGCAGCAGCCGGCCAGATGATAGTGCGTGCTGGCATATTTCCGCATCACGTAAAATATCCAGGCCGCCGGCAACAGCGACATCATGGTAATCCCAAGCGTGCATTGAAAACTGTGGACAGGCAGCGGAGACGGTGGATGGTCCGCCCGCCATGCGAGGAACATCACCAGCACAAAAAGCGCGAACGCGACCAGCGGCGCAAATGCAATCCGGTGCAATTGGTGCATGTCTGGAAACGACAGCAACGAGGCGCCCAGCGACGTCGCGACCAATATGCCGGCCAGTGCGGCGAGTTCAGCGACGAATAATGGCTCATGGAGTTTGGCCACAATATCCGGGCGCAGGCCGGAAAACATCAGCGAGATCACGAGATAGGCCAGCGCCCATCCCATCCATTTGAGGCTCAGCATGTAGGGATGGGGCGCAGGTTTTACTGTCGCGTTGTCCTGCGCAAGCTTGTCGATCAGTTCTTCGATATTTCCCATTATCTTTCCAGTTTTTCGCGCAATATCTTGTAGGCGCGGTGCGCCGCGACCTTGACGGCGGATTCATTCATGCCCAATTTCTCTGCCACTTCTTTCGCGGTGTAGCCCTCCTGATGCATCAGTTGCAGGATCGCGGCCTGCTTTTGCGGGAGTTTTGCGACTTCCACACTGATGGATTCGAACGAAATGGCAGACTCGGTTACATTTTCATGCAAATAATCTTCCAGTTCGGAAATATCGTCCGCATGGTGCAGTTGGTCGGCATAATGCATGCGCAGATAATCATGAAGCCGAAACTTGGCAATGGCAAACACCCATGGCTTGTACGGCCGGTTGCCATCGTAGGTGTGGCGCGCCTTGTGGATGGAAAGCAGGATTTCCTGCAGCAAATCGTCCGCTTCATTGGTGAAACTGAGCCGTTTTGCCAGATACGGCCTCAGCATGCGCGTGGTTTGCTGCAATATTTCCGCATAAGCGCGCTGGTCGCCGCTGAGGGCCTGCTTCATCAATGTTTCAAGATGTTCGGAATTATCAGTCACGCGAGCCTTTGATGTAACCTTTTTGATGAGCTGCCCGAATCAACCGGCATGCAGGGCGAATCATAGCCGGTTTTGGTCCCTGCCTTGAAACCCTGTTCGGGATTTAACGGTCGAAAATGACCCGGGAGAATATAGACATGCAACGCAGACATTTTTTGTACACATTATCCGGACTCACGCTGGCTTTGGCGGCACGTTCATTTGCCGGCCAACCTTCCGACAGCGGCAAAGTGACCATCATGCAATTTTCCGATGACGGAAAGCCGCTGGGGCTCGCAACATTGGCCAGGGTGAGCAGGGATGCAGAATGGAAAAAGCGGTTATCGCCACTGGCTTATGAAGTGACGCGCGAGCAGGGCACCGAACGGGCATTCTCCCAGCCGGGCTACGACCGGCATGAGCCGGGCCTGTATCGCTGCGTGTGTTGCGACAACGCGCTGTTCGATGCGGCAACCAAATACGATTCCGGCACCGGCTGGCCAAGTTTCTGGCAGCCGATCGCGCCGCAGAATGTGCGCGAGATTGCCGACCACATGTTCGGCATGGCGCGCACCGAGGTGCGCTGCACCCTGTGCGATGCCCATCTGGGCCATGTGTTCGACGACGGTCCGAAACCGACCGGATTGCGTTATTGCATGAATACCGTGGCGCTGCGCTTCATTCCCCATAAGGTCGTATGAATATTCCGGATTGCAACTCAACGGCTTCAATGGAGCGAGCAACATGCTGATTTTTGTCATGGCTTACCTTGGCGGCGTGCTGACCATCTTCAGTCCGTGCGTATTGCCGGTGTTGCCATTCATTTTTGCGCGATCGGATCAGTCGTTCCGGCGTTCCGGTTTGCCGATCCTGTTTGGCATGGCAGCGACCTTCACGGTGCTGGCCAGCCTCGCGGCAGTCGGGGGTGCATGGCTGGTCGCATTGAATCAATACGGGCGCTATGCTGCGATGCTGCTGCTGATGCTGATGGGGCTGGCGCTGATCTTCCCGGCCCTGGCCGACCGGATGATGCGCCCGTTCGTCGCGTTCGGCGGACGATTGCAACAGCAGGCCGAGCGTCAAGCCAGCATCAGGGGTTCGTTGTTGCTGGGTGTCGCGGTCGGGTTTTTATGGGCTCCCTGCGCCGGACCTATCCTCGGTCTGGTGCTGGCGGGCGCGGCCTTGAGCGGCGCGAATCTATACAGCGCGATGATGTTGCTGGTGTTTGCGGCCGGCGCGGCATCATCGCTGGCGGTGGCACTGCTGGCAGGAGGGCGGGTGTTCGGCCTGATGAAACGCGGGCTGGGTGCGGAAGAATGGCTGCGGCGCGGCCTCGGTGTCGCGGTGCTGGCCGGCGTGGTGGCGATCGCGGCGGGCTGGGATACGCGCTTCCTGTCGAAATTCAACTTCTTGAACACCGCTGGAACCGAGCAGAAGCTGATCGCGCAGCTGGCCAGGCCGGCCGCACGCCAGCAATCCGGCGCAAACGTTTTCGCTGAATCCAGCCTGCCCCTGATGCCATCTTTTGAAGGCGCGACGCAATGGTTCAACTCGCCGCCGCTTGCCGGCGCGTCGTTGCGGGGGAAGGTCGTGCTGGTGGATTTCTGGACTTATTCCTGCATCAACTGCCTGCGCACGTTGCCTTATCTGAAGGCCTGGGATGAAAAATATCGCGACCAGGGTCTCGTGATCATCGGTGTGCATACGCCCGAGTTCGCGTTCGAGAAGGTCTCACACAATGTCGGGCAGGCGATCCGCGATCTGGGCATAAAATATCCTGTCGTGATGGATAACCAGTATCTGATCTGGAAGGCATACAACAACCAGTATTGGCCCGCGCATTATCTGATCGATGCGCAGGGCCACATCCGCGACCAGCATTTCGGCGAAGGCGCGTACGCTGAAACCGAGCGGATGATCCAGTCCTTGCTCAAGGAAGCGCACCAGGGCATGCCCGGGATGGGCGATGGACTGGCACAGGTCGCAAGCTCGGGCGTGACGGCAGCACCTTCGGATGTCGACAGCTCACCTGAAACCTATCTGGGTTATGCGCGCCAGCAGAATCTGGTTTCTCGCGAGCCGATCAAACAGGATATCGCCGCGCATTACAGCTTGCCGCGCGTGCTCAAACCGGACCAATGGACGCTAAGCGGCAACTGGCTGATTTCCGCTGAAGCCGCTGCCGCGCAGGCATCCGGCGGAACGATCAGTTACCGGTTTCGCGGCCGCGACCTGAATCTGGTGCTGGGTTCACCGGACGGAAAACCGCTGCGTTTCAGGGTCACGCTGGATGGTGAGGCTCCCGGTGTGGATCACGGTTCGGATATTGATGCGCAAGGAAATGGCGTAATTCGGGAACAGCGCTTGTACCAGCTCATCCGGCAAAGGAGAAAGATCGGCGTCCATACCTTCCGCATCGAGTTTCTGGACGCAGGCGCCAAGGCGTTCGCTTTTACTTTTGGTTAAAATCTAAGGAGTGTCATCATGGTGACGATCAATGTTATCCATCGTTATTTTTTCAGCGGCAGTCTGTGTTTACTATTGGCACTGGGATTACTTTCAAATGCCAGCGCAGCGCCGAACGAGCAGACAGCCGTATTTGCCGGCGGCTGCTTTTGGGGGGTGGATGCGGTGTTCAAACACGTCAAGGGCGTGATCGACGTGGTGTCCGGCTATTCGGGCGGTGCCCCGGAAACCGCGCATTACGAGATGGTGAGCCAGGGCAACACCGGCCATGCCGAATCGGTGCGCATTCATTTCAATCCCGCGCAGGTTTCCTATCAGCAACTGCTGCAGGTTTTTTTCAGTGTGGCGCATGATCCTACCCAGCTGAACCGCCAAGGTCCGGATAGCGGCAGCCAGTACCGTTCGGTGATCTTTTATACCAGCGACGAACAGCGGAAGTTTGCGCAAGACTATATTCGGCAGCTAACCGCCGCGCACACATTTGCGGATCCCATCGTCACGCAAGTCGTGCCGCTGCAGCAGTTCTATCCTGCCGAGGCGCATCACCAGAACTATCTGGCCCTGCACCCCTACCAGCCCTATATCGTTTTCAACGACCTGCCCAAGCTGGAGCATTTGCGCGAAAAATTCCCGGCGCTGTATCAATAGTTGTTGATGGGGAACAGCGGAGTATTGCCGCACCGGAATTGACGCCTCGAATCGCGCTAGCAAGGCACGGCAACCTTGAGTCGCTCGTCCCGGCAGCGTCAGCGTCCGTATATATCCTCGAATCGCACGATGTCGTCTTCACCTAGGTATTCCCCGCTTTGCACCTCAATCATGACCAGATCGACAACGCCGGGATTCTCCAGGCGGTGTTTGTGTCCCGCGGGGATATAGGTGGATTCGTCGGTGTTGATGAACAGTTCCTGTTCGCCGTTGACGACCCTTGCCATGCCGCTGACCACGACCCAGTGCTCGCTGCGATGATGATGCATCTGCAGGCTGAGGCGGCCCGCCGGCTTGACCACAATGCGCTTGATCTTGAAGCGCCGACCTTCTTCCAGCACGGTGTAGGTTCCCCAAGGACGGTGCACGGTGGTGTGCAGTTTGTGCGTTTCATGGCCTTCGGACTTGAGGCGCGCGTAGAGCAGTTTTACATCCTGGACGCGACCGCGGTCGGCAACCAGCAATGCATCGGGTGTGTCGATAACGACCAGACCATCGACTCCAACCGCGCCGATGATGCGCTGGTTGCTTTGGATATAACAGTTGCTGACATCGTGCAGCATGACTTCGCCGGAAATGCGGTTGCCGCGGGCATCAGGAGCGGTCAGTTCCCCAAGCGCATTCCAGGATCCGATATCGCTCCAGCCGATATCGCAGGGCACCACGGCGACGTTGGCGGACTTTTCCATGACTGCATAGTCGATGGAGTCGTCCGGGACGCGGCCAAAAGTATCCGGGTCGAGTTCGATCCGGGTCTTGCCTTTTCCCTGGAGCCGCAGGGACTGCTCCAGACAGGTGCGGGTCGCAGCCAGAATTCCCGGGCAGTGCAGTTGCATTTCGTTCAGCATGGTTCCCGCCGAGAAACAGAACATGCCCGAGTTCCACAGGTAATTCCCCGATTCCACGTATTCCCGGGCCTTTTCAAGGCTGGGCTTTTCGACAAAGCGCACCACTGTGTTGCCATTCGCCTCGATATATCCATAGCCTGTCTCGGGTGTTTCGGGTTTGATGCCGAAGGTGACCACTTTGCCATGTGCGGCCAAGCGTGTTGCCTCGGCGACCGCCAGCGCAAAAGCGGGCTGGTCGGCGATCAGGTGATCGGCGGCGAGTACCAGCAATATTGCATCATTGCCATGGCTGGCCGCCATGTGCAACGCAGCCGCGGCGATTGCCGGAGCGGTGTTTCTGCCAAACGGTTCGAGGATGAAGCTGTTGGGAAGATGTTTATACCGGCTGCCCGCAACTTCGCGGTACTCGTCCTCGGTCTTGAAGATCAATTCACGGTTGGTGACGGTCAGGGTTTCGGTCACGCCGGGAAGGACCGCACCGCGCAGCCAGGCCTTTTGCAGCAGGCTTTGTCCGTCCGCCAGGCGGATGAAAGGTTTGGGGTGCAATTCTCGGGAAACCGGCCAGAGCCTTGAACCTGCTCCGCCGCACAGAATCGTCGGGATCAATTTCATCATCGTATTGTAATCGCAATTTGTTGATGGTTCGACCCCGCGATTGTACTGAGTTACACCCGGGAGGAGCAAAAAATGCAAATCCCGCCAACACCGTGGCATTGACTTTAGTTCTAACTAGAACTAATATGCTGCCGGGCAAAACCAGACCGTTAAATGATGACGCCCCCGATATTTTTGCCGCTATTGCGAGAGCTGTCCCGCACTTACCAGGCCTTTGAGGTTTATTCATCTGCGCATGTGCGCTCGCTGGGCCTGACTCCGGCACAATTCGATATTGTCGCCACACTGGGCAACACCCCGGGCATGACAGCGCGGGAACTGGGTGAAAAGACATTGATCACCAAAGGTACCCTGACCGGGGTGGTCGACCGCCTGGTCGACAAAAAGCTGGTGCAGCGCAGCGCCTTGCCCAGCGATGGCCGCTGCCAGATCGTTCAGCTGACGGCTCAGGGCGAAAAATTGTTTGCGAGCATATTCCCGGCTCATTTGGCGCATATGGAACGCGCCTTTGCGAAATTTTCGCAGAAGGAATTGAACGGGATGGTCGAAAGCCTGCGGCGCTTGCGCGAAGCACTGGCTACCGCGCATAACAGCAAGGCATAGCTGAAAGAATCTCAGGAGCGGAATGCACCCGCCGCCAAAGATGGCTCACCAAAAAGGTGGGATGGTTGTTTCAATGTGTCAATTTATATAAAAGGAGATTTAGTCATGTCAGACCAGCAAGCCGTTATCGCACAAAAAGCACCTTACGGCGTTCAAGTGGAAGCAGGGAAAAGCTACTGGTGGTGCGCCTGCGGCAAAAGCGCCACCCAGCCGTTCTGTGACGGCAGCCACAAGGGCAGCGAGTTTTCCCCCGTCGAGTACAAGGCTGCCAAATCGGAAACGGTGTATTTTTGCGGCTGCAAGCACAGCGCCAACGGCGTGCTGTGCGACGGTACCCACAAGAAGCTCTGAGACCGGCTTGATGTGGCCTGTAACCCGGGCCACAGCAATCCCCGGTGCGCTTGGTTGCGCGGATTGCCATGATTCAATAGCGAAAAAGCCGGGGCTTGTGTGCATATAATGCGCACGAATATCCTGCGAACCAGCTGCCGATGATTGCGTTCTGCGCAACGCCAGCGTAGAGTGCCGCCCCATTCATCCCCGGGGTTAGTTAGTGCAATGAGTGATAATCAATCGAAGCAAAAGCTGCCCGCTCTCTTGCTCGGTGCGATCGGGGTGGTATATGGCGACATAGGCACCAGCCCGTTGTACGCAATTCAAGCCACCTTTACCGGCCCCCATCCGCTTCCGGTTGTCGAAGCCAATATTCTGGGCGTGCTGTCGGTGATGTTCTGGACCATCATGCTGCTGGTATCGTTCAAATATGTGACGATCATCCTTCGAGCGGACAATAACGGTGAAGGCGGATCGATGGCATTGCTGGCCCTGGTTCGCGATCTGACAGCACAATATCCGAAATTGAAATGGATCGTCACTGCGCTCGGCGTTTTCGCCGCCGCGCTGTTTTTTGGCGATGGCATGATCACGCCCGCCATCTCGGTCCTGTCGGCTGTGGAAGGCCTCGACCTGGTTTCGCATCAGTTCAAGATTTACGTGTTGCCCATTTCTTTCATCATCCTGACCGGCTTGTTTTTCATCCAGAAGCGCGGCACGGGCACGATAGGCAACGCATTCGGCCCGATCATGGTGATCTGGTTTGTCACCCTTGCTGTATTCGGCATCATTTCCATCGCACAATACCCGCAGGTATTGTTGTCGCTCAACCCCCTCTATGGTTTCCGATTTTTAACCGCAGACCCGTGGGTGTCGTTTCTGGCACTGGGCGCCATTGTTCTGGTCATTACCGGCGGTGAAGCGTTGTATGCCGACATGGGGCATTTCGGCAAAAGCCCGATCCGGCTGGCCTGGTTTTCTTTCGTGCTGCCGGCTTTGGCGCTGAATTATTTCGGCCAGGGCGCGTTGTTGCTGCATAACCCTCAGGCGATACAAAATCCGTTTTATCTGCTCGCCCCCGCTTGGACGCTGATACCGATGGTGCTGCTCGCGACGGCCGCAACCGTCATCGCATCGCAAGCGGTCATATCCGGTGCATTCTCCGTGGCGAAGCAATCCGTACATATGGGATTTTTGCCGCGCGTGGAAATCCGCCAGACTTCCGATCAGGCGCAAGGGCAGATCTATGTGCCCTTGACCAACTGGACGCTTTATCTGGCGGTGGTTTTTCTGGTTTTTACCTTTCAAAGCTCCAGCAACCTGGCGGCGGCATATGGCATTGCGGTCACCGGCACCATGACCATCACCACCGTGCTGATCGGTTTTGTCATTGTGCTGCGATGGCGCTGGCCCCTGCTTGTCTCGATACCGATGATTGCCGTTCTGTTTATTGTCGATGCCACGTATTTCCTGGCCAATTCGATGAAGATTCCACAGGGCGGCTGGTTCCCGGTCGGCGTTGCAATAATCTCCTTTACCGTGCTGACGACATGGAAACGCGGCCGCGGATTAATGTTCGACAAAATTGAGCAGCAGTCAGTCCCCATGCAGGCAATTCTGGACGGCATTGAAGGTATGCAAAGGGTAAGCGGCACGGCGGTATTCCTGGTTCCTCCCGGCGATGGTGCGCCCGCTGCCATGCTGCACAACCTGAAGCACAATCATGTGCTGCACGAACGCAACATCCTGCTGACCGTGGTGGTCGAGGACAAGCCCTATGTCACCAAGGGCAACCGCTTCCTGGTCAGCGACCTGGGCCATAACTTCTATCGCTTGAAGCTGTTTTATGGTTTCATGCAAACGCCCGACATTCCGTTTGCGCTGGAATTGTGCAGCTCGGACTCCTTGCCCTTCGACATGATGAACACTTCATTCTTCGTTTCGCGGGCCCTGATCGTGTCCAGCCCGAAACCGGGCATGGCAAAATGGCGCGAGCGCCTGTTTGTGGCCTTGTCGAAAAATTCCATAAACGCAACCGACTTCTTCAACATTCCGGCCAACCGGGTCGTTGAAATGGGAACCCGGATCGAAATTTGATTGCGTGGTTGTTCCAGGTTTGGCGATAACCAACCCGGAGATGTTGCCGAGCCCGGCCAGGCTGTTCCGGTTTTGTTTGTGCACGTTCAGGAATATTCATATGCCGCAAGCATGGTTGAAGCGGCATATGAATCAGGGGATAATCCGCGCCTGATTTTATCAAGGTCCTGCAATGACAGAATATCTGCTGATTCTGGTCAGCGCGGTGTTTGTGAACAACATCGTGATGGTAAAGATTCTCGGGCTGTGTCCGTTCATGGGGGTTTCCAAGAAACTGGAAGCGGCCATCGGCATGGGCGCGGCCACGACATTCGTCCTGACACTGGCCTCGGGTGCCAGTTACCTGATCAACCATTACCTGCTCGGTCCAGAGCTGTCTTATCTCACCACGTTGTCGTTCATCGTGGTGATCGCCGGTATCGTGCAATTCACCGAGATGGTGGTGCAGAAGACCAGTCCGGTGCTGTACCAGGTGCTCGGTATCTATCTGCCGTTGATCACCACCAACTGTGCGGTGCTCGGCATCCCGCTGCTCAACGTGCAGGCCAGGCACAATTTCATGGAATCCATCTTCTTCGGCATGGGCGGCGCGCTGGGATTCACCATGGTGATGGTGCTGTTCGCCGGCATGCGTGAGCGCATGGAAGGCGCGGACGTGCCGGCGATCTTCAAGGGTTCGGCGATCGCAATGGTCACCGCGGGGCTGATGAGCCTGTCGTTCATGGGGTTTTCGGGGCTGATCAAGTAATGCTGAATGCACTGCTGGTCATGGCGGCGATCGCTATCGTGCTCGGCGCGGTGCTGGGCTTTGCCGCGATCAAATTCCATACCGAAGGCAATCCGCTGGTGGACAAGATCGATGCGGTGCTTCCGCAAACACAATGCGGACAATGCGGTTATCCGGGCTGCAAACCCTATGCGACTGCGATAGCAGGCGGGGAAGCCGACATCAACAAATGTCCGCCCGGCGGGGAAGAAGGCATTCAGAAACTCGCCGAACTGCTCGGCGTCGATTTCAAACCGTTCGGCGGCGATACCGCCGCGCCAAAACCAAAGTCTGTTGCGATCATTGACGAAACCACCTGCATCGGCTGCACGCTCTGTATCCAGGCCTGCCCGGTGGATGCCATCGTCGGTGCGGCGAAGCAGATGCATACCGTCATCGCTATTGAATGCACCGGTTGCGAACTGTGTGTCCCGCCCTGCCCGGTGGACTGCATCAGCATGCAGGTCATCGGGGAAAAGATCACCAACTGGAAATGGAAATATCCCGTGTACGCGCTGACTGCAACGGACATGACGGCGGCAACTTGAGCGCGGCGACACCATGAGGAAACTATATCAATTCCACGGCGGCATCCATCCGCCCAGCAACAAGGCGCAGTCCACAGCTATGCCGATCGCCCAGGCACCGCTGCCTTCCAGGCTCATCGTTCCGCTGCACCAGCACGCGGGAGAAACCGCGAAGCCCATCGTGAAAGCCGGCGATCATGTTCTCAAGGGGCAGTTGATCGGCATGCCGGACGGATTTGTTTCCAGCGCGGTGCACGCGCCCACTTCCGGCACCATCACCGCTATCGCCATGCAACTGGTCGCCCACCCTTCCGGCCTGCCGAATCTGTGCGCCACGCTGGTACCGGACGGCCGGGAAGAATGGATTTCATGCAAGGCTGTCGATTACCGCAGCCACAACACCACCGAGCTGCAGCAAATGCTGCGCATGGCCGGCGTGGTCGGTCTGGGCGGTGCGGCATTCCCCAGCGACATCAAGTTGCGCCTGGGCAAACAGCGGATCACGACACTGATCCTGAACGGCGCGGAATGCGAACCCTATATCACCTGCGACGATATGCTGATGCGCGAGCGTGCTTTGGAAATCGTGCAGGGCGCGGAAATGCTGCGCTTCATGATGGACGCAGACGAGGTGCTGATCGGCGTCGAGGACAACAAGCCGGAAGCGATCGCCGCGCTGCAGCAGGCGATCGCGGACAACAGTTTTGACCTGCACGAGCGCAATCGTCATGAAGTTGTCGCGATCCCGACGATCTATCCTGGCGGCAGTGCAAAGCAGCTGATACGCGTGCTTACCGGGCTCGAAGTGCCGTCCGGAAAGCTGCCCACCGATATCGGCGTGCAATGCTTCAACGTCGCCACAGCCGCCAGCGTCTATCGCGCACTTGCCAAGGGCGAGCCGCTGCTGTCGCGCATCGTCACTATCACCGGCAATGTGCGCCAGCCGGGGAATTATGAGGTACTGACCGGCACGCCGATCGATGAACTGGTCGCGCTGAGCGCAGCGCTACCCGACACCAGCGGTTACATCATGGGCGGCCCGATGATGGGTTTTCCGCTGCCCGCCGCGCATGTGCCGGTGGTGAAAGCCACCAATTGCGTCATCGCCGCGTCGGCAAAATCATTCCCGCCGCCACCGCCCGCGATGCCCTGCATACGCTGCACGCGCTGCGTGGAAGTGTGCCCGGCCGACCTGCAGCCGCAGGACCTGTACTGGTTCGCCCAATCCAAAGAATTCGGCAAGGCCCAGACATTCAGCCTGTTCGACTGCATCGAGTGCGGTACGTGCAGCTATGTCTGCCCCAGCCACATTCCGCTGGTGCAGTTCTACCGCTTCGCCAAGAGCGAGATACGCGCACGCGAGCACGAAAAACAGTTGGCCGACCAGGCGCGCGAGCGTCACGAATACCATGAACTGCGCATCGAACGCGAGAAACAGGAAAAGGCTGCCAAGCTGGCGGCCAAGGAAAAGGCTGCGCAGGACGCCAAACTCAACAGCACACCGGCTTTGACACCCCAGCAGCAAACCGAGCTCGCCGAACTGGAAATACAGCGCGCGCATATTCTCGAAGTAGCCAAATCCGAAGTCGAACACCATGAAGAGGGAATCGCCAAGTGACCCGACACGCGGTCTTTAACCACCGAAAAAACGCAGCGCATGAAAAAATGCAATGGTTACTCGTCCATCGTTCCGACTCGCAGTCTGTCATTCAGGGATAATTCCACCATGTTCTTTTCTCCGCTCATCAGCAAATCGGAAAGCGTCTCCGCGATCATGCTCAAGGTGCTGCTTGCGCTGCTGCCCGGCATTGCACTGTACGTCTGGTACTTCGGCCCGGCGGTCCTTGTTTCGATCGCGCTGGCGAGTATCACGGCGCTCGTTACCGAGGCGCTAATGCTAAAGCTGCGCAACCGGCCGGTCATACCGTTTCTGAAGGACAACAGCGCGCTGCTCACGGCCTGGCTGCTGGCGCTCTCCATTCCGCCACTGGCACCCTGGTGGCTGGTGGTGGTCGGCACGGCCTTCGCTATCGCGATCGCCAAGCACCTGTACGGCGGGCTGGGCAACAACATGTTCAATCCCGCGATGGTGGGCTACGCGGTGCTGATCATTTCCTTTCCGGCGCAAATGACCCACTGGGTCGCCCCGCATGGCCTTTCGTTGTCGGGGCTCGGTTTTTTGCAGCAACTTGACTATATTTTCCTTGGCGTGTTGCCGGACCAGACTGCGCTGGACGCACTGACGATGGCAACGCCGCTGGACACGCTGAAAACGCATTTGCACCTCGACCAGCCGATCGCGCAGATCCTCGACATGCCGATCTATGGACATCTGGCCGGGCACGGCAGCGAGATGGTGGCCGCGGGGTTCCTGTTGGGCGGTGTTTATCTGCTCTACTCGCGCATCATCAGCTGGCATATCCCCGTGGCGTATCTTGGCACGCTGTTCGTCATTGCCAGCATGTTCCATCTGGCCGATCCGGCACATTACGCCGGCCCGCTGTTTCACTGGTTCGCCGGTGCGGCCATGCTGGGTGCTTTTTTCATCCTCACCGATCCGGTCAGCAGCCCCACCACCAACAAGGGGCGCTTGATCTTTGCCGGCGGTGCAGCCCTGCTCACCTACCTGATTCGCGTGTTCGGCGGCTTTCCTGACGGTGTCGCGTTCGCGACGCTGCTGATGAACATCTGCGTACCGCTGATCGTGCTGTATACCCAGCCGCCCGTGTTCGGCAAAAAGGACAAGTCATGAGGCGCACGATGGTGAAGGCCTCTGTCGTGACCGCGTTGAACCTGCTGTTCTTCGCGCTGATCGGCACCGCATTGCTCGCCATCACTTACCAGCTGACGCATGAGCCGATCGCGCGCAGCGAGGAAAAGGAGAAACTGAAACTGGTCACGCAGATCGCACCGCCGGACACTTACGATAACGACATCATCAAGGATACTGCCGAGCTGCTGCCCGATGAATTGCTGGGCAACGACGGCACGACCGTCGCCTACCTCGGCCGCCTGAAGAACCAGCCGTCCATCGCGGTGCTGCAGGCTGTCGCGCCGGACGGTTACGGCGGAAAGATCAGCCTGATCATCTCGATACACAGCGATGGCAAGATCGGCGGGGTGCGCGTAATATCCGACAAGGAGACGCCGGGGCTGGGCGATTACATCGAGATCGCGAAGAGCAAATGGATCACCGGCTTTGACGGGAAATCGCTGGACAATCCCGAAGACAGCGGCTGGAAAGTCAGGAAGGACGGCGGCCAGTTCGACTATATGGCCGGCGCGACCATCACCCCGCGCGCGGTGGTGAAGGCAGTGCACAAGGCACTGCAATATTTCGCGCAGCATCGCGACGAAATGTTCAAGCCGCATGCCAAGGCGCCGCCAGAGCAGCCTAAAGGAGAAGAACATAAATGACCTATCAGGAATTCAAGGATATATTGTTCAACGGCGTGTGGAAGCAGAATACCGGGCTGGTGCAATTGCTCGGCATGTGCCCCATCTTGGCGGTGAGCAGTTCGGTGGTGAACGGTGTCAGCCTGGGACTTGCGACAGCCACGGTGATGGCGCTGTCGGGTGCCGCGATCGCGCCGATCCGCAACCTGGTTCCGAACGAGGCGCGCATCCCGGTGTTTATCCTGATCATCGCGGTACTGGTCACCGTCGTGCAGTTCAGCATGAATGCCTATATGTACAAGCTGTATGTGGTGCTGGGCATCTTCATCCCGCTGATCGTCACCAACTGCATCGTGCTCGCGCGCATCGAGGCCTTTGCCTCCAAGAATCCCGCGCTGCATTCCGCGCTGGACGGTCTGGCGATGGGCCTGGGACTGACCGCGGTACTGGCGGTATTGGGAGGGCTGCGCGAGCTGTTCGGCCATGGCACCTTGCTGTCCGGCATCGACATGGTGTTCGGCGAAACCGCGAAAGCCTGGGTGATTACCGTCGTGCCCAACTACCACGGTTTCCTGCTCGCGATCCTGCCGCCGGGCGCATTCATCACGCTGGGCATGCTGATTGCCGGCAAGAATTGGCTGAACCTGCGTGCCGAACAAAAGCTTAAAGCCAGCAGCGCGACGATCACGCGAGCGGATGGCGGGTACGCGCCTGCAGCGCACTGAGCGGGTTCGGCAAGCGATATATATTTCGCGGTAGTGCACCCTCCAATTCCAGATCAGTTTGATGAATCCAGCCAAACGCCGCGAAATCTTTCTGCGCTTCCGCGCTGCGAACCCGCATCCCACCACCGAGCTGGAATACAAGACGCCGTTCGAGCTGCTGGTCGCGGTGCTGCTGTCGGCGCAAGCCACCGACGTCAGCGTGAATGCCGCGACGCGACATTTGTTCCCGGTCGCCAACACGCCCGAGCAGATGCTCGCGCTCGGCGAGGAAAAGCTGCGCGAGCATATTCAGCGCATCGGTCTGTACAAGACAAAGGCAAAACATCTGATGCAGACCTGCCGCATGCTGGCGGAGAGTCATGGCGGCGCGGTGCCGCAGACCCGCGAGGCGCTGCAAGCCCTGCCCGGCGTGGGCCGCAAAACGGCCAATGTGATCCTGAACACCGCCTTCGGCCAGCCGACCATCGCGGTGGACACGCACATCTTCCGCGTCGCGAACCGCACCGGCATCGCGCCCGGCAAGGACGTGCTTGAAGTGGAAAAAAAACTGCTCAAGTTCGTGCCGGACGAATTCAAGCATGACGCGCACCACTGGCTGATCCTGCACGGCCGCTATGTCTGCCAGGCGCGCAAGCCGAAATGCAGCGCGTGTATCATTCGCGATCTGTGCGAGTACAAGGGCAAAGCGGACTGATGCTGTTCAATCCATCACGCGACGAAGCGCGGAATTTTCTGTTCGAAGCATGGCGCAAACGCCGTGCCGGAGAATTGCTCACGCCGCTGGAAGACCTGGCCGCGCAGCTGATTGCCAAGCATCCGGAATATTTTGCGGTGCTGGAAGATCCCGAACGCCATCAGGAAAAGGACTATCTGCCGGAACAGGGGGACACCAACCCCTTTCTGCACCTGATGATGCATCTGACCGTCGAGGAGCAGATCTCAATCGACCAGCCGACCGGGATACGCGCGCATTTCGCGCGCCTGGCCCGGAAGCTGGAATCGGAGCACGAAGCTCAGCACCGCATGATGGAATGCCTGGGCGAGATGATCTGGCAGGCACAGCGCAATCGCAGCCAGCCGGATGCGGCGGTATACTTCGGTTGTCTTGAACAACAATAGCCAGGACGATGCCATGCGCTTGAGCAAGATCACCACCCGCACCGGAGACAAAGGCACAACCGGGCTTGCCGATGGCACGCGTCTCGGCAAGGATCACGCGCGTATCGCGGTGCTGGGCAGCGTGGACGAACTGAACAGCCAGATCGGCGTGCTGCTTGCGGAGCCACTACCCACCGACATTCGTGCGGTGTTGCTGCAAATCCAGAATGACCTGTTCGACCTGGGCGGCGCGCTTGCGCTGCCCGCCAATGATGTATTCGCAGAAAATAAAATTACTTGGCTGGACGATCAGCTGGCGCGTTACAGCGCCGACCTGCCGCCGCTGCGCGAATTCATCCTGCCGGGCGGCTCGCGCGCCGGTGCGTTGTGCCATGTGGCGCGCACCGTGGCTCGCCGTGCGGAACGCGATCTGGCCGTGCTATCCCAACGCGATGCCGCGCCGCAACACGCGCTTCCGTATCTGAACCGCTTGTCTGATCTGTTGTTTGTGCTGAGCCGCTGCATCAACCGGACGCAGGCAGCGGATGAAACCTTCTGGCGGCGCGACAAATAGCCGCCATTGCAAGCGAAACGGGCGACGATTATTGAATGTGTTCGGGGTAGCGGTAGTAAAGGGCATTCAGGTAACGCGCAACAAGTTCAATGTCGTCATCGCTCCATCCCAGCCCTGTAATCTCCTGCCAGTGTCGCACTTGAGTTTTGAGCCCGCTCCAATCCCTGGCAATCTTCTTGTCCCGCCAATGAACCTGTGCGTTGTGGCAGGCGATGCAATGCGTGGTATACAGCAATTCACCACGCGAAGCGTCACTCCTGGGCTGGGCGTTGGCAATAGCGGGAATCCAGAAGCAAGCTAACAAAACCGCAAATATCCATCTTTTAGTCATCGCGCTCTCCATAGTGGTCAGGCTGCTTTTTTTCAGGCATCTCCTTTTACCAAGCCCGGGTTAATCAAACAAGGGACTCTACCCGGCGCTCCCAAGCCGCCCTTCCTGAAAATCCCCGATGGCCTGAAAAATTTACTCCTTGTTGTTCATCACGAACGGCCCGTGTTGCACGACAGGTTCGCGCAGCGGTTTGCCGGCAACAACAATGGCTTCGGCGGGACCAGTCGAAGCAATTACCAGGCCGTCGGCGCTGGGCGTGGTTGCAGGACAGCATCCGCTTTGGTTGCTTGTTCCATCGCTGCACTGCTTGTGAATTTTCAATTGCCTATTCCGTTGAATCGTGGGGTTCCGATACGCGCGAGTGTCGGCCGGTCCGCTTGAGCCCGTTCCATTATCGCTGCGGGTAATGTCCCAATGCAAATTTCGGCGGGTTCAGAATGTCAAAATTTGCGCCGGGAGGAGCAATTTTGTACTCGTGGCAATGGTGCTACAATCCTGCCCCCATTGTGTTTAAAGGAGAGTTTCATGCGTCGCATCCTGTTCGCCATTGCATTTGCCGGGCTATCGACTTTAACTTACGCCTCCGGGTTCAAGCTTTCCAGTCCGGAGATAAAAGCCAACCACATGATACCCTCGAGCTTCGAGTTCAACGGTTTTGGCTGTTCCGGCGAAAACAAATCGCCCGCCCTTAAATGGAGCGGTGCACCCAAGGACACCAAAAGCTTTGCCGTGACGGTATATGATCCCGATGCACCCACAGGTTCAGGTTGGTGGCACTGGGTGGTCATCAATATTCCGGCTGATGTCAACGAGCTGGCTGCGAATGCCGGTGCGCTCAACAGCACGACCCTGCCCAAAGGCGCGGTACAGGTCCGTACCGATTATGGCGTAGCAGCCTGGGGCGGTACCTGCCCGCCAAAAGGGGACAAACCGCATCGCTATATCTTTACCGTATACGCGCTCAAGACAGATAAGATAGAAGTTCCCGCCGATGCCACTGCAGCGCTGACCGGCTTTATGATCCATGGCAATATCCTGGGCAAGGCCAGTTTCACCGCAAAATACGGCCGCGCCAAATAGTTGGAGCAATTCAGGCGGGATTGCATATCCCGCCTCATGGAATGATTTTAAACCGCGCCGACTGGTGCTAGACTGCGCATCGCTGCATTTGCAGTAATAACAACAAAGGAAATAACATGAACAGAAAAGAATTGATCGATGCCTTGTCCGACAAGACAGGCAGCTCCAAAGCAGACGCTGACCGCAATATTTCGGCTTTGATCGAAATCGTTACCAGCACGCTGAAAAAAGGCGACAATGTCGCTTTGGTTGGTTTCGGCACATTCGAGGTGCGCAAGCGTGCCGCACGCGCGGGCCGTAACCCAAGCACCGGCGAAGCCATCAAGATCAAGGCTGCCAAGGTCCCGGCTTTCAAGGCCGGCGCTACCCTGAAAGCGGCTGTGAACGGCGCAAAGAAATAAATTCTTTGTGCTTGAAGACCAGCCTTCCACGAGGGCTGGTAGTTGCGCTGGCCTAGCTTACATACGGGGCGGTATCTCCAAGAGTCAGGCTTTCGAAAGGATTTCAACCGGCCACGTTGCCGGTGGTTCTGCTCATCGCAGATTTTTTCAAAGCCTGGCTTTTTCAGCTGTTATAAATTCCTTTCCGGAAAATCAGAACTGGACAGGAATTTGTTCTCGTGCGCTGCTTTGGCAACATTTGCGCGGTAATTTCCAGTCGAAGCGACGATATCATCTTAGGGGCTGATGGCCGGAGCAGTGGTCATCTACGATCATGAGGTTTTTCGGGATTTTTTGCTCGCGCCTCAATCCGCGATTATTTGTTGCTATCCCGAGTAAAAGTACGATCTATCCGGCAACCGGGAAGGATACCCGGACGGTTCTTCAGGCATCGTTGCGATCATCGGATGAATAAGGATACAAATCCGCCCAAGCAAATTAATACCACATTGATTATATGGGGATTATCAACTTTGCGATGTTGCATTTTGGATCAACTGATGGCAATATTTCCGGGCCGTATTGCCAGCTCGAATTCGACTTGAGTAAGAGAAAAATCAACGGACGAGAGTCGTTTCAAAACTGTTGCATGATTAGGCAACCATATCTATACAATATTTTTTTGGGGGTTTCTGTGCCGACATTTTTGGTTCTTCCTTTTGTTTTTTCGCCGTTTATCGTGGTTTGCTTGTTGATTTTGTTTGGCGGCAAGTCTTAAATTTCCATTTATCGCTTTACCTTACGCGATAACATGGCTGGCCTGGCTTCGGCCAGGCCTTTTTGTTGCCGGCGATCGGGAAGTACCAGAACCGGTCATTTTCCGCAAAGTGCAAAGATGACCATAACCAGAGCATGAATCTGCCTTGCCGCCGCGATTGCAGCTATTGGCCCAGCTTTGCCGCAATCGCTCGTTCCGCAGCCGCCCAATGTTCATCGGATCTGCCTTGAAAGCCGTGCTTTTCCGCAATGAAATAAGCGGCAGTCTCCACCATGCGATATCGCTCTTCGGGTGTTGGCTTTGCTGCCGGCTTCTGTGCAGGGGTCGTTTTTGCCTTGGCCGCGGCAGCCTCCTGCGCAGGGACTTTTGCTTTTGCAGCTGACGCAGAACCTTTGGCTTTGGATTCAGCAGGCGAGGATGCTTTCGTTGCTGCGGCAGATTTCGGCTTCTTCAATTCCGGTACCACGGCCGCTGTCTTTTTCGGAGCGGCTTTTTTTCCAGCCTGTGTTGCAGCCGCTTTCGCGGTTTCGGCCTTTCCAGCCCTGGTTTTTCCGGCAGAAGGATTTTTGGGAGACGGTTTTTTCTTTTGCTCTACCATGTTGTCACCTCGTCAATTGTCAAATTCCGAAATTCCACAACTTTATTTATTATAGTATTTTCGCAGGTGCAGGGTGTCAACAAATTGGAACAAAATTTGACGCCGGGCGATTAACGGACTAATGTTCGCCTTATTCTTTGTTTTCAAAGAGTGAAATAACATTCTGTGTCTCCGGAAAGATACCGCTATGTCGGCTATACAAATCTGGAAACTGGTTGGTTGCGTGGTGATCGTTGGGGGTCTGCCGCAGGTGTTTTCCGTACCCAAGCAACGCAAGCAGCGAGACAGCGAGGAACAAGAGGGTTATCGGCTGCTCTTTGGCAACCATCCGGAATTGCTGAAGACAGGGCTCGGCGTTGAGGCCCCCGGTTTGAGGGTTATGTTGAAAAACCCGAAGGCAGTGCTCAAGTTTCCCGGCGCCGGAACGGAGATAACATGCTAACCATACTGGTGATCAATTCAAAAGGAGGCTCGGGGAAAACCACCCTGACCACCAATCTTGCCAGTTACTACGCTTGCAGGAAAATCGTGACCGCAATCATGGACTACGACCCGCAGGGCTCGAGTATACAGTGGTTGAGGCTGCGGCCTGATGAGGCGGAAAAGATCCACGGGGCCAACGCGGCGCCTGCCAAGGGAGCCGTTCCGTTGCGCAGTACACATGCGTGGATTCCTGCGAATACCGAAGTCACGATTATCGATGCGCCGGCTGGCGTAAAGGGCTTGCTGTTGCAGGAATTGGTGCGCAAATCGAACTTTATCGTGATCCCGGTCGCGCCTTCGCCGATCGATATCCACGCAACGGCGGATTTTATCAAGGAATTATTCCTGTTCGGCGGTGCGCGTAACTCAGGCGCAAAGATAGCGGTGGTTGCAAACCGGGTTCGCAATTCATCCTCTACAATATATGAGGCGTTGCAGCGATTTCTTAATTCACTGAAGCTGCCGTTTCTCACCAGTATTCACGATTCCGAGAATTATCTGCACGCGTCGGAACAGGGTCTCGGTGTATTTGAAATGGACCAGTCAGCCACTATTGCGGAAAGACAGGAACTCATGCCCATGCTGAAATGGCTGAACGGGCAATTCCCTGAAAAATTCGCGTCTAGGCTGGAAGGCGATGTTGCGAGCCCAGATGGAACGAGAAAATTTGCGATGGGCGCCCAAAACTTCACTGTCCTGAGCTCCACGGGAAAATTCAAGAACTATCCCTGATGTTGCCGTAGCACGACAAGCTCAATTAATGCCAGTTGACAATCGGCGAAGTACGTTTCGGAACAACCTGGGGAGGTGACCGAATCATGCAACAATTTCAGCCTTTATTTTTCCTACCCAACCGTCACCCGTTGCACATTGAAACGGGTTCAGGACAGGTTCAGCGTCGACCTGTACACACGGGATCGGGTGCGTCATGAGCCGCAAGATCAAGAAATACGGCTGGATACCCGACCTGCCCGATCAACGCGACCACCTCTACGCTGCGCCGCAACCGGTGCTGGCGAAACTGCCGAAAAAAGTTGATCTGCGCTCCAAGTGTCCGCCTGTCTTCAATCAGGGCGAGCTGGGCAGTTGCACCGCCAACGCGATCGCCGCGGCGCACCAGTTCGACCAGATCAAGCAGAAAAAGTCCAAGGCATTCACCCCGTCGCGGCTGTTCATATATTACAACGAGCGCGTGATCGAAGGCACGGTCAGGGAAGATTCCGGCGCGATGATCCGCGACGGTATCAAGAGCCTCGTCAAGCAGGGTGCTGCGCCCGAAACCACATGGCCCTACGTCATCAAGAAGTTCGCCACCAAGCCGCCCAAGAAATGCTACGATGCAGGCCTGAAAAGCCAGGCCCTAAGCTACCAGCGGCTGACGCCAATTCTTTCGCAATTGAAAGGCTGCCTTGCCACGGGCTATCCATTCGTGTTCGGCTTCTCGGTCTATGAAAGCTTCGAATCAGAAGTTGTCGCGCGCACCGGAAAAGTCCCGATGCCTGACGGCAGCAGCGAAAAGCAACTCGGCGGACACGCCGTACTTGCTGTAGGCTATGACGAAGCAAAGCAACGTTTCATCGTCAGGAATTCCTGGGGAACAGGCTGGGCCATCAAGGGCTATTGCACCTTTCCCTATGCCTACCTCCTTGATAGGAATTTGTGCGATGACTTTTGGACAGTGAGGGTCGTGGAGTGATGGACGTCGTTAAGGATTCGAGACTGAACGACATTTGTTGTATCTCATAGCTAACCAATGGTTTGCTGGAGATTTGTGCCAGCCTGGTCCATGACTAATCCCCATCCAAATGGAAATCATCAGCAACAACTCAAGTTCGACGGGGAATCATAGTGTTTGTCGGAGCGCAATAAATAAAAACAGGAGTTAAATTCATCGCTGGCTCTTCAAGGAGATAGAAGATGGCTAAGCACCAGATTTTTCTTGTTCACGGGATGGGGGACTTTGAAACGCATTGGTCTCTCGATGTACAGAAGCAAATACAGGATACCTTCGCTGCGTACAAGAAGGTCGCAAGCAAGAGCCTTGTCGATCATTTTGAGTTCGTCAATGTGGGTGAAACGTCAGTGGGATACAGCCTATGAACTTAGGAAGAAAATCGTACCATATGTTCTCGACAGTACACCTTTGCCAGCATCTCTGGATAATCTCGTATACATAGGGTTGAAAGATCGAGAACATGGCGATGCACAGCTTCTTAGGGCAGTGTTCGGTAAAGAGTATATTCCCAATCCGACGACCTTGTTCCCGGGTCATTGGCAAGCATCAGTGAACGCTTTTGGCATGGCCCAAGGTACATATAATCTGGAGCCTCGAACCAATGGCCAGCTAGAGGGTGAAGGCGGTATTAGCCAGAGTGGTCTGGCTGGTCAGTTAGCAGCGCAAATAGGGATGACAGGGCTGTTGACGATGCGCATTCCAGTCCATGGAAGTTGGTCTTATGACCAAGGAACCCAATTATTAACGTTGGAGCTATCGGCAAGTGGATTTGGACAGCAAACACACGACACCGTTATGATTCGAACTACTGGACATGAAAACCAGGCGTTAAGCGGCCAAGATCTGCAAGGAAGAGTATGGACAATAAAACGGATGCGCTGAGTTCGGGGTTTCACTGTCCGACGGGAATCATGGTCAAGATCAATGTTGGATTCACCCACGGTGACATTTTAGTCGGGGTGGCGGCTGATGAATTGACTGGTAAAACCCAGTTTTTGGATTGATCGAGCTTTCAAAAAATTCAGTCGCAAGGCGTTATAAAAATTTGACTTCCCTGATACCCAACCAAGTTCATGATCTTCAATCTATTTTGCCATAGGCAAAATAACCTGCTGTTAGAGAGCACACCGAGAAGCCTGACTCAAATTAAACTTGCCCTTTGCGTAAGTCGACCCGCTTGAGATAGGCCTCGCGCGCGATCTGCACATCTTCCAGGAAGTACGGCAATTCCTTAAGCAGCATTGCCTGCGGGCCGTCTACCAGCGCCTTGGGCGGCGCGGGGTGGAAATCCACCAGCACCATGTTGGCGCCGGCCACGATGCCCTGCGCGGTGACGTGCATCATGTCGAGGATGCCGTCCGGTGCGGCGGCGCGCGAACCGACCGAGTGCGACGGGTCGATGCACACCGGCATCCGCGTCAGGCGCTTGACCACCGGCACATGCGAAAAATCGACGAAGTTGCGATGCGGGTCGCCCATGTTGGTCTTCATGCCGCGCAGGCCGAACACCACGTTGCGGTTGCCTTCCGAAGCCAGGTATTCCGCCGCATTCAGCGACTCGTCCAGCGTGATGCCGAAGCCGCGCTTGAGCAGGATCGGCATCTCGGTCTGGCGGCCGACGATCTTCAGCAGCTCGAAGTTCTGCGTGTTGCGGGTGCCGATCTGCAGCATTACGCCGGTCGGATTGCCGGTCTGGTGCAGGGCTTCCTTGATCTCGTTGAGGTGCGATTCGTGGGTGATCTCCATCGCGATCACCTTGATGCCGTATTTGCCGGCCAACTCGAACACATACGGCAGGCAGCTTTTTCCGTGACCTTGAAATGCGTAAGGACTGGTGCGCGGCTTGTATGCGCCCATGCGCGTGCAAACCTGGCCGTTGTCGCGCACCGTCTTCATCATGATTTCGACATGCTCGCGATTGTCCACAGCGCACAATCCGGCGAACACGTTCAGGGTGTCCTGCCCGAAGCGCACGCCGTTGTACTCGAAGTGGGTTGGGCGATGGTCATCCTTGTGCCGTCCCAGGATGCGATACTCCTCGGAAACCCGCACCGCGCGCTCGACGCCGGGCAGGTTCTGCATGTCCTCGATGTCCAGTGACTTGGTGTTGCCGATCAGGTAGATTTCGGTCAGGGTCTGCTCGCTGCCGTGTTCGCGGTGCACGCGGTTCTGGATGCCCGGCAGCGTGGCCAGATGCGCCATCAACTGTTTGTATTCGGGAGATTGTTCGTTAACGTTGGAGCTCAGTATCAGTATCATTTCTTCTTTCCGTTCATTTGTGCATCAAAATTGCCAGCTGCGCAGGCCACAGGGCCATCGGTTCGCGTGCAAAGCCGCTTTTGGCGAATTGTGTCCAGCGCCCGATCACATAACTCACCAACAGGTTGGCGTGCGCACCGACATCCACCGATTCGCCCATTTCGCCCTGTGTCGCGGCGATGCGAAGGGATTGTTTGAGGGTGGCCTCGATGCGATCCAGCAGCTGGTTCACCCGCTGCTGCAAACGCTCGTCCTCGTTGACCAGTGCGTCGCCGATCAGCACGCGTGTCATGCCGCGGTTCTTCTGCGCAAAATTGAGCAGCATGGCCACGGTCGCCTCGATCTGCTTCACGCCGCTTTTTTCTTCCTGGGTGATCTTGTTGATCAGACCGAACACGGTCTGCTCGATGAAATCTATCAGGCCTTCGAACATCTGCGCCTTGCTCGCGAAATGGCGGTACAGCGCCGCTTCGGAAAGATCCAGGCGTGCCGCCAATGCGGCCGTGGTGATTTTTTCGCCTTTGGGCTGTTCGAGCATTGCGGCGACGGCTTGCAGGATCTGTAATTTCCTCTCGCCAGGTTTGGCTGCAGCCATGTTTACCCCCGTTCAACTATTTATAAAATTCCAAATCCGGCAGAGCGCCATTCCCGTGAATCATCAACAATTCAAGCAATCCGGCGCACCATTCCCGGCAACTCCATCACATCGCGAATCTTCGCGTCCACGCAAGGTGCGCTTTTATTGCCGGCATTCACCCACACCGTACGCATTCCCAAGCGCTTCGCCGCATTCAGGTTCTCCAGGCTGTCCTCCACCATGATGCATTGCGGAGCTTTAACGCGATGCCTTTTCATCAGACGCATGAAGCCGAAAAGATCCGGTTTGGGACGATAGCGCGTGTGTTCCACGGCCATCACATCATCGAACAAGTCATCGACGCGCAACAACTTCAGTACCGCATTCGCGTAGTGTTGTGGCGCATTCGAGAATACCACTTTCCTGCCCGGCAACTGTTTCAGAACATGGCGCAACCGCGGCGTTTTCAGCACCATCCGTTCCAGTTCCGAAAATTGATGCGTGTGCCATAGAAAATGCCCCGGGTCGGTGCCGTGATGGTGCATCAGGCCGCTCAATGTCGCCCCGTATCTTTTCCAGTAATGCATACGCAATTCGTTCGCAGCCGCTTCTTCCAGTTGCAGGTACTCTTGCAAGTAAGCCGTCATGCTGCGGTTGATGTGCGGGAAAATGTGCGCGGTTGCATTATGCAGCGTGTTGTCCAGGTCAAAAATCCAGAATTTCTTCGTCATTCGTTGCCGAGTTCACAAAAACCTGCTCGTATCCGGCCTGTGTATTGCGGGGCTGTCCTTTGCGCGCCAGGTCCGGCCCGGAAAATCTGGATGCTTGCCGCTCTGCATTGGAATATCACTTGCTCTTGATCAGCGTACCCACCCCTTCATCCGTCAAAATTTCGAGCAGCAGTGCATGTTGTACCCGCCCGTCGATGATGTGCACCGCACGCACCCCGCCGCGGGCGGCATCCAGCGCCGATCCGATCTTGGGCAGCATCCCGCCGGACAGCGTGCCGTCTGCCACGAGTCTGTCGATATCCCTGGGTGTCAGTCCGGTCAGCAGCTTGCCGTCCTTGTCCAGCACCCCGGGAGTGTTGGTGAGCAACACCAGTTTTTCGGCACGCAACACCTCGGCCAGTTTGCCCGCCACCACGTCGGCGTTGATGTTCAGCGTCTCGCCATCCGGCGAGACGCCGATCGGCGCGATGACCGGGATGAAATCGCCGGAATCCAGAAAAGTGATGATGGATGGATCGATCTTGTTGATGTCGCCGACCAGGCCGATGTCCAGCATCTTGCCGGGTTCGGTGTTGCTTTCCAGCAGCAGTTTCTCGGCGCGGATGAATCCGCCGTCCTGCCCCGTCAGGCCCACCGCCTTGCCGCCAAAACGGTTGATCAGGTTGACGATGTCCTTGTTGACCTTGCCCAGCACCATTTCGACCACATCCATGGTTTCTTCGTCGGTGACGCGCATGCCCTGGATGAATTCGCCCTGTTTGCCCACTTTTTTAAGAAGATCGTTGATCTGCGGACCGCCACCGTGCACCACCACCGGATTCATCCCGACCAGCTTGAGCAACACCACGTCGCGAGCGAAGCCTTGCTGCAACTCGGGATCGGTCATTGCATTGCCGCCGTATTTGATGACGATGGTCTTGTCAAAAAAGCGCTGGATATAGGGCAACGCCTCGGATAGGGTGCGGGCCTTTTGTGCAACGGTGGTAGCGGAAAGCGGCATGTTGTTTCCTGGGATTGGGGTAAGCAGGCATTTCAACCAGTGGAGAAATGCGCGCAAAAATATGCCGCGAATTCTACACCAGAAGAAAAGCGCCGGGGATAAAAACGAATCAAACAGCAAGTACGCTCTGGTTATCCGGCGAAGCCAACGCTTACTCAGTGCATCTGCATGTCCATCTGATGGTGGCCCGAATTTCCCGGAGGCGGGGAGGTCGCGGTCAGCGAACTCACGGCAGCCTGTGTCATGACCTTCACCGCGCCCAGCTTGCTCACCCTGATGGTCAGCGTCAATGGCACGGTATCACCTTCCCTCAGCGGTGCTTTCAGCCCCACCAGCATCAGGTGATAGCCGCTCTTACCCAGATTCACCGTTTCCCCCGGGGGCAGTTCAATCGACGCCACTTCCCGCATTTTCATCATGCCGCCTTCCATTTTCATGCTATGCAGTTCGGCCGACTTTGCAACCGGGCTGGATACCCCGGTCAGGGCCGCGGCATGCTTGCTGGTGATGGTCAGGTCCACGCTTGCCGCGTCCTGTCCCGGGGCGGTGGCGCGAGCCCATGCATTTTGTATCTGGATATCACCGGCATAAACGCCCGCATGGACGCCGGTGCAGAAAAACAGGGCTGCAAGCAACCCGCCTATTCGAAGCAATTTGGTCATGATTGTTTACCATCGGTTAAAAAATTCCGAGCGACGAATTATAACCGGCAAACAAACGCGCCGGATTCCTACCCCTGCAATGGGCAGGCGTCTATAATTGCAGTCCCGCAACATTGCCACTGATCATGAAATTCATCTTTTTGATTCTCGCCCTTTTGCCCGCATTGGCATCAGCGCAACCCGATCTCTTGTCCGCAGAGCCGCAGCTTGCGGCCAAGTCACATGTATTGTACGACTACAACAGTAATCAGGTATTGGTAGAACAGAACGGCGATGCGCGCATGGAGCCCGCATCGCTGACCAAGCTGATGACTGCCTACCTGACTTTCGACGCGATCAGGCACGGCACCATATCAATCCGGCAGAAACTAAACGTGCCTTATCTTGCAGTACGGAACCAGAGCGACGAATCTCGCATGCTTCTCAAATCCGGACAAGCCGTGGCCGTGGACGAACTGCTGCGCGGCATGATCGTGGATTCGGGCAACGATGCGGCCATCACGCTGGCGGTCAATATTGCGGGAAGCGAAGCGGGTTTTGTCGACATGATGAACCAGGAAGCGAAACAGCTGGGAATGAAGAATACGCATTTCATGAACCCGACCGGCATTCCTGAAGCCGAGCATTACAGCAGCGCATCCGACCTGGCCTTGCTTGCGGCAGCCATCATTCGCGATTATCCGCAGTATTACCCGTTGTTCTCGCTGCGCAGCTATACGTTCAACGGCGTCGAACAGCCCAACCGCAACCGGCTGTTATGGATCGACCCGTATGCGGATGGGATGAAAACCGGGTACACCGAATCGGCCGGGTATTGCCTGGTCGGATCGGCCCAGCGGGATAATCACCGGCTGATATCGGTGCTGTTCGGCGCGAATTCCGACCGCTTGCGCGCCGCCGAAAGCCAGAAGCTGCTGAATTACGGCTTCCAGCATTTTGATATCGCCCGCCTGTATCAACAGGATCAACCCGTTACCAAGTTGCCCGTCTGGAAAGGCACCGAAAGCGGGCTCGATGTGGGATTCCGCCGGGATCTGTATCTGGCCATTCCGAAAGGCACATTTTCACAGCTCAAGGCAAATATCGAAACATACCAGCCCATTCTTGCTCCCATTATGGGCGGCCAGCAAATGGGGGTGCTCAAGCTGACGCTGGCCGGAAAACCCTATGCGGAATACACGCTGGTGGCATTGGAGAATGTACCGCGGGCCAACGTGTTCTCGCGCGGATGGGATAGCATCCGATTGATGTTCCATTGGACCAGGCCATGACAATATATCTGAACGGCCAATACATGCCCATCGGGGAAGCCAGGATTTCCGTGCTGGATCGCGGCTTCATCTTCGGCGACGGCGTGTATGAAGTCATCCCTGTATATTCACGCAAAGCGTTTCGCCTGCCGGAACATCTGCGCCGCCTGCAGCACAGCCTGGACGGGATACGCTTGCCAAATCCGCACAGCGATGCCGAATGGACCGACATCATCGGGGAAATCATCGCGCGCAACGGCGGCGATGATCAATACCTGTATCTGCATATCACACGCGGTGCGGCGAAACGCGATCACGCCTTTCCGAATCCGCCAGTCAAGCCCACGGTATTTATGATGAGCAATCCGCTGCCTCCCCCGCCCGCCGACTTGCTGCAAAGCGGCGTTTGCGCAGTGACCGCCCAGGACAACCGCTGGCTGCGCTGCGACATCAAGTCCATTGCGCTGTTGCCCAACGTGCTGCTGCGCCAGACGGCAGTGGATGCCGGCTGCGCCGAGACCATCCTGCTGCGATATGGATCGAACAACGAGCCGGAGTTCATGACCGAAGGCTCGGCCAGCAACATCTTTGTGGTGAAAAGCGGCAAGCTGCTCGCGCCGCCCAAAGATAATTTAATGCTGCCCGGCATCACCTACGACGTGATACTGGAGATCGCCGCCGCCAAAGATATTCCGCACGAGGTGCGCAAGATTCCCGCGAGCGAAGTGTTCGCTGCCGATGAGCTGCTGCTCACGTCGAGTACCAAAGAAGTGCTGGCGATCACGCAGCTTGACGGCAAGCCGGTCGGCACCGGAAAGCCCGGCGCGATGTTCTTCACACTGCACAAGCTGTACCAGGATTTCAAGCGCGACGTGATGCGCGCCGAATAGTAAACAACCATGAAAGAGCTGCCAAAAGTCAAATTGTCCGACAGCCTGATCGAATATCCCTGCGACTTCCCGATCAAGATATTCGGGCAGCAGCAGGCCGGCTTCGCGCAGGCCGTGCTGGAAGTGGTCAACAAGCACGATCCGGGATTTCTCGCTTCCGCGATGGAAATGCGCGCCAGCAGAAATGCGCGCTATATCAGCCTGACGTGCACCGTGCGCGCCACCTCGCGCGAACAGCTCGACGCGCTGTATCAGGACCTGTGCGATCATCCGCCGATCGTGACGGTGTTATGACCAAACAGGTACAAGGGAAAAGTGGCATAACCAGCGACTTGGCTGGCGTTGTTTACCAGCTTAGTCGAATGGCTGGTTGTTTAACCAAGGGGCAAGACCAACCTTCCAGCCTTGCCCATGTTTCACCTCCTGTCGTTCATTCATTGGGCTTGGTCGAATACCAGCCGACCTGGGATGCGATGAAGAAATTCACCGCCGAGCGCACCTCCCATACCGGCGACGAAATCTGGCTGGTGCAGCATCCGCCCGTATACACCCAAGGACTGGCAGGCAAGCCCGAACATCTGCTGCACAGCACCGACATCCCTGTCGTCAAGATCGACCGCGGCGGGCAGATCACCTACCACGGTCCCGGCCAGATCGTTGCCTACCTGCTGCTCGACTTGCGCCGCTGGAAGATCAACGTGCGCGAACTGGTGCGCCTGATGGAACAGGCCGTGATCGACTTGCTCGCCGAATATGGCGTGACCGCACAAGGCAGCGAAGATGCGCCGGGCGTGTATGTGGATGGTGCGAAGATCGCCGCGCTCGGCCTGAAGATAAAGAACGGCTGTTGCTATCACGGCCTGTCGTTCAATGTGGACATGGACCTGGCACCGTTCGCCAACATCAACCCGTGCGGCTATGCCGGACTGCGTGTCACGCAAGTGTGCGAATTGGGCATCACCGTCCCGATCAACGAACTGCAAGCCGAACTGGCGCAGAACCTGGTGCACGGATTGCAGCGGCATCTGGAGATGAAGCGAAATTAGGAATCCGGCCTATGACCCTGTCTCGTGAAAAACCCCCTGGTCCTCGCGCTGCTGGGGCTGCTGCTGATCATGGCGTTTTCCGCCATCCATCCTTACGATCGTACCACCTGGTTCATGGAGGTCGCGCCGATCTTCATTGCGCTGCCGGTCATGGTTGCAACCTACCGGCGCTTTCCGCTGACCACGCTGCTGTATGTGCTGATCTTCTGCCATGCGCTGGCGCTGATCGCGGGTGGTCATTACAGCTATGCGCGGGTGCCGCTGGGTTTCTGGATCGAGCATGCATTTTCGCTGAGGCGCAATCCCTACGACAAGATCGGCCACTTCATGCAGGGCTTGGTGCCGTTCCTGGTGGCGCGCGAGATCCTGCTGCGCAACGGTTACCTGACCAGCCGGGGGATGGCAGCGTTCCTGTCAGTGTGCGTGGTGATGGCGGTCAGCGCGTGGTACGAGTTGATCGAATGGTGGTCGGCGCTGGCGCTCGGACAGGGCGCGGACGAATTTCTCGGCACGCAGGGCGATCCATGGGATACCCAGTCCGACATGTTGTTTGCCTTTGTCGGCGCGCTGACCGCAATGGTTATAATGACGCGCTGGCACGACCGCCAGATGGATCGCATGAAACCCATGAGTCGCATGAAACAGGGAGAATCAGTTTGACCGCAACGAAACAGACCGGCGCGCCCACGAAGCAAACCGGAAAAGATAAGACCGCGCGCAACCCGATCAAGATCGTGCCGCTGCAGGAACGCCTGCGCAAGCCGGAATGGATACGCGTGAAATCCGGCAGCAGTTCGAGCTACCACGACGTGAAGCGCATGCTGCGCGAACACAAGCTGCACACGGTGTGCGAAGAGGCGTCCTGCCCGAACATCGGTGAGTGCTTCGGCAAGGGCACCGCGACCTTCATGATCCTCGGCGATGTGTGCACGCGGCGCTGCCCGTTCTGCGACGTGGCGCACGGCAAGCCGCTGGCGCCGGATGTCCTCGAGCCGCAAAACCTGGCACGCTCGATCGGCTTGCTCAAACTGAAATACGTGGTGATCACCAGCGTGGACCGGGACGACCTGCGCGACGGCGGCGCGCGGCATTTTGCCGACTGTCTGAACGCGATCCGCGCCGCATCTCCATCGACGCGTTTGGAAATTTTGGTGCCGGATTTCCGCGGGCGTCTGGACGAGGCATTGGACGCGCTTTCAGCGAGCCAGCCTGACGTGCTGAACCACAATCTGGAGACCGTGCCGCGCCTGTACAAGCTGGCACGTCCCGGCGCGGACTATGCGCACTCGCTGAAGCTGCTCAAGGATTTCAAGGCGCGCTTTCCACATATCCCGACCAAATCCGGTTTGATGCTGGGTCTGGGCGAGACCGATGAGGAAGTGCTGGAAGTAATGCGCGACCTGCGCGCGCACGATGTGAACATGTTGACGATAGGCCAGTACCTGCAACCCTCCGACGGGCATTTGCCGGTGCTGCGCTACGCGCCACTGGAATCGTTTGCGAAGTTCGAGCAGGCCGCAAAAGAGATGGGTTTCAGCCACGCGGCTTGCGGCCCGATGGTGCGCAGCAGTTATTTTGCCGACGAGCAGGCGCATCAGGCAGGCGTATTTGTGGCGTAGCGCAAGCCAGCAACGTGCTAGACTCACCCCCGAAGCTGGCCAGGCAGTCGCTGCGTCCGCAAGGGCGGAGAGGAAAGTCCGGGCTCCACAGAGCAGGATGCCGGCTAACGGCCGGACGCCGTGAGGCGATGGAAAGTGCCACAGAAAATATACCGCCGATGGCCTGACTTTGCCGCCCGCAAGGGTGGCAAAGTCTTCTCAAGAAGAGCAGGCGCGAAAGCTCCTGCGATGATTGGGAAGGGATCAGGCAAGGTTGAAATGGCGAGGTAAGAGCTCACCGCGCCGGTGGTGACATCGGCGGCAGGGTAAACCCCATCCGGAGCAAGACCAAATAGGCTGACCATGACGTGGCTCGCGTCGTCAGCGGGTAGGTTGCTCGAGCGTCAGGTAACGAAACGCCTAGAGGAATGACTGTCCACGACAGAACCCGGCTTATCGGCCAGCTTCACCTGTTTTCAATTTTTAAATTGAAAACAAATTTTCAACCCAGTGTGATGCATTCATTTCAATTTTTGTCCAAACCGCTGCAGCCTTATACCGATTTGTATCCTGCCTTTCTTCCCGCCCTGAAATGTACAGTCATTCATCACAAACAGCTTTAGCTTGTTTGTGTAATCTATTATTTATTAAGCGTATTTGTATTTTATTAACTTTCTGCGCTAACTCCTTGTCCTGTAAAGATAAATCCTGCTCTTTCGCTTGACCATTGGGTTTTTTTTCAATATAGTGGGTTTGAGTGGTGAAAAGTGGGAAAAAGTGGGGGAAACGGGATGTTTCAGGGAGCGGCGCAACTCAATCTGGACAGCAAGGGCAGACTCGCGATACCGGCGCGGTATCGCGATATGTTGCTTGCGCATTGTGCCGGCAGCCTGGTGCTGACCGCCGATGCCGATGGTTGCCTGCTGGTCTATCCGCAACCGGAGTGGCAACCGATACGCGAGAAGCTGCTCAAGCTTTCCGCGCTCAATCCAAAGATCCGTGCATTGCAACGCCGCCTGATCGGTTATGCCGAAGACGTGGTGATGGATGGTGCCGGACGTGTATTGATCTCTCCTGCCTTGCGGGGCTACGCGGTGCTGGACAAGCGCGTGATGCTGGTCGGGCAGGGCAACAAATTCGAATTATGGGACGAGGCGAAATGGCAGTCGCAGCAGGACGCCGCCTTGTCTTTCATGGATGGTGATTTGCCGCCTGAGTTGGAAGGTTTTTCCTTGTAAAAACCTATGCAGAACGTAGCGACCGTAGCTGAGGCAAGGCGAAAAATAGAGAAGAGCTGGAATGTGCGATTTGCACATGAGGACTCCGAGCTATCTTTTAACGCAGCATCAGCAAGCGCAGTAGTTATGCAGAGGTTTTTGTGACTGAGGACCTGACCCACACTACGGTTCTGTTGCATGAGGCTATAGAGGCGCTTGCGATAAAGCCTGATGGCATCTATGTCGACGGCACATTCGGGCGCGGCGGGCATAGCGCGTTGATACTGGAGCGGTTGGGCAACAAAGGAAAATTGATTGCGCTCGACAAGGATCCGGCAGCCGCGGCGGTTGGCATGAAATGGCGCGATGCCAGATTCAGTATGGTGCATCGCAGCTTTGCGCATATCGCGGACGTATTGCGCGAGCAGGGCGCGGTGCAGGTGGACGGCATACTGCTTGACCTGGGCGTGTCATCACCGCAACTGGATGAAGCGGCGCGCGGTTTCAGTTTTCGTTTTGATGCGCCGCTGGATATGCGCATGGATACCAGCAGCGGGATGACCGCGGCGCAGTGGCTGGCAACGGTGGATGAAGGCTTGCTAACGGAGGTGATACGTGATTACGGCGAAGAACGGTTTGCTAAGCAGATTGCAAGAGCGATTGTTGCGGCGCGCGCAATCGAACCCATCCGCACCACGGGGCAACTCGTCGAGCTGGTTGGTAAAGCGGTGCGCACCCGTGAAGCAGGGCAGAACCCGGCGACACGTACCTTTCAGGCTATACGGATTTATCTCAACCATGAGCTCGAAGAGCTTGCGCGGGTCTTGCCGGAGTGTCTGACTCTCTTGAAAGAAGGGGGGCGCATCGTGGTGATCAGCTTTCATTCACTGGAAGACCGCATCGTGAAGCGCTTCATGCGTGAGATGGCGGAAGGCGACAAATTGCCGCGCAATGTGCCGATACGCGCCAGTGAAGTGCCGCGGGGAAAACTGAAATTGATCGGCCGGGCGGTACGCGCAGGGACCGCGGAACTGCACGCCAATCCGCGCGCGCGCAGCGCGGTGATGCGTGTAGCGGAGCGCAATGTTGTTGCATAGCGATACACCAAGGAAGAACAATCATGAAGGCTGTTATCGGTGGTATTCGCAATCAGATCCTGGGCAAAGTCGACAGGCTCAGCCCGGCGTACCAGTTTTTGCTGCTGCTGGCGGTGGTGTTGTGCGCGTTGAGCGTGGTGACCTCGCAGTACCAGGCGCGGAAGCTGTTCGTCGAGTTGCAAAAGGACAAGGATCAGGCGCAGCAGATGGACGTGGAATGGGGGCAGTTGCAACTTGAGCAAAGCACATGGGCTACGCCGGCGCGGGTGGAGGAAATTGCCGTTAAAAAGTTGCAAATGCAGTTGCCCAAGAACGGGCAGGTTCAATTCATACAGGTAAGGCCTGACAACGGGAAAACAGCACAACAATGAATTACGCGGCCAGCGCACAAACGGAGATCACGGCGAAATTGCCGGGATGGCGCGCCACTGTGCTGTTCGCGCTGTTGCTGGCCGGGCTTGCGGGCTTATTCGGCCGCGGGGTGTATTTGCAGGGGATACATGATGATTTTCTGCAGGAAAAAGGCAATGCGCGCTACAGCCGCGTGATCGAGGTCAATGCACACCGCGGCAACATTACCGACCGCAATGGAGAGCCGCTCGCGGTCAGCACACCGGTCGAGTCGGTGTGGGCGAGCCCGTCGGACGTCGAGGCGGATAGCCGGCAGGAAAAGAAACTGGCGCAGATCCTCGGCATGAGTTTAGGCGAGGTGAAGAGCAAGCTGTCCGATACCTCGCGCGACTTTGTCTATCTCAAGAGGCTGCTTCCGCCGGATCAGGTGGAGAAAGTGGTGAATCTGCATCTTCCCGGTATTTCGTTGCAGCGCGAATATCGCCGCTATTATCCCGCCGGTGCAGAGTTCGCCCAGACCCTGGGCTTTACCGGGCAGGACGACATCGGGCAGGAAGGGGTGGAATTGGCGCTGCAGGAACAACTCGCCGGAATGCCCGGCAGCCAGCGCGTGATCAAGGACAACCATGGCTATATCGTGGAGGATGCGGGCAGTCTGCACCTGCCCAAGCCCGGCAGCGATATCACGCTCAGCCTGGACAGCAATTTGCAGCATATCGCCTATCGCGAACTGCAGTATGCGGTCAGCGTACATCGCGCCAAGTCCGGTGCGGTCGTGATACTGGATTCGCGTACCGGCGAAGTATTGGCTCTGGCAAATTATCCCAGCTATAACCCGAACAACCGCGGCAACACCAGCAGCAATGCGATGCGCAACCGCGCCATAACAGATGAGTTCGAACCCGGTTCAACCATGAAACCGTTCACAGTGGCCACGGCGATCGAAACCGGCAAGGTAACGCCCAATACCGTATTCAATACAGATCATGGCGTATACGCGGTGGGCAACAGAAAGATCCATGACGCCGAACCGGAATCGATGCTGACGGTCGCGCAGATCATCCAGAAATCCAGCAACATCGGCGCTGCCAAGATCGCATTGTCGATGAAACCCGAAACGATGTGGCAAGGCTTGTCGGCAAGCGGATTTGGCGAGCAGACCGGCAGCGATTTTCCCGGTGAGGCACTGGGAAAATTGCGCGACCCGAAGACCTGGCGCCCCATCGAGCAGGCGACGATGGCCTATGGACACGGTGTCTCGGTAAATCTTTTGCAACTCGCGCGTGCATATACCATTTTTGCCCACGGCGGTGAATTGGAGCCGGTTTCGCTGCTCAAGCTGGATGCGCCGCCGGTGGGTACGAAGGTGTTTTCCGAGCGCACCGCGCACCAAGTTCGGGACATGCTTGAAATGGTGGTGAAGCCGGGTGGCACCGCGCCGCTGGCGCAGGTGGCCGGTTACCAGGTGGCGGGCAAGACAGGCACCGCGCACAAGCTGGAAAACGGCCGTTACGTCAACCACTATATCGCGTCTTTTGTCGGATTCGCGCCGGCGTCGAATCCGCGCCTGATAGTGGCGGTCATGATAGATGACCCGAGCGGCAATGACTATTACGGGGGAGAAGTTGCCGCGCCGGTGTTCAGCAAGGTGACCGGGGCGGCGTTGCATGCGCTCAATGTGCCCAACGATGCGCCGATGGACAACGTTATCGCGCCGCCGCCAGGTATCGTGAAGGAGGAGGTATGAGCGTCTCCCTCCATCACTGGGCAGTCGAGCAAATGGCCGCGTTGAAAGTCCCGGTGACACGCCTGGTGACAGACAGTCGTTCCGTTCAGCGCGGGGATACTTTCGTCGCCTATCCCGGCGAAAAGGCAGATGGCAGGCAGTTCATCGCAAACGCGATCATGAACGGTGCCAATGCGGTGATCTACGAAACGCTGTCGTCCGGGCAGCAGGGCGAGGTGCAGCGTTTCGTCTGGAACGATGCCTGGCAAGTGCCCAGTCTCGCGGTGGCCGATCTGCGCCACAAGGCCGGCTGGCTGGCCGATGCGGTATATGGTTCACCCTCGGAAAGTCTTTGGGTGGTGGGCATCACCGGAACCAATGGCAAGACCTCGACAAGTCACTGGATTGCACATGCGTTGAGCGATGCGGGAAAGCGCTGCGCGGTGATCGGTACATTGGGTAACGGTTTCATCAACGGAAATGCGGATGTGCTTCAGGCCACGGCGAACACCACGCCGGATGCGGTTCGGGTGCATGGTTTGCTGGCTGACTATTTGCGCGAGGGCGCGCAATCCGTCGCAATGGAAGTGTCGTCGCATGCGTTGTCCCAGGGACGGGTGAATGCGGTGCGTTTCAATGTCGCGATGCTCACCAATCTGAGCCGCGATCATCTCGATTATCACGGCGATATGCAAAGCTATGCGGCGGCCAAGCGCAAGCTGTTCGATTGGCAGCAGCTGGATTTTGTGGTCCTGAATCTTGACGATCCATTTGGCGCGGAGCTGGCCGAGCAGTTGGCATTTGATGAAGGACGCCGCGCGGCGTCCGCCAGAACTGCCGCCGACCCGGTGCAGCATGGTCCGGTCACCGAGGTGATCGGTTACGGCATGGGCGATGAAGCATTGCAGCTTGCGGAGCGGCTCGGTCTGCGCATGGTCTACGGCAATTTGCAGGAAATGTCCGGCCAGGGACTGACGTTGGCGGTTCACTCCAGTTGGGGCGCGGCGCAACTGGGCAGCACTCTGGTCGGACGGTTCAACGCGGCCAATCTGCTGGGTTCGCTCGCGGTATTGCTGGTGAGCGGTGTGGCATTGGGCGATGCGGTGCGGGCATTGGCGAGGGTGCAGCCGGTCCCGGGGCGGATGCAGCGTTTGGGAACCGCACAGCAACCGACGGTGGTGGTGGATTACGCGCATACCCCGGACGCGCTGGAAAAAGTGCTGCTGGCCTTGCGTGAAATCAGTATGGCGTCGGGCGGCAGGCTGTTGTGCGTGTTCGGCTGCGGCGGGGACCGGGACCGCGGCAAACGCGCGATGATGGGCAAGGTCGCGGAGATGCATTCGGACTTTTGCATCGTCACCTCCGACAATCCGCGCGGAGAGAATCCGCGCGAAATAATCGCGGAAATTACCGGCGGGATGGACAGGGAAAACCACGAGATCATCGTTGAACGTGCCGCGGCGATACAAAGTGCGATCCGGATGGCGCGGCCGGGCGATACCGTTTTGATCGCCGGAAAAGGGCACGAGGATTACCAGGAGATCAACGGCGTCAGGCACCCGTTCAACGATGTATCCGAAGCGCAACAGGCGCTGCTCGCCAGTCATTCATTGCACCCGGCACAGGGCAAAGCCGGAGGCGGGCAATGATGCTGCTATCGCAAGCCGCGCAGGCAACCGGCGGAAAACTGCGTCCATCCATCGGCACCGGGGCGAGCGATATGCAGGTCAGCGGTGTTTCCAGCGACAGCCGCAAGCTGGTTCCGGGCGATTTGTTCATCGCGCTGCGCGGAGGACATTTCGACGGTTACAGCTTTGTCGGAACTGCGGCACAGGCAGGCGCTGCCGCGGCAATGGTGAATGCAGACAGCTACCAGGCGCAGCCAGAAAGCGGCACGGAACAGCAGCCGGTCCCGGGTATCCCGCTGCTGCTGGTGGATGACACGCGCCTGGCGCTGGGAAAGTTGGCCGGCTGGTGGCGCAGGCGGTTCACGATCCCGGTGGTTGCGATCACCGGCAGCAATGGCAAGACAACGGTGAAGGAAATGCTCGCCTGCATTCTGTGCGAACAAGCCGGCACTGCCGACGCGGTCCTTGCCACCCGCGGCAACCTGAACAATGACATCGGCATGCCGCTCACCTTGCTGCAAATGAATGCGGCGCATCGCTATGCCGTGATCGAGATGGGCATGAACCATCCGGGCGAGATCGATTATCTGACCAGGATTGCGATGCCCGACGTCGCGCTGATCAACAATGCCAGCGGTGCCCACCTCGAAGGGCTCGGATCTGTCGAGGCGGTTGCGCAGGCCAAGGGCGAGATATTCGCGGGACTGCAGCATCGCGGAATGGCAGTGATCAATTCCGACGATGAGCACGCGCCGCTCTGGCGTACATTGGCCGGTGCGCACCCTTTGCTTGAATTCGGCCTCAACGACAAGGCCGATGTGTCCGGAAAGTGGCAGCCGCACGACTATGGCTTGCGCATCGACGTGACCGCGCCGCAGGGAAAGTTCACTGCAGACCTGCAGGTTCCCGGCGCGCACAATGCGCGCAATGCCTTAGCCGCGACAGCTGCCGCCATCGTGCTGAACGTAGGTTTGGAGGCCATCGTCACAGGACTGGAAAAATTCAGGGGCGTGGCCGGGCGCCTACAGCGCAAGCCTGCCCTGCATGGCGCCCGCCTGATCGATGACACCTACAACGCGAATCCGTCCTCGATGCGCGCCGCCATCAGCGTGCTCGCGCAGGCCGGCGGCAAGCGCATCCTGGTATTGGGAGACATGGGTGAGCTGGGCGGCGAGTCGGCCAGCCTTCATGCCGAGATCGGCAAGGAAGCGCGCCGTGCCGGCATTGAGAAGCTTTACGCGCTGGGCCCGCTTAGCGTCAACACGGTGCGCGAGTTCGGCAGCGGCGCGCAGCACTTCGGGAATATCGATGATTTGCAGGATGCCCTGGAGGATGAATTGGACGCCAACACCAGCGTGCTGGTAAAGGGATCGCGCTTCATGAAGATGGAACGCGTGGTCGAGCACTTTACCGTGCACTGAGGAGAACGCATGCTACTGGCACTCACACAATGGCTGGCCGAGGACGTACGATTTTTCAGCGTGTTCAATTACATCACGTTTCGCACCGTGCTGGCCGCGATGACCGCATTGTTCATCTCGTTCCTGGTCGGTCCGACGATGATACGAAAACTGACCGCGTACAAGATCGGGCAGTCGGTCCGCAACGACGGCCCGCAGACCCATTTGATCAAGGCCGGCACGCCGACCATGGGCGGCGCGCTGATCCTGACATCGATCGCGATCACCACCCTGTTGTGGGGCGATCTGCACAACCACTACGTGTGGGTGGTGCTGCTTTCGACGCTTGGATTCGGCGTGATCGGCTGGATAGACGACTATCGCAAAGTGGTGCACCGCAATCCAAAGGGACTGTCGGCGAAAGCGAAGATGGGCTGGCAGTCGGTTGTCGCGTTGCTGGTCGGGATCTATCTGTGGAAGGCGGCAAGCCTTCCCGCAAACACCGAGTTCATCGTTCCGTTCCTGAAATTCTTCGTGATTCCGCTTCCCGCGTTCATGTTCATCGCGCTGACCTATCTGGTCATCGTCGGCAGCAGCAATGCGGTGAACCTGACGGACGGCCTGGACGGTCTGGCCATCATGCCGACGGTGATGGTGAGCGCCGCACTGGCGATATTCGCCTATGTGGCGGGCAATGCGGTGTTCTCGAAATATCTCGGCATTCCCTATATTCCGGGCGCGGGGGAACTGGCGGTTTTCTGCGGCGCGATCTCCGGAGCCGGGCTGGCGTTCCTGTGGTTCAACGCCTATCCCGCGGAAGTGTTCATGGGCGATGTCGGCGCGCTCGCGCTGGGTGCGGCCTTGGGCACGGTGGCGGTGATCGTGCGCCAGGAACTGGTGCTGTTCATCATGGGCGGGGTGTTCGTGGTCGAGGCGGTGTCGGTGATGATCCAGGTGGCCTCGTTCAAGCTCACCGGCAAGCGCGTGTTCCGCATGGCGCCGCTGCATCACCACTATGAGCTGAAGGGCTGGAAAGAAACCCAAGTGGTAGTGCGCTTCTGGATCATAACGATGCTGCTGGTATTGATGGGTCTGGCGACCCTGAAGTTGAGGTGAGCAACTGAGATGAACCAACTCATAGACAAATCGGTGCTGGTGCTCGGTCTCGGTGAGACCGGCCTGTCCATGCTGCGCTATTTGAAGGCGCAGGGTGCGCGTGTGCAAGCGGCGGACAGCCGCAGCAATCCGCCCGGTTTGGTAGAGGCAAATAAATATGTTGTGGAGCCGAACATTCATTGCGGACCTTTCAGCGATGAATTGTTCGCTGGCATCGAATTGATCGCGATCAGCCCCGGCGTGCCGCTGAGCGATCCGGCGGTCGCGCGCGCGGTGGCATCCGGCATACCGGTAGTAGGGGACATCGAACTGTTCGCTCGGCAGCTTGCAGTCGGCGGGTCGAGATCCGGAACGAAAATTGTCGCGATTACCGGATCGAACGGCAAAACGACGGTCACCAGCATGGTGGAACACTTGTGCAGAGCGGCTGGCAGGGATGCGGCAGCGGCAGGGAATATCTCGCCCGCGGTGCTGGACGTCATGCTGGAACGCGGCGTCAACCAGCCTGGAATATGGGTGCTGGAATTGTCCAGTTTCCAGCTGGAAACGACTGCCAGCCTGAATGCCGATGCTGCAACCGTGCTGAATGTCAGCGAGGACCATCTTGATCGCTATGCCGGCATTGGCGAATACAGCGCAGCCAAGGCGCGCATATTCGAGGGATGCGGGGTGCAGGTGTTGAACCGGGACGATGCGCTGTGCATGAGCATGGCCCGCAAGGAATGCAAAACCTTTACGTTCGGCTTGAACGAACCGGACTCGGAAAATGATTTCGGGATAGCACATGCGGGCGGGGACCTCTGGCTGATGCAGGGCAGGCATCGGTTGCTCACGGCGGGCGAACTGCGGGTGGCAGGATTGCACAATGTGGCGAATGCATTGGCCGCTGTTGCGTTATGCCGTGCCATCGGTCTGCCGATGGAGGCATTGATCGACGCGTTGCGCAGTTTCAAGGGGCTGCCCCACCGCGTTGAACAGGTGGATGAGATCGGCGGCATCATCTATTACGACGATTCGAAAGGCACCAATGTCGGCGCGACCATTGCGGCGCTGCAGGGATTGGGACGCAAGACGGTACTGATTGCCGGAGGCGAGGGCAAGGGGCAGGATTTTACGCCGCTCAAACCGGTCGTCGTGCAGCACGCGCGCGCGGTGGTGCTGATCGGGCGCGATGCCCCGCTCATCGAGGCCGCGCTCAACGGATGCGGTGTCGAAGTGGCGAGGGCCGGCGATATGGATGAAGCCGTGCGTCATGCGGCCCGGCTGGCCCAAAAAGGCGATGCGGTGCTGTTGTCCCCGGCCTGCGCCAGCTTCGACATGTTCCGCAACTATCAACACCGGGCGGAAGTGTTTGTGCAGGCGGTGCAGTCGTTGCGAAAGGAGTGCGCATGCCATCACTAGCACACTGGATGAGTTCGCCGAAAGCAGGAAAGCCAACGGCTGGCAAGTCGAAAGATAAATCGACAACCCGGGGAGTTCACCCGCAGCCGTACGCGGTAAAGACCCGCACCCCGCCGCCCCAGGCGCAATTCGACGAGATACTGATCTGGGTATTGATCGGCCTGCTCGCGCTCGGCCTGGTGATGGTTTATTCGGCCTCGATCGCCACGGCCGAGGCCAGCAAATTTACCGGCCATCACCCGGCATATTATCTGTTGCGGCATGGCGTGTTCATCACAGCGGGCTTGATTTTCGGTCTGCTCGCGTTTCAGGTGCCGGTGCAGATGTGGCAGTCCTACGCGCCCTATCTGTTCCTGATCGGCGCGGCATTGCTGGTCCTGGTCCTGGTGCCCGGTCTCGGGCGCGAAGTGAATGGCAGCCGCCGCTGGCTGTCGCTATTCGTGATCAATTTGCAGCCCTCGGAATTGATGAAACTGTTTGTCGTGCTGTATGCGGCCGATTACACGGTACGCAAGGGCGAGGTCGGCCATTTGTTCAGAAAGGCATTCGTGCCGATGCTGGTGGTCATGGTGCTGGTCGGGGGGCTGCTGCTGCAGGAGCCGGACATGGGCGCGTTCGTGGTGATCTGCGTCGTTGCGCTATCCACGCTATGGCTGGGCGGCTTCAACCTGAAAGTGTTCGTCTCGCTGTTGCTGGCGTTGCCGCTGGCATTCGGCGCACTGATATTTTCCTCGCCATACCGGATGCACCGCGTGATCGGCTTTATGGATCCTTGGTCCGATCCCTATGGCCGGGGCTATCAATTGAGCCATGCACTGATCGCGTTCGGACGGGGAGAATGGCTGGGTGTCGGGCTGGGCGGAAGCGTGGAAAAGCTGTTCTACCTGCCGGAAGCGCACACCGATTTTCTGATGGCGGTGATCGCGGAAGAACTGGGTCTGGTGGGGGTGGCGGCAGTTATCGCGCTGTTCGCGCTACTGGTCATGCGCTCGTTCCGGATCGGACGGGAAGCGGCGTTTTTTGGGCGTAACTTTTCCGCGCTGGTCGCCCAGGGTATGGGTGTATGGATCGGCGCGCAGGCGATCATCAACATCGGTGTGAATATGGGCGTGCTGCCGACGAAAGGACTGACCTTGCCGTTCCTGAGTTTCGGCGGCAGCGGCATCGTGGTGAATTGTGTAGCCGCCGCGATCCTGCTGCGAGTGGATTATGAAAACAGACGGATTGCGCGGGGACTGCCGGTATGAGCACACACTTTCTCAATCCGTCTGTTTCGGCGAAGACTAACTTGCGCAAGCAAGTTAAGCCCCGGCGGGGCCGTCGTAGCCAAAATCGTCGTATCGCACGAGGATTGCCGCTATGAGCCGCTCCATTTTGATCATGGCGGGCGGAACCGGCGGGCACATTTTTGATTCCGACGTAACGCGCGCTTCGCCCGCATTAGTCTCCGCCGAAAACGTGGCCGGATTGGGAGCAGTTATATGAGTCGTTCAATACTCATCATGGCAGGTGGCACCGGAGGCCACATTTTTCCCGCGCTCGCGGTGGCCGATATCCTGCGTGCACAGGGCTGGCAGGTGACCTGGCTGGGCGCGCGCAACAGCATGGAAGCAGACCTGATTCCTAGGCACAAATATGAAATGGCATGGGTGCGATTTTCGGGTGTGCGCGGCAAGGGCATGCTGCGCTTGCTGCTATTGCCATTCGACATGCTGGTCGCAATGTGGCAGAGCGCTGCCGCGATTTTGCGCCATCGTCCCGATGTGGTGCTGGGCATGGGCGGCTATATCACGGTGCCGGGCGGAATCATGGCAACGTTGCTGAGACGGCCGCTGGTGATACACGAACAGAATTCCATCGCCGGACTGGGCAACAAGGTGCTGGCGCGCTTGGCGCAGAAAGTACTGAGCGGGTTTCCCGAGGTGTTGCCGCGCGCGATATGGTGCGGCAACCCGGTGCGCAGCGCCATTGCCGCGCTGCCCGAACCGCAGCAACGCTACGCCTCCCGCAGCGGCAGGTTGAACGTGCTGGTGGCCGGCGGCAGTCTGGGCGCTAAAGCGATCAATGAGGTGTTGCCGCGGGCGCTGGCGCTGCTGCCGCAGGATGACCGGCCCAACGTGCTGCATCAAACCGGCAAGCAGCATTTCGAGGCGGTCAAGCGCTCCTATCAGCAAGCCGGAGTGCAGGCCGACATCAAGCCGTTCATGGACGAAATGGCCAGGCACTACGGCAATGCCGACCTCGTGATCTGCCGCGCGGGCGCATTGACGGTCGCGGAACTTGCCGCCGCCGGCGTGGCAAGCATATTGATCCCGTTCCCATTCGCGGTGGACGATCATCAGACCCGCAATGCCCGGTTCCTGAGCAGTCACGGCGCCGCGATCCTGCTGCCCCAGAGCGAATTGAGCGCGGAAAAGCTGGCGCGGTTGCTGAAGGATCTTGGGGATAAGGAAACGGGCCGCGAAAAACTGCTGGCAATGGCGCAGAAGGCGCGCGGATTGGCCAAGGCCGATGCGGCGCTGGCAGTTGCACGAGTATGCGGGGAGTTGGCGGCATGAAGCACAAAGTCAAACACCTCCACTTCGTCGGGATCGGCGGTGCCGGGATGAGCGGCATTGCCGAGGTGCTGCTCAATCTGGGATTCCAGGTGAGCGGATCGGACCTCGGCAAGAACGCGGCGACGCGGCGCCTCAAGCAGTTGGGCGCAACGGTGTTTTTCGGCCATGCCGAGCAGAACCTGACGGATGCCGACGCGGTGGTGGTCTCGACCGCCGTAGGCGAGAGCAATCCCGAAGTGCAGGCGGCGCGTGCCCGCCATATTCCGGTGGTGCCGCGCGCGATGATGCTGACCGAACTGATGCGTTTGCGCCAGGGTATCGCGGTAGCCGGCACGCACGGCAAAACCACTACCACTTCGCTGACCGCGAGCGTATTGGCCAAAGGCGGCTTCGATCCGACATTCGTGATCGGCGGCAAGCTGAACAGCAGCGGCAGCAATGCCAAACTCGGCACGGGGGAGTTCATCGTGGTCGAGGCGGATGAATCGGATGCCTCGTTCCTCCATTTGCAGCCGATTCTCGCGGTCATCACCAATATCGATGCGGACCATATGGAGACTTATGGCCACGATTTCGACAAGCTCAAGCAGGCGTTCGTCGATTTCGTCGAACACTTGCCGTTTTACGGCAGGGCGATGCTATGCATAGACGATGCCAACATCCGGGAAATCCTGCCACGCATCAGCAAGCCGGTTACGACTTACGGTTTCAGCGAGGATGCGCAGATACGCGCCGTAAACGCGCGCCATCAGGACGGCAGGATGCGCTATACCGCGCAATGCCGCCACAACGGCAATCCCAGGGACCTGGAAATCGCCCTGAACCTGGCCGGCATGCACAACGTGCTGAACTCGCTTGCCGCGATCGCGGTCGCGCTGGAAGTCGGGGTCGCGGATGACGCGATCGTCGCGGCACTCGCGGAATTCGAGGGCGTCGGCCGGCGCTTCCAGCGCTACGGCGAAATTCCCTTGCCTGGCGGCGGCGGTTGCGACACGTTACCGACAAAGTCGGCCGATCGCGGGAGCAACCGCCTTGCCGCCTCTCCCGCACCAAACGGTTCCACCGCACCGGGTCGAGGCGGCAGCTTTACGCTGATTGACGACTACGGCCACCACCCGGCGGAAATGCGCGCCACACTGGAGGCGGTGCGCGGCGCGTTTCCCGGCCGGCGCATGGTGCTGGCCTTCCAGCCGCACCGCTATTCGCGGACCCGCGACCTGTTCGAGGATTTTGTAAAGGTTTTATGCGGAGTCGACGCGCTGCTGCTGGCGGAGGTTTATGCGGCCGGGGAGTCGCCCATCGTGGGTGCCGACGGGCGGACGCTGATGCATGCCTTGCGCGTGGCGGGGCAGAGCGCAGCGGTGTTTGTCGAGGATATCGAGCAGATGCCGCAGGCGATCATGCGGATGGCGCGTGATGGCGATGTGGTCATTACCATGGGGGCCGGTTCGATCGGCGGTGTGCCGGGCAGGCTGTCCGGGAACAGCGACGCGGAGGCCACCGGAAAAATTCCGGCCCTGAAGACACAGCGTCCGGGTGAGCCATGAATATGAGCGAGCGGCAACAATTTTACGATCCGGCACTGCGCGGCAAACTGCTGCGCGACGTGCCGATGCGCAAGTACACCAGCTGGCGGACCGGGGGGACGGCCGAGCGCATGTACCAGCCTGCCGACCTCGAGGATCTGCTGGTGTTCCTGCGCGGCTTGCCAGCGGAGGAGCCGTTATATGCAGTCGGGCTGGGCAGCAATCTGCTGGTGCGCGACGGCGGGTTGCGCGGCACGGTGCTGTTGCTGCACGGAACATTGAGCGGTTTGCATCTGGAGCTGGACGGCAGCGTCTATGCGGAAGCCGGGGTGCCGGGCGCCAAGCTGGCGCGCTTTGCCGCGCAGCACAATCTGCAGGGAGCGGAATTCTTTGCCGGCATTCCCGGCACGCTGGGCGGCATGCTGGCGATGAATGCGGGCTGCTACGGCAGCGAAACCTGGGAAAAGGTGCTGCGTGTGCAGACAGTGGACCGTCACGGCATGGTCCATGTGCGCACAGCGGCAGATTACGAGATCGGTTACCGGCATGTGCTGTTGAACAAGGCGCAACAAACAATCGGCAGGATGCGTGATACCGCCCCGGCCCCCGAGTTCTTTGTTGCCGCATGGCTGCAATTTCCCAAGGGGAATGGCGATGCGACCAGGCAGGGGATCAAGGACTTGCTGAGCAAGCGCATCGCCACCCAGCCGCTCAATCTGCCGAATGCCGGTTCGGTGTTCCGCAATCCGCCCGGCGATCACGCGGCTCGCCTGATCGAGCAATGCGGACTAAAAGGCAAGCGCATCGGCGGCGCGCAGGTTTCGGAGAAGCATGCCAATTTCATCGTGAATACCGGTGCGGCCACGGCGGAAGATATCGAGCGTTTGATTTTGGAAGTGCAGGCAGCGGTGGAGAAACAGACCGGCATCAGCTTGCACCCTGAAGTGCGGATGGTCGGGGAAAAACATGAATAGCCACAGAGTACACAGAGATCACAGAGAGTATGGGCAGGTTTTCTCTGTGTGCTCCGTGATCTCTGTGGTTCGATTGGATTTATAAATGGATCAAATGCAAAACTTTGGAAAGGTAGCAGTGCTGTTCGGCGGTCGTTCCGCGGAGCGCGAGGTGTCGCTGAAAAGCGGCGGCGCAGTGTTGCAGGCACTGCAGCGCAGCGGTGTAGATGCCTATCCGTTCGACCCCGCGGTGCAGAATCTGCAGGCGCTGGCAGATGATGGATTCGATCGTGCTTTCATCGCGCTGCACGGCCGGTACGGCGAGGACGGCACGGTGCAGGGAGCGTTGGAATTGCTGGGCATCCCCTACACCGGCAGCGGCGTGATGGCCTCGGCATTGGGCATGGACAAGTGGCGCAGCAAGATGGTGTGGCAGGCGGGCGGCTTGCCGATACCCGATTACGCGCTGCTGGACGAACACAGTCACTGGGAGGACGTTGCGCGGCAGCTGGGCTTGCCGCTGTTCGTCAAACCGGCCAACGAAGGCTCCAGTGTGGGTATCAGCAAGGTCAAGGCGGCCGATGAATTGCCGGCCGCATATCGCGAAGCGGCCAGACACGATCCGCTGGTGCTGGCCGAACGCTTTATCGGCGGCGGCGAATATACCGTCGCGATCTTGGGCGAACGGGCTTTGCCGGTGATCAAGATCGAGCCGGCAAATGAGTTCTATGACTACGAGGCGAAATACCTGCGCGACGACACCCGCTATCTGTGCCCGAGCGGATTGAGTGCGGAACGGGAAGCCGAGATGCAGGAACTCGCCAAACGGGCGTTTGCACTGATCGGCGGGCGAGGCTGGGGGCGAGTCGATTTTCTGGCGAGCGAAAGCGGAAAATCCTATCTGCTTGAGGCGAATACCTCGCCGGGGATGACCGACCACAGCCTGGTACCGATGGCCGCGCGCCAGGCGGGGTTGAGTTTCGAGCAGCTGGTGCTGCGCATTTTGGAGCTGGCTCATGTGGGATAACGCGCCACTGCTGCGCAGTATCGCCAACGGGCTGTTCGGCTTCAGCCTGTGCGCGGTGCTGTACGGTATCGCGCAATATGTGACGCATCTGCCGGGGCTGTTTCCGCTGCGCAGCGTGCGTTTGATGGACGTACCGCAGCGGGTCGACGCAGCGGAAGTGTTGCAGGTGGTGCGCAATGATGTGAAGGGAAACTTTTTTACCGTGGATATCAGGCAACTCAGACAGTCCTTGGAAAAAGTGCCATGGGTGCGCGGCGTCGCTATACGCCGTGAATTTCCATCGCGGCTGGAGGTGCAGCTGGAAGAACATCAGGCATTGGCGCGCTGGAACAACAGCGCGCTGGTAAACCGGCAAGGCGAGGTTTTTGCCGCGCAGAGCGACCAGGCGCTGCCGGGATTCATCGGGCCGGACGGTGCCGCGGCAGAGGTAACGCAGTACTACGCGCAATTCGAACAGCAGCTTGCCACGCTGGATTTGCAGGTAGACAAGATCGTGCTGACGCCCCGGCATGCCTGGCAACTGCATTTGAGCAACGGCATGGTGCTGGAACTGGGCCGCGAGGAGATACGGCAAAGGCTGGCTAGGTTCGTGAAGGTTTATCCCTATAGCCTGGCGACATGGCAAAGCAGGGTGAAATATGTGGATTTGCGCTACCGCAACGGTTTCGCGGTGGGCGGATTGAGCAAACAGGGTTGATAGGCGGCAACGGGGAACAAGCGATGAGCAGAAACAGGGAATCCAAGAATCTGGTGGTTGCACTCGACATCGGCACGTCCAAGATCGTGGTCATAGTCGGCGAAGCCAAGCCTGACGGCATGCTGGAAGTGATCGGCATGGGCATGCACCAGTCATCCGGGATGAAGAAGGGCATGGTGGTCAACATCGAAGCCACGGTGGGCGCGATCCAGCGCGCGCTGGAGGAAGCCGAGCTGATGGCGGACTGCAAGATTACCGAGGTCTATACCGGTATCGCGGGCAGCCATATCCGCAGCATCAATTCGCGCGGCATGGTGAAGATCAGGGAGAAGGAAGTGATCGCCGCCGACATCGAGCGCGTGATCGAGACAGCCAGCTCGATCAGCCTGCCGAGCGACCAGCAGATACTGCACATCCTCGAGCAGGAATTCAGCATTGACGGCCAGGACGGAATCAAAAAGCCGCTGGGCATGAGCGGGATGAGGCTTGACGTCGAAGTGCACATCGTCAGCGGGGCGGTGGCAGCGGTGCAGAACATCATGAAATGCATACACCGCTGCGGGCTGGAAGTGAACGAACTGATCCTGCAGCCCCTGGCATCGAGCAAGGCGGTGCTTGCCGACGACGAGAAAGAGCTGGGCGTGTGCCTGGTCGATATCGGCGGCGGGACCACGGACATCGCGGTGTTCACCGGCGGCGCGATCCGCCATACCGCGGTGATTCCGATCGCCGGCGACCAGATCACCAACGACATCGCGATGGCCTTGCGCACCCCGACGCAGGATGCCGAGGACATCAAAATCAAGCATGGCTGCGCATTGCGCCAGCTGGCCGACGGCGGCGCGATCGAGGTGCCCGGTGTGGGAGACCGCGGGCCGCGCATGCTGTCGCGCCAGACGCTGGCGGAAGTGATCGAGCCGCGCGTCGAAGAATTGTATTCGCTGGTCCAGCAGGAATTGCGCCGCAGCGGATTCGAGGAGTTGTTGTCGTCGGGCATCGTAATTACCGGCGGCAGCAGCGCCATGCAGGGCATGGTCGAACTGGGTGAGGAAATCTTCCATCTGCCGGTGCGCCTGGGCATCCCGAAATACATCGGCGGGTTGTCGGATGTGGTGAAAACACCGCGCATGGCGACCGGTGTCGGATTGCTGTTGTACGGACTGGAACATCATCAACGCAATGAGGAGACGCGCATGCAATCGAATTCATTTGGCGATGTGCTGGGAAGAATGAAAACGTGGTTCCAGGGGAATTTCTAGCGGTTTTGGAGACGGGTTGTTCGGGTAATGCAGGGATCGATGATAGGCAATTATTTTAAGGAGACGGCGATGTTTGAAATCATGGAAACACAAACGCAGGATGCGGTGATCAAGGTGATCGGTGTGGGCGGCTGCGGTGGCAATGCAGTCGATCACATGATCGAACAGGGCGTACAGGGTGTCGAGTTCATCGTCATCAATACCGATGCACAGGCGCTGAAACGCAGCAAGGCCCAAACCCAGCTGCAGATCGGGGTGAACATCACCAAGGGTCTGGGCGCGGGGGCCAAACCCTCGGTTGGCCAGGCGGCGGCCGAAGAAGACCGCGAGCGCATCAAGGAAATGATGATCGGCGCGCACATGGTGTTCATCACCGCCGGCATGGGGGGCGGAACCGGAACCGGAGCGGCGCCGATCGTCGCCCAAATCGCCAAGGAGCTGGACATCCTGACCGTCGCGGTGGTCACCAAGCCGTTTGCATATGAAGGCAACCGGATGCGATTCGCCAAAGCCGGTATCGAGGTGCTGACCGAATATGTAGATTCGCTGATCATCGTGCCCAACTCGAAGTTGATGGAAGTGCTGGGCAATGATGTTACCGTCCCGGAGGCATTCAAGGCGGCCAACGGCGTCTTGCAGGGTGCGGTTGCGGGTATCGCCGAGGTGATCAACGTGCCGGGGCTGATCAACGTCGATTTTGCCGACGTGCGCACCGTGATGTCCGAAAACGGCATGGCGATGATGGGTTCGGCGATCGCCTCCGGGCCGGACCGTGCCAGAACTGCGGCCGAACGCGCGATCGCCAGTCCTTTGCTGGAAGATGTGGATATGTCCGGCGCGCGCGGCGTGCTGGTGAACATCACCTCGAGCAACAGCCTGAAGCTGAAGGAAATCGACGATGTGATGGAGTGCGTCCAGTTCGCGGCAGAAGAAGCGACCGTGATTGTCGGCTCCGTGTTCGATGAATCGATGGGCGACGAAATGCGTGTAACCGTGGTGGCGACCGGCCTCGGCGCACCGCTGCCGCGCAAACAGGCCAAGCCGGAAATCGTCTACCAGAACCAGGATTTTCAGCGCACCGGAACCAATGACGAGCCGATGTCAGGCGTGAATTACGGAGAGCTGGAAACGCCTACCATCATGAGAAGCGGACGCAGGGCAGCCGTGGATGCGATGGAAAAATCGGGCGTGGACACCTATGACATCCCGTCCTTCCTGCGCAAACAGGCAGATTGATTTCTGGATGGCTCCGGACCCGGCTCCGTGGATGATGATTCGGCCGCCACGTTCCGGACGGAGGAAATCCCGGGTTTATCGGCGCAAAGGCAGCATGTGGTAATATTGAGCCCGAAATTTGGGCAACGAAAGCAGCAATGGTCAAGCAGCGCACCTTGAAAAGTTCCGTCAGTGTGACGGGAGTCGGCTTGCATAGCGGGGAAAAAGTCACACTCGGCCTGCGTCCGGCACCGGTGAATACCGGTATCGTGTTTCGCCGCGTCGATGTAAAGCCGGTCAAGGAAATACGCGCGCGCGCCGCGCTGGTTCATGACACACGCCTGTCGACCTGCATGGAGCAAGGCGGTGTGCGCATCGCCACCGTCGAGCATCTGATGTCGGCATTGTCCGGCCTGGGTGTGGACAACGCCTATGTCGAACTGGACAGCGCGGAAGTGCCGATCATGGACGGCAGCGCTGGCACTTTCGTCTTCCTGCTTCAATCGGCGGGCATAGTCGAGCAATCGGCAGCCAAGAAATTCATACGCATCAAGAAAACGGTCGAGGTCAAGCAGGGCGACAAGTGGGTGCGCTTCGAGCCCCACCAGGGCTACAAGCTGACCTTCACCATCGATTTCCCCCACCCGGTGTTTGTCAATACCAAACAACATGTGACGGTCGATCTGGGCGAGGAATCCTTTGTGCGCGACATCAGCCGGGCGAGGACCTTCGGGTTCATGCAGGATGTCGAGCACATGCGCGCGCAGGGACTGGCACTGGGCGCCAATATGGACAATGCGATCGTGATGGATGACTACCGCGTGCTGAACGCGGACGGACTGCGCTTCGAGGATGAATTCGTCAAGCACAAGGTACTTGACGCGATCGGCGATCTTTACATGCTCGGACACCCGCTGATCGGAGCGTTTTCGGGATACAAGTCCGGACATGCGCTGAATAATGCGCTGCTGCGCGAACTGCTCGCCGATGATCAGGCCTGGGAATATATTACGTTCGACAATGCCGATGAAGCACCCGCTTTCCTGCGGCTGCAACTCCAGTCCGTTTAAGCCCCGCATGAAAACGGCGAGGCCATGCTGATCCTGCGTTTGTTGGTCATGCTGGTGGTTCTGCTGCTGGTTATCAGCGGCGGGATGTATATCCTTACCCGGGACCGCCGCTATCTTGAATTCGCATGGAAAACAGTGCGCTTCACAGTGCTGGTGTTGCTAGTATTCGCGCTGCTGTTTGTGCTTGAGCGCTATGTGCTGGTGGGCTGGCTGGGTATCGTTTAACACCCGAGTAGCGGCGCTTGCGCAATTCCGTCCTAGCGTTTTATTTTGGCCATTTTCTCCAGCGCAAATTTGAGCGGCGAGTCGCCGAGGTTGCGGCTGAGTTCATTGAGCGCGTTTTGTGCCGTTTTGCTCAGCTTATGAGGAGCCGGCCTGGGCCGCAAACGATCGAAGGAAACTTGCACCTTGACGCGGATTCCGCTAACCTCGCAGCCCCTGCTCTGCAGGCCAGCCACCAGCTGGGGAGCCATTTGGCGCAATTTTGCGGCGACAGCGGCATTTGCAACGGCAATGCTGAGCGTGCCGTGTTGCAGACCCAAAACCTGTGCCTGGCTGGCTTGCGCAAGATCGGGCGGGGCAACATTGATAAAATGGCGATGCAGGGATGATAAAACCTGTGCTTTCGCCAATAGCGGACGCAGTTCCTGGTTTCCGCTCAGCAAGCTTTTGAGTTGTTGTGCCATTGATATATCGAATACTTAAGTATGGGGTGTGGCATGAATATTATTCTAGTTTCCAACCGTCTGGCAAAAACCCGCAGCATTACACTGGGCGGTGTTCAAATTGCGCTACTGGCGATATTGTTATCAGTGCTGATGCTGGGCGCGGCATTTACCCTGCAATACGTGTTGGTCCGCTTTGCTCCGGAAAGTTTGAGCGACGAGATACGCGCATTGTTGTCCCAGGTGCATAACGACGAACAGCAAAAACAACAGCTCTACTTGCAGAACAGCCTGGATGCAATGGCGATGCGGGTAGGGCAGATGCAGGCGCAAGTGCAGCGCCTGGATGCGCTTGGTGACCGTTTGACCAAGCTGGCCGGCATGAAACCGACTGAGTTCCAATTTTCGGAACCGCCGGCGATGGGGGGGCCGCTGGTGACCTCTCCCGAGAAGAAACTGTCGGAGAACGGCTTGAGCGAGCAACTCGACAGGCTGGGCCATGTGGTAAACGATCGCAGCGACAAACTGACCGCCCTTGAAACCATGCTGCTGCAGAACCAGTTGAGCCGCAGGTTGCTGCCCTCTATGCCGCCGGTCCGCACCGGCTATTATTCGTCGAATTTTGGCTGGCGCATCGATCCGTTCACGGGACAAATGGCGATGCACGAAGGTGTGGATTTTGTCGCGAATGCCGGGACGCCGATCTATGCTTCAGCCGGCGGTGTGGTGGACTATGCGGGCCTGGATTCCTCGTATGGTAACATGGTAGAGATTGACCACGGAAATGATATTGTCACACGCTACGCGCATGCTTCAAAGGTGCTGGTAAAGGTCGGCCAGGTCGTGCGGCGCGGCGAGGAGATTGCCTTGGTGGGCAGCACCGGCCGTTCCACAGGGAATCACCTGCATTTCGAAGTCCGTTACAAGGGTGTCGCGCAGAACCCGGTGCGCTTTTTGCAAAAACCGGCCGGCTGACAATGAACGATAGTGCCGAGGGTGAGGCAATTGATTGCCTCACCCTCTGTTGTTTTATTTGCAGTCGAGTAATCCATTAATTTGTAGCTTGGTAAAATATGATTTCCAGTGTGCTGAAAAGTATCTTCGGTAGCCGCAACGATCGCTTGCTCAAGCAATACCGCGCTACAGTCCAAACCATCAACAAGCTTGAAGCCGAAATCGCCAAATTGAGCGATGAAGAACTGCGCCAGAAGACCCACAGTTTCAGGCAACGTTTTGCGCAGGGTGAATCGCTTGATGCGCTGTTGCCGGAAGCGTTTGCGGTGGCGCGCGAGGCAAGTACCCGCGTGCTGGGCATGCGCCACTATGATGTGCAACTGATCGGCGGGATGGTTCTGCATTACGGCAAGATCGCCGAGATGCGCACCGGGGAAGGCAAGACCCTGATGGCCACCTTGCCGGTATACCTGAATGCGATTGCCGGCAAGGGTGTGCACGTCGTTACCGTGAACGATTACCTGGCCGGCCGCGATGCGGAATGGATGGGCAGGCTGTATCGTTTCCTCGGTTTGTCGGTGGGCGTGATCCTGTCCCAGATGGAATCGTCCGACAAGCAGGCAGCCTACGCGGCGGATGTCACTTACGGAACCAACAACGAATTCGGTTTCGATTACTTGCGCGACAACATGGCGACGCATGTCAGCGAGCGTTTCCAGCGCACGCTCAACTTCGCCATCGTGGACGAGGTGGACTCGATCCTGATCGACGAGGCCCGCACCCCGCTGATCATTTCCGGCCAGGCCGAAGATAACGTCGATATCTATGTGCGCATCGACAAGCTGGTTCCGCTGCTGGTGCGCAAGGCCGGGGATCCGGACGTAGAGGGGCCTGGCGATTACAGTGTGGACGAGAAGAACAACCAGATCCTGCTCACCGAGTCCGGTCACGAACATGCCGAACAGATACTTACCCGGGCGGGACTGCTGCCCGAGGGCGGCAGCCTGTACGACCCGGCCAATATCACGCTGATCCACCATTTGTATGCCGCATTGCGCGCACACAACCTGTATCTGCGTGATCAGCATTATGTGGTGCAAAACGGCGAGGTGGTAATCGTCGATGAGTTCACCGGCCGCCTGATGGCGGGGCGGCGCTGGTCTGACGGCCTGCACCAGGCGGTGGAAGCAAAAGAGGGCGTGGCCATCCAGAAAGAGAATCAGACGCTGGCCTCGATCACTTTCCAGAACTATTTCCGCATGTACGGCAAGCTGGCCGGCATGACCGGCACGGCGGATACCGAGGCCTACGAGTTCCAGCAGATCTATAACCTTGAAACGGTGATCATCCCGCCGCATCGCCCGACCATCCGCAAGGACATGATGGACAAGGTGTATCTCACCGCGAAGGAAAAATACCACGCCGTGATCGAGGACATCAAGGATTGTTACCAGCGCGGGCAACCGGTGCTGGTGGGCACGACCTCGATCGAGAATTCGGAATTGCTGTCGGGCTACCTGGAACGGGACAAGCTGCCCCACCAGGTGCTGAATGCCAAGCAGCATGCGCGCGAGGCGGAAATCATCGCGCAGGCCGGGCGGCCGAAGATGGTGACCATCGCCACCAACATGGCGGGACGCGGCACGGACATCGTGCTGGGCGGCAATGTCGAAAAACACATCGAACTGGTGCGCGACGACGCCGGCCTGGATGAGGCTGCCAGGGAGCAGCAGATCGCCAGGTTAAAAACCGAATGGCAACAGCTGCACCAGCAGGTGCTGGACAGCGGCGGGTTGCACATCATCGGAACCGAGCGCCACGAGTCGCGCCGGGTGGACAACCAGCTGCGCGGACGCGCCGGCCGCCAGGGCGACCCGGGATCGAGCCGTTTCTACCTGTCGCTGGAAGACCCGTTGCTGCGCATCTTCGCTTCCGACCGCGTTACCGCGATCATGAACAAATTCAAGCTGCCTGAAGGCGAAGCGATCGAACACACCTGGGTGACGCGCGCGATCGAAAATGCGCAGCGCAAGGTCGAGGCGCGGAACTTTGACATGCGCAAGCAGATACTTGAATACGACGACGTCGCCAACGACCAGCGCAAGGTGATCTATCAACAGCGCAGCGAGTTGCTGGAAAGCGCGGATATCACCGAAACCATACAGGCGATGCGCGATGACGTGCTGGAAAACACCGTCAGCCAGTACATCCCGCCGCACTCCATGGAAGAACAGTGGGACGTGCCGGGTTTGGAAAGAAACCTGGCTGCCGATTTTCGCCTGCAATTGCCGCTGGCACAGTGGCTGGAAGAGGACAAGCTGTTCAATGAAGCCGCATTGCGCGCACGCGTCAGGGAGATCGCCCGGCAGCAATATCAGGGCAAGGTCGAAGTGGTGGGCCCAGAGGTCATGCATCATTACGAACGCGCGATGATGCTGCAAAGCCTGGATGTGCATTGGCGCGAGCATCTTGCATCCTTGGATCATCTGCGCCAGGGGATCCATTTGCGCGGCTATGCGCAAAAGAACCCGAAGCAGGAATACAAGCGCGAGGCATTCGAATTGTTTGCCGCGATGCTGGACGCGATCAAGCTCGAGGTGACGCAAGTATTGATGACCGTGCAAGTGCGCGGCGAGTCGGATGTCGAAGGGGTAGAAGCCTCGCCTGCGCCGGGAAATGTGCAGTATCATCATGCCGATTACGACGAAGCGCTCGCCGAATCGGACGAGGACGGATCAGGCGGTGAGGAACAAAAACCCTTCGTGCGCACCGGCCAAAAAATCGGACGAAATGACCCGTGCCCGTGTGGGTCCGGCAAGAAATACAAACAGTGTCACGGCAGGTTGAGCTGATACGCGAAGGATATTGAAATGTCACTGGTGAAGGATACGCTGCGCACCTCGGCGATCACCGAAGAGCTGAGTGATGCGGAAGTCGGGATTATCGAGGGACTTTTCGAGGTCCAGGACTACCAGGCGGGCGAGAAGATCGTCCAGCCGGGAGACAAGCAGCCGGACAATCTGTACATACTTGCGCATGGCGACATCGAAGTGAGAATAGAAAGCGGCCACGAGGAATCCATCATCCATGTGCTCAAGCCGGGCGATCTGGCCGGCATCATCACCTTCGTCGGCGGGGCGGCATCCGATATCAGCGCGACGCTTTATGCAGTCGGCAAAACCAAGGTGCTGAGCATGGCAAGAGCGGATTTTGAAAAGCTGATCAACTCCCACCCGATGATCGTCTACAAGGTGATGCGCGGCGTGGTGCGCAATGTGCACGGCATCGTGCGGCGCGTGAACAGCCAGTCGGCAGAACTGAGCAACTACATCTATAAAACCCACGGCCGCTATTAGTTAGGATGTTGAAAAACTACTGCGCTCGGCATAACTGCGTTGCTAAAGGGCTCAAAATGCTCATTTACTCAAATGTAAATTCCGCTTTTTCGCCCTTTAGCGCCTTGTTCTGCCGTCGCTCGCTACGTTTTTCAACACCCTACTAGGAGCTAATTCATGCCAGTCAATCTGACCCAGCCCGTCGCGGCTCAACTGTTGCCCATAGCGGGCGTTACGCTGGGAATCGCGGCAGCCAACATCAAGCGCGAGAACCGCAAGGATCTGCTGGTGATGCAGTTGGGCGAGGGTGCCCGGGTTGCCGGCGTGTTCACCCGGAATCGATTCTGCGCCGCGCCGGTGATTGTTGCGCGCGAACATCTCGCCCAGGCAGCGACTGCGGGCGGGATACGCGCGCTGCTGGTCAATACCGGCAACGCCAACGCCGGTACCGGCGAACAGGGGATGCGCGATGCGCGCACCACCTGCGCCGCGCTGGCTGGGTTGCTGGGCTGCAAGGCAACACAGATATTGCCGTTCTCCACCGGCGTAATCATGGAGCCGCTGCCGGTGGCGAAGATCGCCGCAGGCCTGCCAGCCGCAGTGGCCAACATGCGCGCCGACAACTGGTTCGATGCCGCGCAGGCGATCATGACCACCGACATTGTCGCCAAGGCGGTTTCAAAACAGGTTTCTATTGATGGCGTAACAATCACCATCACCGGCATTGCCAAGGGTTCCGGCATGATCCACCCGAACATGGCGACCATGCTGGGTTATATCGCCACCGATGCGGCGATCGCGCAACCGCTGCTGCAGACGATGGTCGGCGAGGCTGCCAACCGCTCGTTCAATTGCATCACTGTCGACGGCGATACCTCCACCAACGACGCGCTGATGCTGATCGCCACCGGCAAGTCCGCGCTGCCCGAAGTGCAGGCAGCCGACAGCGAAGCCGGCAAGGCATTGCAATCCGCGATCAGCGAAGTGGCGATACACCTGGCACAGTCCATCGTGCGCGACGGCGAGGGCGCGACCAAGTTCATCACCCTGCAGATCGAGGGCGGCAAGGATGAAGCCGAGTGCAAGCAGATCGGCTACGCAATCGCGCATTCGCCGCTGGTCAAGACCGCGTTCTTTGCCTCGGATCCCAACCTCGGCCGCATCCTCGCCGCGATCGGTTACGCCGGTGTGGGCGATCTGGATGTCGCCGCGCTCAAGCTTTATCTGGACGAGGTGCTTGTCGCCGAGCACGGCGGACGCGCCGCAAGCTACCGCGAAGAGGACGGCCAGCGGGTGATGCACCAGAGCGATATCACGATACGCGTGGTGCTGGATCGCGGCGCGGCGAATGCTACGCTGTGGACCTGCGATTTTTCGTATGACTATGTCAAAATCAACGCGAGCTACAGAAGCTGATTGTAATTTTATTCATTCCACTATTGAAAAATTGGCCACAGAGATCACAGAGTGCACAGAGAAAATCCGGTGCTGCCTCGGTTGGTTTTCCTCTGTGGTCTCTGTGTACTCTGTGGCTGAAAGGTTTTGACCGATGGACAAACTAGAACGTTTTCTCGACCGCGCCGAACGGCTGATGGAAAAATTCGAGCGCACGCTGCCGAAGTTTGCAACCGGCGGCGCGCCGGACTGGGATGCCGCGCATGCGTTCCGCTGGGAACAGGGCAGGCTGGTTCCGGTGCAGCACCCGCACCGCATCGGCCTGGACGACCTGCTCGGCATCGACAGGCAGAAACAACTGATCGAACAGAACACCCGGCAGTTCGTGCAGGGGCGCACCGCCAACAACGTGCTGCTCACCGGATCGCGCGGCACCGGCAAGTCCTCGCTGGTCAAAGCGCTGCTTAACGAATATTCAAAAAGCGGGCTGCGCCTGATCGAGGTCGGCAAGCCTGCGCTGGGGGACCTGCCGCACATCATCGCGCTGGTCGCGGGCAGGCCCGAGCGCTTCATCCTGTATTGCGACGACCTGTCGTTCAATTCCGAGGAGCCCGGCTACCAGGCGCTCAAGGCCGCACTCGACGGTTCGCTGGTCGCGTTCTCCGACAACCTGCTGATCTACGCCACCTCCAACCGCCGCCACCTGATGCCGGAATCGATGCAGGACAATCTCGCGACCAAACATGTCGGCGACGAGATCCATCCGGGTGAAAGTGTCGAGGAAAAGATCTCGCTGTCCGAGCGCTTCGGTCTGTGGGTGCCGTTCTATCCGTTCTCGCAGGATGAATACCTCGACATCGTTGTGCACTGGCTGAGGCACTTTGGTGTGACTGCCGAGTTTGATGAGGTTGCGCGGCAGGCCGCATTGCAATGGAGCATACAGCGCGGGTCCAGGAGCGGCAGGGTGGGGTGGCAGTTTGCGAGGGATTGGGCAGGGAAACAGTAACTCCCTCTCCCGCTGCCGGGCAACCCCCGGCGAAGTTGTTTTTGACTTGGCCTGAAAGAATGTATTGAGCAATTCAACCAAAGATACCAAAGTTGTCGAAGTCGCCGCCGCCGTGCTCCAGCGTCCGGACAACTCGTTCCTCCTCGCCCAACGTCCGCCCGACAAAATCTGGGCCGGCTACTGGGAATTCCCCGGCGGCAAGATCGAATCCGGCGAAACACCCCGCCATGCGCTGGTGCGCGAGCTGCTCGAGGAACTGGGCATAGAAGTTCAGACTGCCTACCCCTGGGTGACCCGCGTGTACGCCTATCCGCATGCGACGGTTCGGCTGAATTTTTTTCGCGTGACGGCATGGAGCGGCGAGCTGCATCCGCATGAGGGGCAGCAATTTTCCTGGCAGCGTGTTTCGGATGTTCGGGTTTCTCCTGTCCTGCCCGCCAACGCACCCATTCTGCGCGCGCTGTCATTGCCGACCCTGTATGCGATCAGCAATGTGGCGGAACTGGGCGAGCAGGAATTCATGCTTCGGCTGGAGGCCGCGCTGCAAAAAGGTTTGCGGCTGGTACAGTTGCGCGAAAAGGATTACTCGCGCGAGGCGCTGCGCGATCTAGCACTGCAGATGCTGCCGCTGATACGGCGACACGATGCACGTCTGATGATTAATGCCGACATCGAGTTATGCCGGGAGATCGGCGCGGACGGGGTGCAGCTGACCGGCGCGCAACTGGCTGGATTAAGCGAGCGCCCTGCCGTGGGTTGGTGCGCGGCTTCCTGCCACAACCCGGCAGAACTGCGCCGCGCGGAACAACTGGGCTGTGATTTCGCGCTGTTGAGCCCGGTACTTTCGACACAGTCGCATCCGGGCGCGCCGCATCTGGGATGGGAAAAATTCGCGGCGATCGCGGCGGGTTCATCGATGCCGGTGTACGCGCTGGGCGGCTTGACCCACGACGACACGCAGACTGCATGGCAGCACGGTGCGCACGGCATCGCGTTATTGCGTCAGGCCTGGTAAGGCGGTTCGGTGAAGTCCTGCTCGTCCTGCTCGGCCGGCTGGGCAACGCGATATTCCTCGTTCGCCCACTTGCCGAGGTCGATCATCTTGCAGCGCTCGCTGCAGAACGGCCTGAAACGGTTGCCGGTGTCCCATTGGTGTTCCTTGCCGCAATGCGGGCAGGTGACGACGGGCGGTGATTTTGCCGGCATGGCTAGGTCGCGAGGCTGCAGAAAGTCAGCTCGAACGGCACATCCTGTTCGAACAGCAAGGATTTCGCGGCGTAGTTTGCCGTGATGAAGCGGATGTTGATCGCATATTTGTTGGCGCCGACCTCCGGTATGCATGCCAGTTCCCTGCCGATACGGACACGCAGCAGCTGGGCCACACGCCCCCCCTGCATTTGCTGGAAAGTGCCTTGGTGCGCGGTGAATTGAAAAACCTTGCCGTTTTCCCGCAACAGCTGCAGGATGATCTTCAGACCGGTATTAAGCGGTTGCAGCGGGGCCAGCCATGCGAGCAGGTTTTCACGCCTGATGGCGACATCCTGTTCCTGCCAATAGTGGTAGGAAGGCAGGTCGAATTCGCAGGTGCCGCCTGGCATCACGGCGCGCTGCCTGATGCTCATCAGCCATTCGTTCTCGCGCAGATGCTGGCCGATTTTCCCGTTCAATGCGAGCAATAGAACGTAAGCCTGCTCGATCTCGGCAAGGATCGCATCCAGCGCATCCTCGGAAATCTGGGGATTGTTGTGCAGGCCGGACAATACCCGTTTCTGGCGCTCCAGTTCCTTGAGCAAATCCGATTTCAGGTCGGCACGGCTGATCACGTCGAGAATCTCGAACAGTGTCATCATTGCCATGTGGTGATCCATGCAATGATCGTGTTCGGTGAAGAGTTTCATGCGCGCGAACAGATCTTCAAGCCGCAACAGGGTGCGGATCTTTTCATTGAGCGGGAATTCGTAGCTGATCACGCGGTTATTGCCCGATATGCGGTTAAAAATTCAGATGCAACGATATATTGAATATCCCGATATCGTCAAATAGTGCTTTGCATGGCCGAGTAACTCGCATGCAGCACGGCTACCTGCGCAGCCAGCCTGTCCGGACCGGCATCATTGTGTATCACATCGTCGGCGATCCGCAGGCGTTCGAGGCGCGGTGTCTGTTGCCCGATGATGCCGCGAACCTCAGGCTCGCTCATCCCGCTGCGTCCGATCACCCGCGCAACCTGGGTGGCTTCGCTGCAATCCACCACCAGTATGCGCCGGACCAGTTGCCGGAACGCCGGACTGTCGGGCAACAGCGGCACGGCGAGGATAACGTACGGTTTGTCCTGCAGCTGGCGGAGTTGCTGCTTGGCCTGTTCCAGTATCAGCGGATGCAGGATCAGCTCCAGGCGCCGTTTTGCGGCAGCATCCGAGAAGATCAGCCGGCGCATTCTGGCGCGATCCAGCGATCCTTCCGTGGTGATGTATTCATCGCCAAAGGCCGCGCGAATCGCGGCGATGGCCGCACCGCCCGGTTGGGTGAGGTCATGCGCGATGGTGTCCGTGTCGATGATGCCTGCACCGTGTTCGGCGAACAGGGCGGACACCGTGCTCTTGCCGCAGCCTATCCCGCCCGTAAGCCCGACACAAAACGCCATGGCTAACCCAGCAGGCGCAGGTAGGTTTGTGTCAATGCAGGCCCCCAGAACAGCGCAATCAGTCCGCCACCCGCCAGATAGGGACCGAAGGGAATGGGAATGTTGCGGCCGTGCTTGAGCGCCACGATCAGGGTGATACCGACCACCGCGCCGACCAGCGAAGATAGCAGGATGATCAGTGGCAGCATTTGCCAGCCCAGCCAGGCGCCCAGCGCCGCAAGCAGCTTGAAATCGCCGTAGCCCATGCCCTCCTTGCCGGTGATCAGCTTGAACAGCCAGTACACGCTCCACAATGCGAGATAGCCGATTGCCGCACCCAGCACCGCGCTGGACAGGCTGGCATAGCCAAGACCGAACCAATTGAACAGCAAGCCCGCCCAGAGCAGTGGCAGGGTGATGTCGTCCGGCAGCAACTGCGTGTCGATGTCGATCGCGGTGAGCGCCAGCAAAGCCCAGATAAGCAGCAGCGCGCCGGCGGCAGGCCATCCGAAACCGAAGTGCCATGCTGCATAGGCGCACAGTATCCCGCTGATCGCCTCGATGATCGGATAGCGCGGTGAAATGGCCGCGCCACATTCCCTGCATTTGCCGCGCAACAGCGCGTAACTCAGGATGGGGATGTTTTCCCATGCGCTGATGGCGTGACTGCAATGCGGGCAGGCGGAGCGCGGAACGATGAGGTTGTAGGGTAACGGTGCCTCAGGTTGTCCCGCTTGTTCTGCGCCGCCTTGCAGCAACTCTGCGCACTGCTGCCGCCAGCCCATCTCCATCATTTTCGGGAGCCGGTGTATTACCACATTAAGAAAACTGCCGACCATCAGGCCCAGCAAGCCAGCCATAATGGTGAACGCAAGCGGAGAAGATTGGAGAAGCTGGGGTAATGTATACATATCGGCTGTTTCAGTGAAGACTAACCCGCCTTCGGGTTATGTTGGAGCGGACCTGCCGACCATCAGTCTAATTATCAAACATGCACCCACAAATGCGGCGGGGACCGTCTGCAGTAGTTCAACCAAACTCATCGTGCGGCAAGGAAAATTGAAAGTTGGTGGCCGGGAGGAAGACTTGTACCTTGTGCGTTGTGCCTTGCCCGTTGTGCCTGCATTTTCATCACATGACTTCGCCCATCTTGAAGATCGGCAGGTACATGGCGATCACCATGCCGCCGATCAGGGTGCCCAAGACCACCATGATGACCGGTTCCATCAGGCTGGAGATGGCAGTGACCGCATCATCGACTTCGGCCTCGTAGAAGTCGGCCACTTTGCTGAGCATGGAGTCCAGCGAACCGGCCTCTTCGCCGATGGCGACCATTTGCAGCACCATGCTGGGGAATAATTCGGTGTTCTGCATGGAGACGGTCAGGCCGCTGCCGGTGCTGACTTCTCTCTGGATTGCTTTGGTAGCGTTGTAATACACCGCGTTGCCTGCCGCACCGGCGACCGAATCGAGCGATTCGACCAGCGGCACCCCTGCCGCAAACATGGTGGAGAGTGTGCGTGTCCAGCGGGCGATTGTGGCTTTTCGGATCAGCTCTCCGAAGATGGGCAGCTTGAGAAACCATTTGTCCAGGAAATCCTGCATCTTCTTGCTGCGTTTCCAGAAATAGAAGAATGCATACAGGCCGCCGCCCAGGCCGCCGAAAATCGCCCACCAGTATTTTACAAAGGTGTCGGAAATGTTCATCAGAATCAGGGTCGGTGCAGGCAATCTTGCGCCAAAACCCTCGAACAGTTCCTTGAATGCCGGAATCACGAAAATCATGATCACGGCGGTGATCAGGAACGCCACCACGATGATCGAAACAGGATAGAACAATGCTGATTTGATCTTGCCCTTGAGTGCCTGGGTTTTTTCCATGTAGGTTGCCAGGCGCTCCAGCAGGGCATCAAGGATACCGGCAGCCTCTCCGGCGCCGATCAGGTTGCAGTAAAGCGCGTCGAAATAAAGCGGGTATTTCAGGAAGGCCTGCTGCAGGCTGCTGCCGGTCTCCACATCTGTTTTGATATCGAGCAGCAGTCGTGCCACGGACGGGTTGCTGTGTCCCTTGCCGACGATATCAAACGCCTGCAACAGCGGAACGCCGGATTTCATCATCACCGCAAGCTGGCGCGTGAACAGTGTGATGTCCTTCGCGGTGATGGCTTTGCCGCTGCGCTTCTGCTTCTTGATTTTGGTGACATTGACGCCCTGGCGCCGCAAATGGGCAGATAAGCTGGCTTCGCCTGGCGCGCGCATCTCGCCTTTGACCGGCTTTCCGGTTTTGTCCTTGCCTTCCCAGGCGTAGGTAAAATCCTTTGCTTTTTGGTCTCTTTGTGCGACAGCCATCGCGTCTCCTTTGGGCCATTCACTGAATTGTATGCAAGCTAATGTTGACGGGCATCATGCCGAGCTTTGCGCCTCTTGTAAAGGCATGCTTCCTATTGCCGATTATCCGGTCGGATCGGAAAGATGCGCGCCACCTTCACAATGCGATCCTGGGTCTGGATGATTTCGATTGGATAACCCGCGATTTTCAGGCTGGTGCCGGTTTCCGGAATATCCTCGAGATGATCGAGAATCAGCCCATTCAGTGTTTTCGGACCATCAAGCGGCAAATGCAGGCCCAGCTTGCGATTCAACTCGCGCAGACTGCTGCTTCCTTCAAGCAAAAAGCTGCCGTCTTCCTGGCGCAGGAATTTCCCGGATTGCGCGGGCGATTGCGTGGTGAATTCGCCGACGATCTCTTCCAGAATGTTTTCCAGCGTGACCAGTCCGAGCAGTTCCCCGTATTCGTCCACTACCATGCCCAGCCGCGCGTGGCGCTCCTGAAACTGCTGGAGTTGCTTGAGCAGCGGCGTGTCGGAAGGGATGAAGTAGGGGTCGTTCAGTATTTCACGCAAGCGGGTCAGGTCCAGCTTGGCTTCCTGGAGCAGCGCGGGTACCCGCTTGATGTGCAGTATGCCGATGATGTTGCTGTGTGTGTCGGCATAAACGGGCAGCAGCGTGTGGTGGCAGGTGATGATCTGCTGGCGCAATTCGCTTTCGTCGGCATTGATATCCAGCGCCTCGATCTGGTTGCGCGGCACCATCACGTCGTTCACCGTGATGCGTTCCAGGTCGACAAGGTTGAGCAGCATCTTCTGATGCTTGCGCGGCAGGTACTGCTCGGCATCCAATACCAGACCGCGCAGTTCCTCGATCGTCATTTTCTGTTTGCTTTGATCGGTTTCTATCTTGATGCGCAGCAGCCACAGCACCCCCTTGACCAAGCCGCCCGCTATCGAGACCACCGGCTGGAACAGCGTGATCAGCGGCGTGAGCAGGTAGCTGGCCGGCAGCGCGATGCGCTCGGGATAACTTGCCGCGATGATCTTGGGCATGATCTCGCTGAATACCAGCAGCACGAAGGTGAGCGTCAGCGTGCCGATCAGCAGCGCCAGGTCGTTCTGGCCGAACATGCGAAAGATGATGATGTTGGTCACCGCCGCGGCGACCACGTTGAGCAGGGTGTTGCCCAGCAAAATCGAGCCGAGCAATTTGTCCACCTTGCCGAGCAGGCGGCTGACCAGTTTCGCGCTGCGGTTGCCCCTGCGGACTAGGCTGTTCAAACGATAGCGGTTGATTGCCATCATGCTGGTTTCCGAGCCGGAAAAGAACGCGCTGCAAACCAGCAGCAACAGCAAGATAGCAAACAGTGTGGCTAAAGAAAGATCGTCCAAAGTGATGCCCTGGTTATGGTAATGGCGGTCATTTCGACTTGCAGATAGTGTGCGAGCGGTAAGCGGGTGTCAAGTGGCGCGCCGGTAACTGAATATCATCAACGCCACACCGGCAATGATCATCGGCAGGCTCAGCCATTGGCCCATGCTCATGCCGAGCGATAGCAGGCCGAGAAAATCGTCCGGCTCGCGGGTGAATTCGACAAGAAAGCGGAGGCTGCCATAACCGATCAGGAACAGGCCCGAAATCGCGCCGAGAGGGCGCGGCTTGCGCGCGTACAGCCAGAGCAGCGTGAACAGCACCACGCCTTCCAGGAAAAATTCGTAGAGTTCTGAGGGGTGGCGCGGCAGGTTGTCGACATTCGGGAAGACCATTGCCCAGGGCACGTCGGTGGGGCGTCCCCACAGTTCGCCGTTGATGAAGTTGCCGAGCCGTCCGAACGCCAGGCCGGGCGGGACCAGGGGGGCGATGAAGTCGGTCAGTTCCAGCCAGCGCAATTGATGTTTTCGCGCGAACCACGCCATCGCGACGAGCACGCCGAGAAACCCGCCGTGGAAAGACATGCCTCCTTGCCAGACGAAAAATATTTCCAGTGGATGTGCGGCGTAATACCCCGGTTTGTAGAACAGCACATAACCCAGGCGTCCGCCCAGAATCACCCCGAGTACGCCATAGAACAGCAGGTCGTCGAGCAGTTTGGCATTTATCTGCGGATTATTGATTTTGGCGATGCGGATACGCCCCAGCCACAGAAAGGCGATGAATCCGGCGAGGTACATCAAGCCGTACCAGTGTATGGCCAGCGGACCGAGGTGGATGGCGACAGGATCGATTTGCGGATGAACGAGCATGATGGATTCGGGTAATATTGCAGACCTGATTATACGTGCTTCCATTTTTCCAGAAAGACCTTATGCCAGAATACCGTTCACGCACTTCCACTCATGGCCGCAACATGGCCGGCGCACGCTCATTGTGGCGCGCCACCGGCATGACCGACGGCGACTTCGGCAAGCCCATCATCGCGATTGCCAACTCATTCACCCAGTTCGTCCCGGGCCACGTCCATCTCAAGGATTTGGGGCAGATGGTGGCGCGCGAGATCGAGAAGGCGGGCGGCATTGCCAAGGAATTCGATACCATCGCGGTGGACGACGGTATTGCGATGGGGCACGACGGCATGCTGTACTCGCTGCCTTCGCGCGACCTGATCGCCGATTCCGTGGAATACATGGTCAATGCGCATTGCGCCGATGCGCTGGTGTGCATCTCCAATTGCGACAAGATCACGCCGGGCATGCTGATGGCAGCGATGCGCCTCAACGTACCGGTGGTGTTCGTGTCGGGCGGCCCGATGGAAGCGGGCAAAGTCAACTGGAAAGGTACGGTGAAAGGCCTCGACCTGATCGACGCGATGGTCGCGGCAGCAGACAACAAGTACAGCGATGCTGAAGTGGAGGCAATCGAACGCTCGGCATGCCCGACTTGCGGTTCCTGCTCCGGCATGTTCACCGCGAATTCGATGAACTGCCTTACCGAGGCACTGGGGTTGTCATTGCCCGGCAACGGCTCGCTGGTTGCGACGCATGCCGGGCGCAAACAGCTGTTCCTGCGCGCGGGGCGTTTGATCGTCGAACTGTGCAAGCGTTATTACGACCAGGACGATGCTTCCGTGTTGCCGCGCAGCATTGCCAGCCTGGCTGCCTTCGAGAACGCGATGACGCTGGATATCGCGATGGGCGGCTCGACCAATACCGTGTTGCACCTGCTCGCGATCGCCCGCGAAGCCGGGGTGGATTTCACGATGAAAGATATGGACAGGCTGTCGCGCCATGTGCCGACGCTCTGCAAGGTCGCGCCCTCCAGCGCATACCATCTGGAAGATGTGCACCGTGCCGGCGGCATCGCCGCGATACTGGGAGAACTGGATCGCGCGGGCTTGTTGCACGGCGAAGTCGGCACGGTACATAGCAGGACCTTGCGCGACGGGTTGAAGCAATGGGACATCAGGCAGACTAGCGATGAGGCAGTACGGGAGTTCTTCCGGGCAGCACCGGGCGGCATCAGCACCGCGATGGCGTTCTCGCAGTCGGTGCAGTATCCGGAGCTGGAGACGGATCGCAGCAAGGGTTGCCTCCGCGACAAGGCGCACGCCTATTCGCAGGACGGCGGGTTGGCGGTGCTGCACGGTAACATCGCGCTGGATGGCTGCATTGTCAAGACAGCGGGCGTGGACGAGAGCGTCCTGAAATTTTCCGGGCGCGCGCGCGTGTTCGAGAGCCAGGATGCGGCGGTGTCCGGTATCCTGGCCGACCGGGTCGCCGCCGGGGACGTGGTGGTGATCCGGTACGAGGGGCCCAAGGGCGGCCCGGGCATGCAGGAGATGCTGTATCCGACCTCGTACCTGAAATCAAGGGGATTGGGCAAGGCATGCGCCCTGCTTACCGACGGGCGCTTTTCCGGCGGTACCTCCGGCCTCTCCATCGGCCATGTCTCGCCGGAAGCGGCCAGCGGCGGTGCGATCGCGCTGGTCCAGGAAGGCGACCGGATCGACATCGACATCCCGAATCGCAGCATCAATTTGGCGATCTCCGACGCCGAGCTGGTCAAACGCCGGGCGGCAATGGAAGCAAAAGGGAAGCAGGCGTGGAAGCCTGCAGCAGAACGGCAACGCAAGGTGTCAGTTGCACTGAGGGCGTATGCAGCCATGGTGACCAGCGCCGATAAGGGTGCAGTGCGGGACGTATCTCAGCTGGAGAAATAACCGATCGTTGGCTGGCTCGGAAGTTAAAAAGGTACTTAACAAGAGGGAAACAAACATGTCCACAGCACAACAATTGAACACGCAATTCGGTATCGACGGGCAACTCACATTTCGAAAAGATGCCAGCGGCCTGATCATCGCGGAGATCAACAATCCCTTGTCAAAAGCATCAATCTGCCTGCAAGGCGCCCACCTGATGACCTGGCATCCCAAGAGCCAGGCGGTGCCGGTGGTGTGGCTGTCGCGGGACGCAAAACTAGCGGTCGGGAAATCGATACGCGGCGGGGTCCCGGTATGCTGGCCGTGGTTTGGCGCCCATGCAAGCGATGCAACTTTCCCCGGGCATGGTTTCGCGCGAACCGTGCCATGGCAGGTTGTGGAAACCGAGACCGGACCTGGCGGTTCGACCCGCATTACGCTGCAGCTGGTGGAAAACGAGAAGACAAGAACGCAGTGGCCCCATCCTTCGAAGCTGAATCTGACCATAATCGTTGCCGATATATTGCACATGGAATTGACTACCGAAAATACCGGTACGTCCGATTTTGTGATCGGCGAAGCGTTGCATACCTATTTTCAGATCGGCGATATCGGGGCAGTTCGGGTGACCGGACTGGAAGGTTCAGACTATTGGGACAAAGTCGGTGGTTCCACTCTCAGGAAGCAATCCGGCCCGATCACCTTCTCGGGCGAGACCGACAGGGTGTATGTCAACACGGCATCCGAATGCGTGATCGTGGACGACAAGCTCAGGCGATATATCCATACCACCAAATCCGGCAGCCGTTCCACCGTGGTGTGGACGCCGTGGACCGAAAAGGCCGGCAAGATGGGCGATATGGGACAACCTGACGGCTGGCGCGAAATGCTATGCGTGGAATCCGCGAATGCGATGGAAAACTTGGTGAACGTTCCGGCGGGAAGCCGCCACACAATGATCGTCGAATATCAGGCCGAAACGTTCTAGCGTCGCGTGCATGCCCGTTTTTCGCCCCGTTCTTGCCGCTGGCGTTGGGCTGCAGGCGTGACTAATTTTTCCCAAGCATGATGATTTAATGCAGGTTTGCGATGCAGAGCAAATATTGGTGTCAACTTCAGCCCCGTGCGCGGCGTTGTTGGGTTACCGTTGGTAACAATTTGCCGGATAAGTTTGTAGGCAAAGCAGGCGGGGTTGTTTAGAATCGCCGATGAAGGTGAAACCTTCACGTCGTTTCGGACGCTTTCAAAAAATAAACTGGAGAGAACAAAAGCATGAAGACTATCATTGTTAGCATGATCGCAGCGGCAGGTCTGGTGATGGCAGGCAGCGTTATGGCAGAAGACATGCCGGCGCTGGCGAAAAAGAGCGGTTGCACAGCTTGCCACACGATCGACAAGAAGCTGGTCGGACCGGCATGGAGGGATGTTTCCAAAGCTTACAACAAGGTTGGCGCTACGGGCACTGCAGTTGATCCTAAGGCTTACCAGACCACGCAGAAAGTCTCTGCCATCCTGAAGGAACACGGCAAGTCGACTCCTGAAGCATGGCTGGAAGAAAAAGTGGCCAAGGGCGGCAAGGGCGACTGGTTCACCACCACCGCGATGATCCCGAATGCACCGAGGGTAAGCGCAGCAGACATCAAGACGCTGGTCGACTTCATCCTGGGTCTGGAAAAGAAGTAAGCATGTACCTGTCCTTCAGCCTTGCTCGGAAGCGCGTTGTGGCCTTGCTCGGAAGCGCGTTGTGGAAGGATCGGAGGCAGTCCTGAAAAAGCCGGCTCGCGCCGGCTTTTTTGCCGCCTGATGATATGATTGTTCGCTTTCCGGCGAGTTGCCGTTGCTTGAGCGGCGCGATCCTCAAGCAGATCAGGGGGCAGCGACGCTTGCCGAGTGATGGATGGAAGCCTTCGCGAGAATGAAATTTTTTAATCAAATGGAGAAGCATATGAAAGCTATTGTCGGGAGTATCGTTGCTGTGGCAGGTTTGATGGCTGCCGTTGGCGTAATGGCAGAAGAAATGCCGGCACTTGCCCACAAACTCAATTGCACTGCTTGTCACTCCATCGACCATAAGGTGGTCGGTCCGGCATGGAGAGACGTTGCCAAAAAATATACCGGCAGCGGCGTTACCAAGTACACCTATAAGGGCAAGGAATATCCATTGATCGAAGGTTTGGTGATGAAGGTTTCCCAGGGCGGTTCAGGCAACTGGGGCACCATGCCTATGCCGGCTAACGACCCGACCGGCGCAAAAAAGGCGGAAATCACCGAATTGGTGAAGTTCGAGCAAAGCCTGGCCAACAAATAATTCCGGAACTGCCTGCAGCATGAGCCGGCGCAAGCAGGCTTTTTTGTCTGCAAAATTGACAAGCATCGTGCCTGCTCCCCATAATCTGGCCTCATACACCAGGGGAGATAGATCATGTCGCAGATTTCGCAACATTCAATCCGTTCATTATTGGCCTTCGCTATCGTGCCGGTGCTGCTATCCGTGGCGCTATACGGGTGTGAAAAATCAGCCACCACCGGCCAGGAATCATCCGGTGATCTGGTCGTGCGCATCGGCGCGTCTGCGCCATTGACCGGTCCACAGGCTCACCTGGGCAAGGACAACGAGAACGGCACGCGCATGGCGATAGACGATGCGAATGCAAAGGGTATCGTCATCGGCGGGCGCAAAGTTCATTTCGACCTAATCAGCGAAGACGATCAGGCAGATCCCAAGACTGCGACCATCGTCGCGCAGAAACTGGTGGACGACAAAGTCAGCGGCGTCATCGGCCATCTCAATTCGGGCACGACCATCCCTGCGGCAAAAATCTACAGCGATAACGGCATTCCGCAGATTTCACCTTCCGCTACCGCAGTCGCCTACACCGCGCAGGGTTTCAAGACCGCCTTCCGTGTGATGGCGAACGATGCGCAGCAGGGCCGCGTGCTCGGCGAGTACGCGGCGAAAAATCTGGGCTCGAAGAGGATCGCGGTGATCGACGACCGCACCGCTTACGGCCAGGGTTTGGCGGATGAGTTCATCAAGTCGGCAGAGGCCAACGGCGCAAAGATCGTCGCACATGAATACACCAACGACAAGACGATGGACTTTACCGCGGTACTGACCGCTGTGAAGGGCAAAACTCCCGACCTGCTGTTCTATGGCGGGATGGATGCGCAGAGCGGACCGATGGTGAAACAACTCAAGGCACTTGCGCTGAAGACGAAATTCATGACGGGTGACGGCGGTTATACCCCTGAATTCATCAGGCTGGCAGGCGATGCCGCGGAGGGTGCGTATGCCTCGTTGCCCGGCGTGCCGCTCGACAAGATGCCGGGAGGCAAGGCGTTCGCCGATCGATACATCGCCAAATACGGGCCGATACAGCTGTATGCGCCCTATTGTTACGATGCGGTCAATGTGATGATCGCGGCGATGCAGAAAGCCGGCTCGACGGATCCCGCAAAATACCTGCCCGCGCTTGCGGACATTTCCTATGACGGGGTCACGGCAAATATCCAGTTCGATCAAAAGGGCGACCTCAAGGGCGGTGCCATCACCATGTATCAAGTGCAGCACGGCAAGTGGGTGCCGCTCGAGACGCTCGGTGCGGCGAAGACGGCGTCCAATTGATGCTGAACCCGTAAAACAAAAAACGACACGCGTTCCGTGTCGTTTTTGTTTGCACGGCCATGAATATCCTCTTACAACAAATCATTAACGGCCTTGTGCAGGGCAGTGTGTATGCCCTGGTCGCGCTGGGCTACACCATGGTGTACGGCATTCTCGGCCTGATCAACTTCGCGCATGGCGAGGTCGTGATGATCGGCGCGATGCTGGCGCTTTCCTCGCTGACCGCGCTGCTCGGGTGGGGTGTGCCGGCGCTGCTGGCACTGCCGCTCAGTGTTGCGCTGGCGATGCTGGGCTGCATGGTGCTGGGCTACAGCATCGAACGCATTGCATATCGTCCGTTGCGCCATGCACCCCGCCTCGCGCCGCTGATCACCGCCATCGGCGTATCCATCGTGCTGCAGAATCTGGCGATGATGATCTGGGGACGCAGCTACCATTCTTTTCCGCAACTGATCGACAACACCCCCCATAACATCGGCGGCGCGATCATCAACGATATCCAGATCATTATTTTCATCCTGGCGCTGGCGATCATGGCGGGACTGATGGCGGTCGTGCATCGCACCCGGCTCGGACGCGCCATGCGCGCAGTGGCGGAGAACCAGCATACGGCGCAATTGATGGGCGTGGACATCAACCGGGTGATCTCGATCACCTTCATGCTCGGCTCGTCGCTCGCCGCAGTGGCCGGCGTCATGGTCAGCGCGAACTATGGTTTGGCGCATTACTACATGGGTTTCATCCTCGGCCTGAAGGCCTTCACCGCTGCGGTGCTGGGCGGCATCGGCAACCTGCGCGGCGCGATGCTGGGTGGATTGCTGCTCGGGCTGATCGAGAGCCTGGGCGCCGGTTATATCGGCGATCTGACCGGCGGATTTTTCGGCAGCAACTACCAGGATGTGTTCGCCTTCTTCGTGCTGATCGCGGTGCTGGTGTTCCGGCCGTCCGGATTATTGGGGGAACGTATTGCCGAACGCGCATGAAAATCTCCGTATAAGTTACCGTGCGCCAGAATCGCAGCGTCGTGTGCTCGCTTGCTTCCCGCATGCCTGTAAGGTAAATCTCATCACGCGCTGTGCGGTTCCTCGTGCTTCGAGCCGCTCGCAAAGCTACTGCGGGAATTCTTTGTGATGATTTCGTTCGATAAACGCAAGCAACGCTGGTTAATCTGGTTATTGCTAGCCGTATTGATCGCGCTGCCCTTTGTCACCGATGCGCTGCTTGGGCGCGGCTGGGTGCGCATTGTCGATTTCGCGATGCTCTACATCATGCTGGCGCTCGGTTTGAACATCGTGGTCGGCTATGCCGGCCTGCTTGATCTGGGATACATCGCGTTTTACGCGGTGGGCGCCTATTGCTATGCGCTGGCCGATTCTCCGCATTTGGCGCAGGTTTTCCCGCTCGCATTCCCGGATGGCATACACCTGCCGTTCTGGTTCGTGTTGCCGTTGGCGGCATTGGTGGCGGGCGGATTCGGCGTGCTGCTCGGCGCACCGACATTGCGCCTGCGCGGGGATTACCTTGCCATCGTCACGCTTGGTTTTGGTGAGATCATCCGCATCTTTCTGAACAATCTGAACGCCCCCGTCAACCTGACCAATGGTCCGCAAGGCATCAGCTTCATCGACCCGGTCCGCGTGATGGGGGTGTCGCTCAACAGGACTCGGGAAATTTTCGGATTCGCGATTCCCTCGGTGCATCTGTATTTTTACCTGTTCCTGGCGTTTACCGCGCTGGTGATATTCGTCTCGAGACGGCTGGAAAGATCGCGCATCGGCAGGGCATGGATGGCGATACGCGAGGACGAGGTCGCCGCGTCGGCGATGGGCATCAACACGCGCAACCTGAAACTGCTTGCTTTTGCGATGGGCGCGACGTTCGGCGGCGCTTCCGGCGCGCTGTTTGCGGGATTCCAGGGTTTCGTCAGCCCGGAAAGTTTCAGCCTGATGGAATCCATCATGGTGCTGTGCATGGTGGTGCTGGGCGGGATGGGCAATATCGCCGGCGTGATCCTCGGCGGTGTATTGCTGGCGCTGCTGCCCGAGGTACTGCGGAACATCGTGGTGCCGCTGCAACAGGCGATGTTCGGCAGGACGCTGATCGATCCGGAAAGCCTGCGCATGCTGTTGTTCGGCACGGCGCTGATCGTGATGATGCTATATCGCCCGGCCGGATTGCTGCCGTCGCGCGTGCGCCGGCGCGAGTTCGGCGGAGAAGATGCGGCTGCCGAGGAGACCGTATACGATGCCACACACTGATGATGCACTGCTACAGGCCTCGCACATCGGCAAAGCGTTCGGCGGCTTGAACGCGCTCAGCGACGTGTCGCTGCACATCCAGCGCGGGGAGATCTACGGCCTGATCGGCCCAAACGGGGCGGGCAAAACCACCCTGTTCAACGTGATCACCGGACTGTACCAGCCCAGCGCGGGCGGCTTCCGCTTCAACGGCATGCATTACCAGTCTGGCAAACCCCATCTCCTGGCGCAAGCCGGAATCGCGCGCACCTTCCAGAACATCAGGCTGTTCGACAACCTGACCGCGCTGGAAAACGTGATGATCGGCCGCCACGTGCGCACCCGCGCGGGCGTATTCGGCGCGCTGCTGCGCAATCGCGGCACGCGCAGGGAAGAACATGCCATCGCGGCACGCGCGCGCGAACTGCTGCATTACGTCGGCATCGAAAAGCCCGCGCAGACCCTGGCCAAGCATCTTTCCTACGGCGAACAGCGCCGTCTGGAGATCGCACGGGCGCTGGCCACCGAACCGCTGCTGCTTGCGCTCGACGAGCCTGCGGCGGGAATGAACGCGAGCGAAACGGAAAATCTCAAAACACTGTTGAAATCCATCCGTGACAAGGGCGTCACTGTGCTGCTGATCGAGCACGACGTCAAACTCATCATGGGACTTTGCGACCGCGTCGCGGTGCTCGATTACGGCAAGAAAATCGCCGAGGGTCCGCCGGAGCAGATACGCAAGGATCCGGCCGTGATCGCCGCTTACCTCGGGGGCGGCAGTGAGTGAACCATTGCTAGACGTAAACGGACTCAAAGTCGCCTATGGCGGCATCCATGCGATCAAGGGCATCGACCTGCATGTTGCCCAGGGCGAACTGGTCGCGTTGATCGGCAGCAATGGCGCCGGCAAGACCACCACGCTGAAAACCCTTGCAGGTCTGCTTCACCCGTCCGGCGGCAAGATACACTACGGCGGCAACAGCCTGCACAATGTCGCGGCACACCAGCGTGCGGCAATGGGCATCGCGCTCGTCCCGGAAGGCCGCGGCGTGTTTGCGCGCATGACGATAGCGGAAAATCTGCTGATGGGCGCATACAGCCGCAGCGACAATGATGAAATCGCAGCCGACCTTGAAAAGATGTACCGGTTATTCCCGCGTCTCAGTGAACGAAAGCACCAACTGGCCGGAACACTGTCGGGCGGCGAGCAGCAGATGGTCGTGATGGCGCGCGCGCTGATGAGCAGACCGCGCCTGCTGATGCTGGATGAACCCAGCATGGGGCTTGCCCCGCTGATGGTGCAAAAGATCTTCGATACCATACGCGACATCGCCGCGCTGGGCATGAGCATACTGCTGGTCGAGCAGAATGCGAAGCTTGCGCTCGAAGTGGCACAGCGAGGCTATGTGATGGAAAGCGGAAGGGTCACCCTGTGCGGCGCAGCGGGCGAACTGCTGGGCAGTAACGCAGTGCAGCGCGCGTATCTGGGCGGTTGATCGGGACGCGGGGCTAAATTCATATCAAGTCGTGATTTCGCAGCATAGAAAGTGTATTTTTTTATGCTTCACTTCAGGAAAAATGAGCATGACTTGAAGCAAAGCCGTGCCGTGTCTTGATGAGTCAATCGTGCACGGCTCATAGACAATCAGAAATATATGTATGGTTTCTTCTTGGCCAAAACTGAAGGGTTACGACGTCCTGCTTCAGACATAACTCGGCCATAGAAACTTGGACTTT